>JBDSXW010000078.1:0-20695 GCA_039925965.1 Chitinophagaceae bacterium
TTATTTAATCAACTCCAGATGCCATGGATTTCGTGTCCCCGCGAACCGGCTCCGCTCCGATAAAACAACCCTTCGATTTCGGCGCGAAACGAACCGAACCGAAGGAACCTGATAAAAAAATTGCACCTTCCTGGTGCAGTTTTTTTATCAGGTGAAAACATCCGGTCGGCGAGGGGTCCCGACGTTCAACGGTCGATTGTGAGACAATGACCTGCTGACCCATTGACTTATTTAATCAACTCCCCCTTTTCCAGTTTCTCTATCATCCCCTGTATTGCCACTTTATTGCCTGGATCGGGCGCCTGCGCCAGGCCGAGTTTAGCATATTTCAGCGCTTCCTTCACATCACCGGCGGCATTCATGGCCCGCATCATACCCATATTGGTGGTAAAGGTGTTGGGGAATCTTTTGTAGTTGTCCTTGAAAACCTGAATGGCAATTTCCGGGCGACCGGCTGCCAATACCTGCCGGGCATAGTTGTGCACTTCATTCATCTTACCCAGTGGTAGTGCCTCGGCCATGATGGCATCCGCTTCGGGCAGACGTTTCAACTGGCGCAACACCCTGGCTTTGGCAGAGAGGGTGCGGAAATTTTTTTCGCCTACAAACTGGCCACTGATGCCGTAATCAGCCCAACCCAGTGCTTCTTCGAGGTTGGTGTTGTGGTCCGCGGCGTATTCGGCGGCCTGTGCCCAGGGTTTCCAGTCGAAACCCTTGTCGGTTTTCAGTTCCTTCCTGAAAGATTCCAGTTGGTCTTTCTGCACATCCACTTCAACAGTAAAAGGGAACATCCATTTTTCCCACATCAGTGCGATAGTAGCTTTATTTTCAGACTGGTTGATGAATTCGTATTTCAGCCACTCCACCAATTTATCCATGGGCTGCTGTTTAACAGTCACTCTTAAAAAATCCTCTTTGGGATCGTAAAAAAAACTGCCCCAGTTGGTGCTGTTCTTCGAAAAGATCAGGGTGCTTTCTTCCTTACCTACCGCAATTGAAAAACCATACCTGCCCGCCGCCACGTCGTGTCCCTCCACTTTTACAGGGGTGCTGAATTCAATGGTGGTGTTTTCGTTGGCGCCTGCCCGCCAGGGCGCTGCCTTGCTGGTTCCGAAACCCAGGTCGTTGAACCCAAAAGGCACCAGCTGGCCCCAGATTTTTCCTTCGCGGCCTTTCACCCCGGGGCGGTCGTAATGAATCGTCACATCGGTTAATCCGACCTTTTCTGCAACTGTGGCTTTCTTATTGCCACCATCGGGAACGGTCGTTAATTGGGCTGTGGTAAGCAGCGTAGCATTGAGCAGCAATGCCGCAAGCAGTATTTTTTTCATATCAGTTATATTTTTTTGGCTGATGAAAACTATTGTTTTCCTAAGTAAAAAACAATACCGCCTATACCAGCGGTATTGTGGATTGTTAAAGGGGAAGTTGGCAGCGTGAGCTGGCTTTTTAATCTCCATTTCCGGTCCATAAAAAATGGCCCCTGCAATTTGAAGGAAAAGGGGTGCTGGAAAACATTAGAAAACTACAGAAAACAGAAATTGATTTCGCTGAATGGAATCATGATTTTTTCTCTGAGTATCTCGACCCTTCGAGTTGGGACATGAAAAGAATAAGCAGCCTTCAAAGTCGCTGACTTCGGCATCCAGGCCGGGCTTATGCAGTTATATTCAAAAATATTTCGGCAGACATAACATTCATTTATAGCAGCAGCGCTTTTTCGGAACTGTACATTAGAAGGGAATTGGTAATATCTGAGTGCAGTATAACGGGCCCCATATTCGCTGTTATCGTTCGCAATCGCTTATCCCAATAGTTTATTCATCCTGATTCGTCAGACTCACAACTATAAGCCGCTCCATATAATGCTTCAATGGTTACTAAATCAGATAAAAGCCAATAAGAGAAAGGTCAAATTAGGATATGTCAGATAACTGACAAATCTCCCCACTCCACCATAATTTATCGAGTAAATAGTTCCTCAAACAAAATCTGTAACCCAGCATCTACGTCCATTTCCCGTCTGGCATGATTTTACCACAACACTAAATATGAAATGAAATTTTAAATTATAATTACTGATAAATTTTTTGAAATTACTAATAATGTAAATGCCTATGGAAATAATGATAAGGCCTATTTTATAAAACTGACCATGAGCATTGCTAATTGTGCGAAGCGTGATGATAAAAACAGCTGCAAAAAAGTCATAAAAATTTCTATTGAATGAAAAATGGTATTTCGAAGAAGTCCATAGTTTTTTACAATCACAAAGTTTTTCAAACTTTTTCACAACCCCGAAAGGCTAGGATAGATCATTTAACGGGGTACAATATTGCCGGTTTTGAAAATTAAAAAAACCTGCAAAATTTTAATGGCAGCATATAGCTAAGCAAGTATTAGGAGAAATAGCGGTCATTTTTCGAAACTATTATGATGTCGGACAGAATGAAATAAAGTGCAACGGGTAGGTTAACCTAGTTGTTGATAATTAAAAACATTACAAATAATCTTAAAACTAAATGAAATGAAAAATTTAATTTTTTTGTCGATGCTCGCCTTAATGGGAGTCGGTTGCAAAAAAAACGATACTATTAGTGCACCTAAGTTAAGGAGTCTGCCAAATTTTTTGGCGAGCGCCACACAAATAGATACGGTCACTGCTACAGCAATTCTTCCGCTTTATCGTGGACAAGATGCTAACGGAGGTGATGTTTATTACATCATTACTGAATCTAACAACGTAGATAAATCTATTGAACTTGGGTTAAACTGGACCCCAAAACTGGTACATGCTATTGGTACCAAGGCAACGCAAACGGCCACTGTAGTAACTGGTGGTGCGAAAAATCCCAATAATTTTCCGATACTTAAATTTTCCGGAAATGTGGATTTTTCTCCGGTGTTAAAAGTAGTGCCGGGTCCTTTGGGCTTCCCCCTGAATCCCGGTTCCATTCCCGGTTCAGTTGGAGATGCTAACTATAGTCCTCTTGTAACATTCGATGGGAAGACAGTTTATAACGCATCTCATTTATCAAATAGTACAGGCGTGCATGATCGGGTGATCAGCATGGATAAAATAAATATGACCGTAAAAATGAGGCTGGCAAGAGGGTTTTACGAAGGTTTCGCAATTTTGTATTCTACCACTGAAAGTTCTGATAATGATATTGCTGCTCTTGAGGATAATACATTTGCAGCCAATATGGCCGCTGCGCCTAATCCGGGTGATGATAAATCGTTTCGCTCTGCCAGAGAAGCCTTGATACCCGTAATTAATGGCCCAATGGGTATCAATAATCCAAATCGTCAGGGGCTTCGCTCTGCAGTAGCTGGTGAGGGTGATCCACTCAACATCTTTCAGGAGCAGGCGGGTTGCGAAAATGCTGACGACCCGGGCGCATTCTGTGATGCTGCAGCATATAGCCCTCTTTGGGATGTACATCCTGTACTGTGGAGTGATGCTGCAATTGCAGCTGGTATGAGAACGCGGGTTAAATCAGACAAATATGAAGTAATTGCCAACATTAATGTAATTGAATTATATGCCGATAAGTTTGTATTGCCTGGGGGCATGGGGGTACGCAATTCGTCCCTTGGTGGGCTCAACGCTGCTGGTCCGGCGGGAGGTCGTGGTATTATAGTTAATTGCCCAATCATTTTTGTACCACCTGCGGCCCGGTAGTTATTGGCCGCGGCTTTTATAGCCGGCGAATTAGCGCCGAACCGAGGTTATATCAATCCTTGGGTCGATAACTTATTGGCTCAGGGATTGTTATTTGCGTCAATTACAAAAAAAATAACCCTATCCACCCATTGGGATGGCATACTATATCACAGGATCATTGTCTTTTGGCCAATCGTTATATTCAAAACATATTGGTATAGAAAACCATGAAAAAAGCCAGCTCATAATGAGCTGGCTTTAAAATTAACTGGTTCGTTTTTACTTAAAAAACAGCATTTTACTTTCGAGTCCTTCTACCTGTATGGTATAAACGCCAGGGACAGGAGCAGTTCCTAAATGAACTTGTATTTTGGCATCAGTCACCTGTATCTTATTACTAAAAATTATTTTTCCGGTTATATCTGCGATACGTACTTCTTTCTCCGCATTTTTCTGTTTCAAAAAGATCAATGGAGAAGACTGCTTTCGCAGGATTCGGATGAATAACCCAATTTTTAGACTTGGCCCTGATGTTCACAACCTGAATACCCAGGTTAATGGCGGTTCCGTCTTTATTAAACGGTGTTAAACGGTAGTAATTTGCTCCTTTAACTGGTGTTGGATCAGTTAACTGATAGTTTATATTTCCGGAGCTGTTGCCATTACCGGTTTTTGGTGCCGGTAGCGCTGGAAATAGTTGGATCCTCAGGGTTATCTGTCCAATAAAGCCACGGGGCGGAATAAACCTTACCGTCGTTAGCCTTCGTGGCTGTCGCTGTGTTGGCGTTTATGTAGGGCCGAAGTGCTTTTACATTCGCCTTGTCGTCGTGTATCTCGTTAAAAAAATAGGTATAGGCGTTTGCAGTATCTGTCGGAAGGCTCCCATCTAGGTAAAGCGCATTTGGCCGAGGATGATGGTCCGTTGTAAGTAATACAGGTACCGGGAAACGCTACCGGATTGCTCGGGTCAGGCGGCACATAATCCGTAGCAAACACATTTGTTGCAGCCAAGGGTATTAGGCCCAGCAATAACGCAACTAATAATGCGCGCAGGTGACGAATGGAAGTAAAACTTTCGCATTTTTCAAAAAATGAGATACGCACGCTAGTGCAAGTTTGTACAAGTCCATTAACCGAGGGTATGTTTTTTTCATTTTGATATGGCTTTAAGAATTAAAATTAATTCACACCCCAACTACACTGTATAAATTTTACGCAATCGTTCTCAAAGGTAATTACTGTCTGCAAAAAAGCATCAATCTCTTTCCCATGGCGCCTTTTATGAGTTGAGTCCAGTAATGCGCCGGGGTTAAAGCTACCTGGGTTTCGGGGTGTAGTTTGCTGGTTATTCGTCAATAAGCCGCCTAATGATGCGTTAGTCGATACGACCAGGAACTTAGCCAGGGTCTATTTCGTTCGAGTGGTTTTTATTCTCCCCCAAAACTATCACGTTCGTGAGATGCAACAGAAGCTACACTAATGACATGAACGATTAATGTAATGGTTTCCCCCCGACCTATCATCCGCCCCAATAAAGACATTCCTATGATTTTGGTTCATGAAGAGCAGCTGTAACGGCCATCTGCACCCTCACTTACTGAAACTAATTCTACCACCTTAGTTACCTGTATTCGTAATAGCGTATCCGGTGGTACTTTTTTATGGGCCGCGCCAACCGGCGGGGGGGGGGAAATAGTAGTACTTACCGGCAATGGAACCGATCAGAAATTCAGTTGTACGATTTATAAACCCTGAGCCGGAAATTTCTCTTCAACTTATATTACGCCTGCTTGTTAGGATTGCATGAACATCCTCTTAACTGGTGCCAACGGCTATATCGGCCAGCGGCTCATTCCGGCTTTGCTCGAAAAAGGCCACCAGCTCTATTGCTGTGTACGCAACCGGCGGCGATTTGAGGAAGAACATCGTCACGAGCAAATCCATATTATTGAAATCGATTTTTTGGAGGAGCCCGGGTCTATCTCTTTTCCCGTGGACATAGATGTTGCCTACTACCTGATCCACTCCATGGCATATGGTGGAAAGTTTGAGGAACAGGAGGCCAGATCAGCGCACCATTTTACCAGCCTTGTCGAAAAGACCAATTGCAGGCAAGTAATATACCTAAGTGGTATTGTAAATGAAACGCATCTGTCAAAACACCTGGAAAGCAGGCTGGCTGTGGAAAAAATACTGGTAGCTGGACAAAAACCGCTTACCGTTTTACGAGCTGGTATAATTGTAGGCAGCGGCAGTGCATCCTTCGAAATTATGCGGGACCTTGTAGAAAAGCTACCAATTATGATCACCCCGAAATGGTTGAACACTTTATGTCAGCCGATTGCCATACGCAACGTGATCCAACTTCTAAGTGGGGTTTTGTTACAAGAAAACACCTTTAACCAAAACTATGATATCGGTGGTCCGGAAGTGCTGAGCTATAAAAACATGCTGCTAAAATTTGCTGAAGTTCGAAAATTAAAGCGGTTCATTTTTACCATCCCGGTGATGACGCCACGTATTTCGTCGTATTGGCTCTACTTTGTAACTGCTACCTCCTACCCACTTGCAGTCAACCTGGTGAATAGTATGAAGGTAAATGTGGTTTGCCGGCCCAATCAACTCGCCGAAAATTTACATATAGATTTATTACCCTACAAAAGTGCGGTACAGCTGGCTTTTGAAAAAATAGAACAGCAGATGGTGCTCAGCAGCTGGAAAGATGCCTTTAGCAGCAGCGGGGCTTCGACGGAGCTGATGCAGTATGTGGCCGTTCCCAGCTTTGGCTGTTTTAAAGATATTAAGTGGCGGAAAATAGAAGGTGACACAAAACCCGTGCTGGCCAATATCTGGAGTATCGGCGGTGCAAAAGGCTGGTACTATGGCACGGCACTCTGGAAGGTCCGTGGGCTGATGGATAAGTTTGTAGGCGGGGTAGGCCTGAGGCGGGGCCGTACAAATGCGAACGAGATCAATGCAGGCGATGCGCTTGATTTCTGGCGGGTACTGGTGGCCGACAAGCCAAATAAACGACTGCTACTCTTTGCTGAAATGAAAGTGCCCGGCGAAGCCTGGCTGGAATTTAAGATAATGAAAAAAGATGGCGTTCCCCACCTTCGGCAGATCGCCACCTTCCGGCCAAAAGGTTTGTGGGGCCGGCTTTACTGGTATGCAGTATTGCCTTTCCACTACTTTATTTTTAATGGTATGATCAATAATTTGTTGAAAACAACCGCCCCTGCAACCGGCCATTGAATTAGCAAACAGCAAGATGGAATACCACGCCAGCTTTTTCTATCTTTGAATGACGCGGTGTGTGCCTTGACTACCCAGCCGGCTACCCACGTTTCTGAAGATGACATGAAAAGATTGTATACTCTAGCCAGCACCACTATTTTTTTAGTCGGCATTGCCGTCTTTTTCTTTACCTGTAAAAAAGAATACAGTTACGAAGGTGGCATTGTCAGCGGTACTTCATCGGGCACAGCTGTATACACGCTCAGCGGCGCAGGCGGGGCCTGTACAGGTGCGTTGCTATCCGGGCAATATTATGCCGGCACCGCGTTGGGGCCTGGCAACACAGTGACGCTGGAAGCGGATGTTACCACCATCGGCACGTACATGGTGAGCACCGCGACTGTTAATGGTATCAAATTCTCAGGCTCCGGAACTTTTACGGTGACCGGTATCCAAAACATGCTCCTGCAGGGTAGCGGAACACCTTCTTCCGTTGGTAGTTTTAGCTTTAAGCCGCCAGTTGGCGCCGGCTGTAGCTTTACGATAGATGTGGCGGCAACACCAGTAGCGATGGCCACATTTACCCTCGCCGGCGCGCCCAACGATTGCCAGAATGCGATAGCAGCCGGAACCTACCAGGATGGTGTTGCCATGGATGCAGCCAATACCGTGAATATAATGGTAAACGTAACTGCCGTTGGTGTGTATACACTTTCAACGGACACATTGGACGGCATTAGTTTTTCAAAATCAGGAACCTTTACCACCACTGGGCTGCAAGCCATTACCCTTGCCGGGCATGGCACGCCACTGCTCGCGAGGAACCTCGTATTTACGCCCGCCAACGGTGCCTCCCACTGTAGTTTTAATGTAACCGTGCTCAATGCGCAGCCATTGGCTACCTATGTATTGGAATCAGGCACTGTAGCCGGCATTAATACCTGCATTTACACGGTAGCAGGCACCAGTACAGCCGGGATGGCTTTGAATAATACCAATACCGTCCAGATGAGGGTATATTGTACGGTGTTGGGCCATTTTACCATCGCCACCAATATTGTGAACGGCATGCAGTTTGCCTTCTCAGGGGCCTTTACCATGAGCGGCTCGCAAATGGTCACATTAGTCGGCATTGGTACACCAGTTACCGTTGGCACCCATACTTTTACTCCAGAGATCGTAGGGCCGCATCCATTGGGCGGCGAGACTTGTGCTTTTGCAATCACCGTATTGTAATAGTTCAGTCTTCACAGGTGGCTTCCGGCATATCCAGGATCCACAGCACGGGTCCACGAGCTACTGAATAATCCCAGGCCCAATTGATTGCCAAGGTTCCATTGCCATTGTTCCTGTCCCATTGCTATCGTTTATGTGTTCAGGACCCATCTTCCACCCCGATAAAACATTTCAATATTTTCGGCTCATGAGTTGAAACCGGAGGTAGAGTAAGTGTAAATGGCTTACAAAACGGTAATCTGTTATTTTGCCGTAAACTGTTTCAGCAGCGCTTCCCCATCCACATCTAAGAATAAACGACCTGCTGCAGCCGCACCGATATCGATACCTGTGGGATTGGTCACCAGGTTTTCTACTGACAGCTTATTTACATAGCCCTTGCTGTAAATACCGGCATACAGCTGCTGGTTCATCTTAAGCGTGATCATGTACTGCATAACCTTTAACCGGTCGGCCAGCTGGAACTTACAAGCATCTTTAATTTTCTTTTCAATGGCACCATCCAGCAGCCAGCTAGCGGTGCGGATCAGCAATTGTTTGCTTTTCAAATGAAACCCCAGGCTATCCATGCGCAGTTCCTGCGTCACCGGATCCCAGTTGGGTTTGCCTTCAAGATATACAATTCCCCTAATGCCTTTGGAAAGGTAGACCTGCACAAACATTCTGCTGCCACCGCCGAGCAGCCGCACGGAGTCAACACGGATATTTCTCTTAAAAAGCCCAGTGCCCACGGGGATAAGAGTGCCGCCCATTTGCTTATTGATGATACCATTCAAACTATCGTAAGGCAGGTGTAGCTGGGTAAAAATGCGGAAGCCATTTTTAAAACTAAAATCGCTGAGATTGGGCAGGGGCTTGCGGTCACCGGCCGAAATATTATTGATGAGTGAGGGCCTCGCACTTAAGCCGAGCGAACAATACATGGTATCGTTTTTCAATATCACCTGGCTCATGCGGATTTGCTCGGGCTGAAAATTCATCACACCAAGACCGGGAATTTTATAGCCGGCCTGCATCGTATCCCACATCAGCTGCATGTAGGGTTTCAGGCTCATGGTTGTCATTTTGCGTTGCATTTCCGCTATCGAAGTGTCGAGGTCAGTACGCAATTGGCCGGCTACGGTTTGGGTAATGTCTTTGCCGAAAAAACAAACGGAACACTTATCTACTGGTACTGGTTCTATGCGGTTTACAAAGAGGCCAATGGAGTAGTCGGGGTTTACCACAAACTTGATAATAAAGCCCGCATCAATACGCCGGGGCGTTTCACCATCAAAGCCGCAACCGCAGGGTGGTGTCCAGGGAGAATAACTGGAAGTACCACTGCAAATCCTGGTGCTGCCTTTTACCTGGTAGTGGCCGCTGAAATTAACCAACAGCATGTTGTTATAGGTTTTAAAACCGAATGGCCCGCGTACAAAACGGTACTGGTAGCGGCTATCGCAGCCATCCTGCTCCCAGTCGAAGGGATAATTGGGTGAGGTATACAGCGTATCGATGAACTGGTTGGCCCATTTGTAAAAAGGCTTTAGCCCAATGCGAATCGGAATATCTATATCGCTGATCGGCGTGGTGTTGACCAGTGGAATAATGGTTTGAATAGTATCGGGTTTCGCAGCCTGCACACGGATCGTATCTTGTGCTGAAACGCTGAAAAAGGAGATGGAAAACAATAGGAAAACAGTAAATAGTTTTTTACCCTGAGTCATGCTTAATTGATTACGGTATCAAACTAACGCAAAAAGAGAGAAAAAATGAGCCAGGCTGGTAAAAATTAGCATTTAGCCTGGTTCGCTGCTAGCAAAATCCGCTAACCCTTTTACCAATTGATCCGGGTCTTTTATACTGGCAAAATATTTGGGTGAAAAGCACTCTGGATTCGACGTGGGGCTCTCACAAAACACATCATTGTAATTTTCCAGCAGATAGCATCTGAAACTACTATCCACTCTTGTGGTTAGAATCTTTACGATATGAATCTGGGTATATACCGAACTGGTTACAGAAAGAATGTCGTTATTAATTTTTCATCGGCGTGAGCGTATAACCCTTCTTCCTAAGCAAATTCAGGACCCCATTATCTCCGGGAAGGTGGCCTGCACCTACGGCAAACAGGGTGGATTTTTCCTGGGCGATGGCATCAAACTGCTTTACCCAGTTGCGGTTGCGGTTGTAGAGCATCAGGTCCAGGTATTTACTTACACCGCCTTCTTCAGATTTCGTCAGCGCATCGATTGAATCCAGGTTCTGTCCTTTGTATTCGGCTACGAGCTGCTGCATTTGCTTTTTTTGCGTACCTACGCTGTCAATGCTTTCGAGCAATTCCTTTGCCTGTTCTTCATACGGAATACTGTCTATGATGCCCGCCTGGAAACTCATCGTTTCGAGTCCTTTGATTTCCAGTTTGCGTTTATTTACGAGCTCCATTATCCGCATTTCCATCCCATCTTTTTGTGGGCAGGCCATGGCATCCTCCTCCACCATGGAGCTCAGTAGCAGGGGTTTAAATCCATCTATCATGTTAAAGGGCAGTTGTCCATGCGCATCAAACCAGGATTTTACTTTCTCATATTCTGCTTCGGTATACAGGTCTTTGAGCTTTTTGCCATCCAGCATATTCATGGCGCTCATGCCACCAAACATTTGTCCAAGGTCGTCCATATCAATTTCAAAATACACCTGGCCTACCTTATTAATCACAGTATTAAAATTCTTGCTGATTGTAGCATCTTCAGAACATAAAATGTGCATGGTACCAAAAAAATACGACGGCTGCTTCAGCCCGTTGCCAGTGATCTGCCAAAGCAGGGTGTTGTTATCCAACGCTTTTTCAGGCGTCGGTTGAGAAGTGCAGTTCAATCCTAAAAATGCAAACAGGCTCATCACAAAACTCAATTTCATATATTCGGTTTACGCCAAAAATAAGCGGATATCATCGTATCGCCTCTATTTTAGCATTCCTATGCCCATTAGGATATCAGCGAGGATCGTCATCGTCACAAAAGCAGACCCAAGAGTTAGATCAGATCGCTATTTTCCTGCTAACAGCATTTGTATCGCTTGTAATCCTTGCCCTATTTATCGCTATCGAAAGGCAGCTTAATTATTACAGGCAATCAGGCTGTTTCAACAGTAAACCACCCCGACTATTCCGGCTACCTGGTTTATGAAAACATTGCCGGCCCGAATACTTTCCTGGTACCACTTGAACTGCTATTCAGAAAGCTATTCCGGAATGCAATGCAGCGGCTGAAAATTGATTCTTCGTATGCAAATTGACTAGTCATAAAAATATCTTTATTGATAATCAATTAGATAAATTTTTTATTTAGAAAAATATTTCCAAACCAAAATCCTTTGGCACGGTGTTTGGACATATGAAAGTGTTTTAAGGGTTTAGGGTTTGAAAATGGGCCGTCTCACGGCCCTTTTCTTTTTTGATAAGGTGCCCAATTATCATTTCAGCTCCATTTTTGGAAAAGGCAGCAGGCTAAAATGCTCTGTTTCCCATGTTATTTGCCTTTTCGCAACAGATTCTCTTTGTTTGCCCCGCTTCTTCGCTTAATATTGGAAAACATTACACTAACCTTCCATGAAAAACATTCTGACCTCCGTTGGTGCGGCCATTTTTATGTTATACACGGCCGGTGCGCAGGATAAACTACCTGCTTTTGGCAAAATAGATAAGAGCGATCTTGAAATGAAGAGCTGTGATTTTGACCCGGATACGGAGGCCCTTTACCTCTTTGATGTGGGTGAAGTGCAGGTCATGGAAAATGTTTCCTCCGTTAATGTGCAGACCGACCGTAGGATAAGGATAAAAATCCTGAAAGAAAAGGGCATAGCAGAAGCCAATGTGAAGTTTCAATATTATAGTAAGGACAGGTATGAAGACATCAGCGATCTGGCTGGTATGGTGTATAACCTGGACGAAGCTGGTAATATAGTAACTACCAAGCTGGACAAGTCCCTTGTATTTGACAAGCAAGTAAGCAAAAACTATTCGGAAATTTCGTTTGCCTTCCCCAACGTAAAAGTGGGTTCGGTGGTAGAATATAAGTACCGGAGTTATAAAAAAAGTGGATATGTAGATATCGACAATTGGAATTTTCAAAGCTCTGTGGCTGTAAAATACAGCGCGTACAACCTCCTGATCCCTTCCTATTTTGATTTTACCTACCAGGTGACCCGCCGCCAGCCGGTTGAAATAACCAAGCCGAAAACCGACCGGGAAGGAACCTGGTACATCATGCGCGATATCCCTGCTTTAAGAGACGAACCTTACCAGGCAGGACTTAAGGACTATTACCAACGGGTGGATTTCCAACTGTCGGCCTATAATCCGCCGGGGGGCATCAGCAGGTCGTACCGCACCACCTGGGAAAAACTTACCGAGGAACTTTTGGAGGCGGAATGGTTTGGCCAGCAGATCAAAAAAAATATTCCGGGTGTAGATGACCTGAAGGTGATGGTAAAACTGGCGGGAACCGACAAGGAAAAACTATCGCTGATATACAAGTATGTGCAGAAGAATATGGACTGGAATTATAGCAACAGCCGGGGTTCATCTGACGGTATCAAACAGGCCTGGGATAAGAAAAGCGGCACGAGTGGCGAAATCAACCTGATACTGCTGTCGCTGCTGAAGGATGCTAAAATAAAGGCCTATCCCATGCTGGTAAGTACCCGCGATAATGGCATCGTGAATACGGCTTACCCTTTTCTGGACCAGTTTAATTCGGTGTATGTGTACGCAGAAACGGACAGCAATGTATTTGTGTTGAATGCTGCCGATAAATACAACCCACCGGGCCTATTGCCGTACGATGTACAGCTTACGCAGGGTTTCATTGTAGATCCTAAACAGGGTGGCTTCGCCAGCATCAGCGATTATCAAAAAAGACTAAAACATACTATTGCGCTACATATTGAGGTAGATGACAAAGCCGCCATCAAGGGCGAAGCGCTGATTAACAGCTTTGAGTATGCCAAAAATATCCGGACCCGGACGTATAAAAATGGTAAACTGAAAGAGGTGCTGGCAGATAATAGTGGCATCAGCTTAAAAATCGACTCAATAGCGGTAAAGAATCTTACGGATGATGCGTTGCCGTTTGAGCAAAAAGTAGATTTCACAGGGCAGTTACAGTCTTCCGGTGAATACACATTTATACCGTATAATCTTTTTGCGGGTTTTGACAAAAATCCGTTTGTGTCAGAAAAACGCCAGACCGACGTGGATTTTGACTTTAACCAGAACTATACCATTATGGGCAGCTATACCCTGGCCGACAATTTTGAATTTGATGACCTGCCAAAGAACATGAGTATGATTATGCCGGACACCAGCATTGTGCTCACCCGTATCATGCAAAAAGATGAAAACACCCTGAACTTCAGGATCGTGATGGATTTCAGGCGCCCGCAATATAGCGCCGAAGAATACCCGGATCTCAAGGAGTATTACAAAAAAATGTACGCGGTGTTGGGGGAACAGATCGTTATCAAGAAAAAAGCAAAGTAGAAGCTGCCTGCCGGGGAATTGTGTAACTGCCTCAACCGGCCTGCCGGAAGTGCCAGGCCCGATTCCCACCGGCTATTTCCCTTTAAATGTATATATGAAAAGACTTGTGTGTGTATTACTCGCGACCCTACTTTACCAGTGTACGCAAGCCCAGGATCATTTGCCCGCTTTTGGAGCGATAGATAAAGCTGACCTTGAATTAAATCAATGTGATTTCGACCCGGATACCGATGTGGTGTATCTTATGAATATTGGCGAAACCACCATTTTTAATTCTATTGACGTGGTGACCGAAAGGCGCATCCGGATCAAAATTTTAAAAGAGGGAGGCATGCATGAAGCCGATCTCAAATTGCGATACCAAAGTGAAGCCTCCTACGAACAAATTACCGACATAAAGGGCTACACCTATAACCTCGATGCCTCAGGAAATATCCAGACAACACCCTTGGATCAGGCGATGATTTTTGACAAAAAACTAGACCGCTATTTTTCCGAAGTTGCTTTTGCCTTGCCCGGGGTAAAACCAGGTTCAGTGGTGGAGTTTAAGTATAAAACAACCGTAAAAAGCGGATATGTTGGTATCAGGAGCTGGTATTTCCAGAAAGACCAGGCTGTGAAATACAGTTCGTATCATGTAGTTATTCCGGGTTCTCTCGCCTTTACCATGCAGGTGGTGCACCGGCAGGATATTGCGACTACAAAACCAAGCATAAAAGATGAGGGTTACGGCTATGTGATGAAAAATATTCCTGGCCTTCGCAACGAGCCTTACCAGGCAGGCATCAAAGATTATTACCAGCGTGTTGATTTTCAACTATCAGGGATTACTGAAACCGATGGCACCAAACACAACTATGTTTCCACCTGGAAAGCGCTTACGGAAAAACTCCTCGACGATGAGTTTTTTGGATTCCAGTTGCGTAAACAGCCTATCGGGTCTGCAGAGATAAAAACGGTTGTGGCGGCGTCAAAAAATGAACATGAAAAAACAGAATTGATCTATAAATATGTTCAAAAAAACATGGATTGGAATGGTTATAATGGCTACCGGTCGGAGGATGGCATTAAAAAGGCCTGGGACCTTAAAAGCGGAAATACCGGGGACATTAATCTCATCCTGTTAAGCCTCCTGAAAGATGCCGGCATTAAAGCCTATCCATGCCTCGTGAGCACCAGGAAGCATGGAAAAGTAAATGTATCGTATCCGTTTTTAGAACAGTTTGATGGCATGTATGTGTATGCCATCGCCGACAACAAACCATATATATTCAACGCAGCCGATAAGTCCAACCCGGCGGACCTGATACCGGCCAATGTGCAATTTACCGACGGCTTTGTGGTTGATAATAAGTCCGGTGGTTTTATTTCACTCAGCAGCTACGATCATCCCTACAAACAGGTGATTTCGGGCCATACCCAGGTAGATGAAAATGGACGGTTTACGGGTACTGAAAATGTAAGCCATTTTGATTATGCCAAGAATAACCAGATTGGGAACTTTACAACAGCTAAGCTAAAGGAGCAACTCACAGCCGAATCGGCAAACCGTGTGACGATTGATTCGATAACTACTTCTGACCCCGAAGACGCTGCACCATCGCTGGACGCGCATATCCATTTTTCGGGTGCATTACAAACCTCGGGCGGCTACAGCTTTTTGCCTTACGGCCTTTTTTCCGGTTTCACCAAAAGCCCATTTGTAGCCGAAAAGCGCCAGACAGATGTGGACTTTGGCTATACCCAATCGTATACCATTTCAGGCGGCTACAGCGTATCCGATGCTTACAAATTTGAAGAACTGCCAAAGAACACGACCCTGATGATGCCGGATACCAGCATCGTGGTAACACGCATCACCCAACAACAGAACAATACAGTTGTTTTTAGAATCAAGGTAACTTGTAACCGCCCACAATACAGCGCGGAAGAATACCCGGTTCTGAGAGCGTTTTACCAGAAAATGTATGCCTTGCTGAATGAACAAATGGTAATAAAAAAAAGCCGCTAAAAATCCAAACCATGACTCTTTTGAAACCCACCCTCTATGCTGCTTTCGCCCTGGCAGCTGCGGTCATTTTCTGCTCGTCAGCTGTATCGGCGCAGATTGCCGGATTTATTCCTGGTAATAAATATTCAGCCCTTAGCATTCCCAATTCGTTGAGAAAAGATGCGGATATCGTGATGCGGGAAGATGCGCGGCATTTCAAAATAAAAGATGTGAACAGCGCCGTATTGGAAGTGCATGAGATCTTCACGGTACTGAATGCCGATGCAAAAGATCGCCTCACCTTTTATTACACATCGGATAAATTTGATTACCTGGACGATGCCGAGATCAAGGTGTACAATGCCCTGGGCTCACTGATAAATACCTATTCAAAAAAAGAGATGCAGACGGAAGCCTATGGCGAAGGCCTGGTGGAAGATGGCAAAACAACGTACTTCCGGGTAACAGCTCCCTCCTACCCCATTACGGTAGAAAGAACCTATACTGTAAAGTACAAAGGCATACTCGATTATCCGGATGATAATATTCAAAATCCTTATACTTCTGTAGAGCATTTTGTATACTCAGTAGAAGTTCCCAATGAACTTGGGTTGCGGTATAAAACGGTAAACTGTTCGATAAAGCCCGAAATCACTGACCTCAAAGAGGCTAAAAGCTATACCTGGGAAACAAGAAATTTAACTGCGAAAAAATCGGAGAAACACAATGGCGGTTCATCCCGGTATTCCTCAGCTATTATGATTGCCCCTAATAAATTTAAACTGGACGATTTTGAAGGGGATATGACATCCTGGAAAAATTTCGGAGAATGGAATTATAACCTCATAGGTCAGCGGAATAAACTGTCTGACAAAGGAACGTCCTTTATGCAGAGCCTGGTAAAAGAAGCTACTACTGATGAAGCAAAAGCCAGGTTGATCTATTCCTACCTGCAAAAAAACATGCGGTATGTAAGCATCCAACTCGGCATTGGGGGATGGCGGCCGTTCCCGGCTGATTTTGTGCAGGAGAAAAAATATGGCGATTGCAAGGCATTGAGCAACTATATGCAAGCAGCATTGGACGCCGCCGGTGTGAAAAGCTACTATGCCGTGGTGAATGCCGGGACCAACGAAGAAGCGGCAGCGGATGATTTCCCTACATCGAGGTTCAATCATATCATTCTGTGTATTCCGCAACCGGAAGACTCAATTTGGCTCGAATGCACCAGCACCACATCGGATTTTGGCGAACTGGGTGATTTCACCGAAAACCGGAAAGCCATGCTCGTAACCGAAAAAGGTGGTGTGCTCGTGAATACACCGAAAAGCAGGGCGGCGGCTAATGTATTTACCAGCACTACCCACATCCATCTGAATGATGATGGTACCGGCAAGGCCGAAACAATCATCACTGGAACCGGTGAATTTAAACAGCAGCAGGTGGCCTGGACCTACCAGCAAAGCGATGATGAAAAGCGCAACTACCTGGTGAAAGCCGTCGACTGGAAGCAGCCGGATGTGGTAACCGTAACCAATGGCAGTCGTTTTGAAAAACCGTACCGCATAGAAGCCAAAATGGAATACGACCAGCTCCCGTCTTTCAAGGCAGGCAGCAAAATGTTTTTACAACCCCGGCTCTACCCCCTGTTTGATGAAGATGTGCCCGACAATGACAAGCGTACACAGGATTATTTTTTCGACCGGCCGTACCAGGCCCAGGACACGACTGTGTTTCATTTACCTGAAGGTTTCGCTGTCGAAAATCTTCCCAAAGAAAAAAACATTAGCTATCCCTTTGGCAAGTACAGCAGCCACTACGCCTGGAATGAAACCACCAAACTACTAACCGTTATCGCCGCACTTGAAATAACCCAGCACGAAATTAAAGCCGCTACTTACCCCGAGTTGGTCGAATTCAGGAAAGCGGTAGATGCAGATATGAATGAGAAGATTGTAGTGAAGAAGATGTGATAAGTCCTTTTCAGCATTTGTATCTCCGGGAAAAAGCCTGGAAAAAATTCATGCATTCCGATTTTGTTGAAGCCTTAAACAAATCAAGCCCACCTATCCTCCCCCATGAAAAAATCCGTGTAAATGCGTTCCATCTGGGTGTCCATTTTCATAATGGACTCATACCAAAAGATCCCGAAGCCTTTCGGTCCGGGATCTTTTGGTATGATATTTAGAACAATTGAAATGATTAAACGATCTCAACATCAGCACCAGCATCTTTCAGCTTGGTGGCGATTTCTTCAGCTTCTGCTTTAGCTACGCCTTCTTTAATTGCTTTAGGAGCGCCATCTACCAGGTCTTTAGCTTCTTTCAAGCCAAGTCCGGTAAGATCTTTAACGATCTTAACAACACCTAATTTAGCTGCACCAGCACTTTTCAGCATTACGGTGAAAGCTGTTTTTTCTTCTACTACAGCCGCCGCTTCGCCTACCGGGGCAGCACTAGCTGCAGCAGCAGCTGGTTCAATACCGTAATCTGCTTTGAGGATATCGGCCAGTTCCTGTACTTCTTTTACAGTAAGACCTACTAATTGTTCTGCGAATGATTTTAAATCTGCCATTTTGATTGTGTTTTTTCCCGCCTTCACAGCGATTGCTCCGGCGGATGATTAAAAAAAAATTTACGAATTACGATTTGGGATTTACGATTTGTTCCAGGAATGAATCATAAATTATTCTCCTGCCTCGGTATTTGTGTCAGTGGCTGGGGTTGCATCAGCAGTCGGAGCTTCTGTTGCAGGAGCAGCTTTTTCGGAAGCCGGAGCGGCGGGTGCTTCAACTGCGGGGGCAGGTTCTTCAACAACAGGAGCAACTTCGGCTACAGGAGCAGCAGCTTCTGCAACAGGAGCAACTTCGGCTACAGGAGCAGCAGCTTCTGCAACAGACGGAGCGGCTTCTACAGCTGGAGCAGCCGTTTCAGCTACCGGTGCGGCGGCCTCAACAGCAGGGGCAGCCTCAGCGGCAGGAGCTTCCTCAGCTACCACTTCTTTCTGAGCATCTTTATTCAACAAGGCAGCGATAACACGTTGAGCCGGGCTTTGCAGCAACCCAATCACCTCACCAATCAGTTCATTCTTGGTCTTGATCTTGGTCAATGCAGTCAGTTGATCATCACCAATAAACAGGTCGCCATTGATAAAAGCAGCTTTTAAAGTAGGCTTTTCGCCTTTGTTCGCCTTGCGAAAAGAACTCAGGATCAGGGCCGGATCTTTAGGGTTTTCGCTAAACATCAGCGCCGTTACCTGGTGCAATGAATCGTAAATGCCTGCATATTTTTCAGCGTCCAGGCTTTCAAGTGCTTTGCGGATCAGGGTATTTTTAGCCACCTTCATTTCTACCTTCTTGTCATAGCAAACCCCACGGAGTTTGTTTACCTGGGCTACGGAGAGGCTTTCAGTATTGGTAATGTAGAAATTGCTGTACTGGCTAAACTTGCCCTTCAGCGTTTCTATCACTTCGTCTTTTTGTACTTTAGTCATTGTAAAAATATTTTGCAGTTACTGGAAACCGGAAAACCGGTAACCTGAAACTCTTTTTTAGTGGATAAAAGATTTGGTATCAACAAGAATACCCGGGCTCATGGTGCTGGCCATGCTCACGCCTTTCAGGTAAATACCCTTGGCGGTAGATGGTTTCAGTTTTACCAGCGCAGAGATCAGTTCCTGGCTGTTTTCGGCCAGTTTCTCCGGGGTAAAAGATACACGGCCTACAGAGGCGTGAATGATACCAGCTTTATCTACTTTAAAAGCGATTTTACCACCTTTTACTTCGGTTACTGCGGCAGCAACATCGTTGGTTACGGTACCTGTTTTCGGATTCGGCATCAGGTTACGCGGGCCGAGGATCTTACCCAGTTTACCAATTTTAGGCATTACGGCCGGTGTAGCTACGATAACGTCTACATCGGTCCAGCCACCTTCGATCTTGGTAATGTATTCGTCCAGGCCTACAAAATCAGCACCTGCAGCGGTAGCAGCAGCTTCTTTATCAGGCGTACAAAGAACGAGTACACGCTTGGTTTTACCAGTACCGTGTGGTAAGGAAACCGTACCACGGATAGCCTGGTCGGCTTTTTTAGGATCCACACCAAGGCGGATATGTATGTCAACAGAACTGTCGAATTTGGTTGTGTTGATCTCTTTTACGAGTGTAGTTGCATCTTTAAGGGAGTATACTTTATTAGCATCAACCTTAGTATTGGCAACTTTTCTTTTCTTAGTAATCATTTGTCAATGTTTTTGGAAGTTGATGAAATTAGTTTTCCCACGGGGCTGTACCGTCAACGGTTAACCCCATGCTGCGGGCAGTACCTGCAACCATGCTCATGGCGCTGTTTAAAGTAAATGCGTTCAGGTCGGCCATTTTGTCTTTGGCGATTTCTTCTACCTGGGCCCATGTTACTTTACCTACTTTGGCACGGTTAGGCTCTTTAGAACCCTTTGTAACCTTAGCGGCTTCCATTAACTGTACTGGTGCTGGCGCTGTTTTAATAACAAAGTCGAACGACTTGTCTCCGTAAACAGTGATCAAAACAGGAACTACTTTACCTATTTTGTCCTGGGTTCTTGCATTGAATTGTTTGCAGAACTCCATAATGTTTACACCCTTGGAACCAAGAGCAGGACCTACGGGAGGTGCAGGATTGGCTTGACCGCCTTTTACCTGCAGCTTTACATAAGCTGTGATTTCTTTAGCCATTTATTTACATTTTATTGGTTCAAACGTTCCGGCTTTACACCAGAACTCCCAAGATTATCTGCTTGCGCAGAAAGTACGATTCTTAAACGAAAGAACTTTTGGGGCGGCAAAGGTAGGGGTATTTTCTTATTTTTTACCCTGATACAGGATTTTTTTGTGGTAGTCTTTTTTACGAAGATGTATCTATAACGGTTGATTGGGTTGAATAGTTGATTGGGTTGACTGATTAAAGAGCGGGATGGGAAGTCGTACCAGGAATTGAGAATCAAGTAGCTTGATGAAATTGTGCTGCTACACCTGTCTCGATTTTGTGAATAAGCTGCTGGTGAG
>JBDSXW010000079.1:0-17240 GCA_039925965.1 Chitinophagaceae bacterium
TGCCAACCGTCAAAAGGTTGGCAACCCTGGCTCCTCCCCGATCAACACGCGATTCCCAATCGTACCGCGGGGCACCATTTCCCGCGAAGCGAAGAGACGTGGACGAGACCCCTCGGGCGCCCTGCAGCAACTATTGAATAAGCCTTCATCACTGTCGCAAATTAAGTAATGCCCGGGGGCAGGAAGCTTACCTGCAGGATCACGCATCATCGGTACGCCAATTTTTCCAGTTCCTCCTCCTAAAGGGTTGCCAACCTTTAAAAGGTTGGCAACCCTGTGCGCTTCCCCGATCAGAAACTGATTCCAAATTTTTCCGCGGGGTACCGTTCTCCGCGCGGGGAAGTTCCGGGGATGAGACGCCTCCAACGCGACTCCGCCAAAATTGGATACTATTTCACCACTATCGCAAATTACCTAACCCCCTTGCGCAGAAAACTTACCCGCGGGCCCACGCCCCATTCCTGCGCTAATTTTACGAAGTTAAAAAATTTAGTTAACCATGTTAATCATTTTACTAACTTGCCGCCGAATTTCATGGCATTATAATATCAACATTTAAACACAAAAAGTATGAACAAGATTTACTTAATGGTTTTGGCTTTGGGATGTATGGCAAAGAGTTTTGCAGCAGACTATTACTGGATCGGGGGCGTGGGGCCTTCGAACTGGAGTGCAGGTTCAAATTGGTCGGCTAGCAGTGGTGGCGCTGCGGGCACCTTAACACCTGCAGCCAACGACAAGGTATTTTTTGACGCCGGTGGATCAGTAGAAGTAAACTATAATATTGCCTCCGTTGGCTTTGGTGATTTTGCGATTACCAATAATACCAACCTCACCCTCGTAAACACAGCTGCTGCAACAAGAACTTTTGGGATCAATGCAACCGGCACAAACTATTATACGATCGTCGCAACCGGCTCTTCATTAACGCTAAAAAGTAGCAGCAGCTCAATATTTGCCTTCCAGATGACATCGGGAAGAGCAGTATTTAACGGTCCGGTATACTGCATCAACCAGGCTGCAAATACGGCAAACGGCCCAAGAATGGATGGCAGTGGCGACTCCATCATCATCAACAATCTGCTATATGCCGGGCCACAAATAGCGCAGTTGGGCAGTAGTCACACTGGTGGCAAATTCAGGTTCGGGCCCAGCGCTGTATACCAGATCGACAGGAATGGCGGAACGACCGTTGCTGGTAATTATTCAAAGACTTCGCTTATAAAACTTACTGGCACTACCACTACCACACCCACCTTTGGTGCAGGTTTTAACCAGGCCTATGGGTCGGTTGAAATTAATACCACTGTAGCTTCCGCCACCTTAAATCTCAGCTTTGGCAGCGGTGCCAGTTTGCTGGGCGATTTTAAAATTGTGAATTGCGGCGGCCAGATTATCAGGTGGGCATCTACCGTGCCAAACCCGTTTACTATTGGCGGCGATGTGGTAGTAAGCGATGGCACCTTACAGGTAGGCAATAGCAGTACCGGAGTAACCGTTAACATTGCCGGAAAACTTCAGGTTGACGCCTCCAAAACTTTTGACCTCCAGGCTTCAAGTGGCAACAACAACGTGAAGCTTAGCGGTGACCTTGTAGCACCCGGCATCATTACTGAAAGTGGCAGCAGCACCAGTTCGAATGTAGAGTTTGGGGGCATATTAAACCAAAACCTGACTTTTGGTACCGTTTCCAACGACGTCAGTTTAAAGGTGAACAGTCCTGCGGGCGTCACCTTACTGTCAAATCTGTCTTTACCGAATAGCACGAATAGTAAACTCAGTTTTACCAACGGTATTATCAGCAATGCAGGGGGCTTTACGCTTGCCATTGGCAATCCTGCTTCCACGGCTCTTGTTGGCGGAACTGCAACGTCATTTTTAAATGGCGGTAAATTTCGCAGGGCCATTACCAATGCTTCTTTTGGCGCCTATATTTTCCCGGCAGGAAAAGCCGGAAAGTTTCGCCAGGTGAAATTATATCCGAACACCGGTGGAGCCAACGATTTTACAGTCGAGTATTTTAATAATGCATTTGGTACATCCACCTGCACCAATAGCTCCCTCACTGCATCCGCCACAGAATATTGGGACATTACCCGCAATAGTGGTACCGATGCCATGGACATTTCCCTCGTAACGCCATCTAATGTTGAAAGCGGCATCACAGGGCCGGATATTCAGCAATATTATGTAGGGCATTATAACGGCACTTCATGGGACGATTTTGCCAATGGCGGCGCCAACGCAACAACAAACTCGGGCCTTGGTACAGAAGTAGTTACTGCAGGCTATACAGGTTCTTTCAGTCCGTTTACCATTCTTGGTTCATCTTCCATTTTACCCATTACCCTGCAGGCTTTCAGGGGCATTAAAAGCAACAACGGTAACCTGATTGATTGGAAAGTAAACTGTACCTCTGCCCGGATTAACATGGAGATAGAACGCAGTACTGATGCCCATAAATTTAGCAGCATCTACAGTATAAATGCAGACCAGGCACGCTGTGGTCAGCCATTTAATTTCACCGACGGGCAGCCGCTATCTGCCGTCAATTACTACCGCCTTAAGATGGTTGATATCGATGGTAAGGTTAGTTACTCGTCTATCATCGCCATCATCAATAATGATAAGCACCTGGAGTTTGCAGGGTTGTTCCCCACGCTGGTAAGCAGCCAGGCACTGTTGAGCCTGACTGCGGCGGCTGCAGGAACGATCCACACTGTCATTGCCGATATCAGCGGGCGCATTGTTCGTACTGCCACCATCCAGGTTCCAGGAGGAAGCAGCAGTACGATTATCGACTGTACCACACTGGCAAACGGAGCATACACTATTACTGGTTATACTAACGCTGGCAAAACCCAAACCATCAGGTTTATCAAAAACTAATTACCATTACATGCTAAATATAGGCCTGCCCTCACATTCGGCAGGCTATATTTTTTTAGTCCATTCATTCAATAATACATAATATGAAGAAATATATGGTAGCGGTGATGCTACTTTCAGTAGGCCTGGTTCATAGCCAGGTAAAAAAATATGGCGATGCTTTCAGGCAGGTATCGTCTGGCTACACAGCTTTAAGCGGCGGAATAGTTTGGCAATCGGGTACCAGTATCAATACAGATGCGAATAGTGCTGCCATCAGTTTGCCGGTAGCATTCAGGTTCAATAATAAACTTTGGAACCAGGTTTACATTAACAATAACGGGTATATCGTATTCAATCTAAATGGCAGTACGGCAGCCAACTATGCGCCCATCTCCAGGTCACCTTCTACCAACGGTAACTATGAAGGTGTGGTAGCGGGGTTTGCAGCTAACCTTGTGGCATCTACGGTATCTGGCGCCGTTCCGGAAATCAGCTATGGCAGTTCAGGACCAAATTTCATCATACAGTTTAAAGATGTGGCGGTCAGTGGTTTTGCCGCCAATGATAAAATAAATTTCCAGTTACGATTAAGTACCGGAACAGACTCTGTTGCTGTTGCTTTCGGCGCCTGCAGCAGAACTGGTACTGCCACGGCCTCACTTGTACAGGTTGGGCCACGGGGTGTTGGCTCCAGTGATGCTGCCAACCGGCTGATAGGAAGCGGCGAAACCTGGGCCACCAGTATCGCTGCCACTTCCCCGGCACAGTTTTGTAGTTTCGGCACCACCAAGGCGCCGGCAACCGGTCTGGTGTATTCCTGGCAGCCACCTGTTTGGGATAACAGCGACGCAATATTTTTCGGGCTACCGTTTACAGAAGATTTTGAAGCTACCTGGGCAGACTTTAACAGCACAGGCGATCTGCCGAATAATTTGTTCTGGAGAAGCTATCCCAGCCGGGGCGAAACCAGCTGGAGGGCCCATAGTACCAGCAATGCAGCAAGCGGGTGGACGGATGTTACCTGGGCACCATTTATAGTTGCATCCCCGGCAACCGGCACAGCCGCCCGGTTTCATAGCGGCGACGCAGCACCAGGGCTAAGTGGACAAATGGATCTTTTTCTGAATTTTTCATTGCCGGGGCAAAAAGTAGTAAGGCTGGATTATATTAACCAGAACAAACCTGCAGATGGCACCAACACGGATTCTCTCAACATCCAGCTTTCGACCGATGGTGGCGCAACGTTTGTAACTATGGGTATGCTGGGTGAGGTAAATGCCTGGGCCACCCAAACCATAAACCTGGGGACAAGCATATCGCCAACCTGCATCCTTCGGTTCAAAGCCACCAGCGACTATGGCGGCAGTGATATAGGCCTTGACAATGTCACGGTAGCTATTGACAATACGGTACCGGTTTCGCTCCTTTCTTTTACCGGCCACAAAACGCCGGCAGGCAACGAGTTAAATTGGGTTACTTCGACCGAACAGAACAGCAGGGGCTTTTCAATAGAAGCGGGCGTTACCGCAAATAGTTTTACGGAGATTGGTTTTGTTAACAGCCAGGCTACCAACGGCAATAGCAGCGCCAGGTTAGCCTACCGTTTTACCGATAGCAGGCCATTCGTTTCAACCACCATTTTTTATAGAATTAAATTGACAGACCGGGATAGTAAAACCACTTTCTCACCTACTCTTACCATTGTTACCAATTCAAAAAAATTGGAACTGGCTGGCATCTTTCCGACTGTGGTTCATCAGCAAGCTTACCTGAGCATTACCGCTGCTAAAACAGGCGACTACCAAGGCATTGTATCGGATATAAACGGCAGGGTGATCTTAGCAGCAACCATACATTTATCAGCGGGCAGCAACATGATCAGCAGAGACTATAGCGACCTTACTTCCGGCATTTACTTCCTAAGAGTTTTTGAAGGCGGAGTAGGTACCAAAGCCATTAAGTTTATCAAACAATAACAGGCATTAATAATGAAACCGCCCGGTGTACCCGGACGGTTCCATTATTTTATCAAAGTGCAGTATCATCACATATTATGCTATTTTACGCTTTTAGTCAGTTGCATAGCTCCCAAACATTTTACGGTAAAGTCGATGATTCCCTGCTTTTCGGTGTCAGTAAAAATTGAAAAAAGACGACCATTATATTCGGCACGCAATGATTCCAAACTTTTCAATAGTTTTTTTCCGGTGGCAGAAAGGCGGAGCCGCTTACAGCGTTTGTCAATATTGTCCTCCGCCTGTAAAATCAGTTTCTTTCTCAAGAGGACATTGAGCAGGTTGGTGATATTGGCACGGCTTACATTCAGGGCTTCTGCCAGTTCCATGGCCATCAGTTCTTTTTTACTATTCCGCTCCCTTAGGTACACATTATTCGGATCATTTGCCAATAGCAACATAATAAACCATTGCTGCGTCGTGATACCGTACTTCATTGTAATAAAATCGCCATTCTTTTTCCAGGTTTCCGATAATTTGATGACATGCATAATTACCGAAGCGTTCAGGTTTTCTTCAATCATTTGTAGGATAAAGTTAAACAGGTTTGGTGGCGAAAAGTAAACAATTTATTTGCCTGCGGCAGAAAAATCATCATTGTTCCTTGTTCCCTTACAACTCTTTTCTCAACAGTCGGCTTAATATTTTAAACAAGAAATAACTTTGAACTTATGAACACCTACCTAATACGACTCCAAACACTGTTTGTTTTTTTATCCTGCCTGCAATTAGGGAACGCCCAACCACTCAACCTCGAAAAGCCCGCAGACAACCTCGCCGCTTACATCAAACTGAGGGCTTCACTTAACCCGGTTGAACAACCAGTGTTTTACGCCAAAGGTGCCATCTACGCCTACACGCCGGAAAAGCCCTGGCAGCACCTGTTTAATTTTGAAATGTATAATATCGCCAGGGTAGAAAAAATGAATGGAGATAGCGGCTACCGGCTGATTACCCGGGAAATGCTGGTATATGAGGATCCAGAAACAGACTCAATTTTAACCGAATGGCAAAACCCGTTTACCAAAGAAAAAGTGACCGTTTTGCATGTGTGGAACGATCCGGTTAACCAACGTTTCTTCAACACCTCTTTCTACGTACCGTATGACGACAATGGCAACGGCCGAATCTGTATGTACAATGATGTGACCCTCAGCTACCCATCACCATTACCGAAAAAAGACTGGCCTGCTAACAGCCGTAGCGACGTGTACCAGGGTGCTGAACTGTTCAATTTCTTTTGTGACAAAAATCGACTCCTGAAAAAGAAAACGGAGAATATACCTGCCGATATTTCGTGGAGCCGGTTCAGCGATTTTTTACCATGGATGCGCATGAGCAGCCTGCCAGGTAATTTGCTCTATCAAAGCCGTGGATACAAAATGAAATCATGGAATGAACTGCCGAAGAAAATAAAAGATTTTGTGTTGGCCAACCATCCGGAATATGCCACTGCTCCAACCAGTTTTGAAACGCCCAATGTTACGAGCTGGAAATATTTTAAGAAGGTGATGCTGGAAAAAAAATAACCCACTGCACCAAAGCGTTGCCAACCTTTAAAAGCTTGGCATCCCTGGTGCTGAACCCTGGACCGAACATTAAAAAAAGCACCAAGAATTGGGTGCTTTTTTTAATGGAATATAATTGAAGACGATTATTCTTTTACAAACGTACCAACCCAAACGGTTTCGCCTTTTTCGTTGACTAACCTTGCTGTTAAAATACCCTTAGCTATGGACGCTAAACTGATGTTTTGGCTAAACAAGCTGTTGGCTATTTCCATAGTTGTTTGCTGAACCTTTCTACCAGAAATATCGGTGATTAACAAAGCATATTTACCGGCAATGGCATTCGTTACCTGTAGCGCCAAGGTAGTGGTTGCCGGGTTGGGGTAAAGCCGCGTCGTAATCGAAATCTTTTGATCGTACAGTACCAAGGCAATGGGTGAGTAGTGAATAGCGCCGTCTTTATCTACCGCTTTCACCCTGTAATAATTGTTGCCCTTCAAAGGACTCGCATCTGTAACCTGGTAGCTGCTGCCATTTATTTTATTGGCTGGTTTTACCGAAGTTAAAGATGAAAATGAAATGCCCTCTGCACTCTTTTCAATAATCAGGTTTGCAAGGTTTTGCTCCTGGGCCGTAGTGAAAGAAACTTGGATGTTATTATTGGAAATGGATCCTGTTATATTAAGAAACTGTAAGGGTAAAGTTCCATCTGCAAGAATTTGCGCACCGTATAATTCTCCATTGATCGTCCCACTTCTTGCATCTATCCAGGCAGCCAGAATATTTCCGGTGCCATCATTTACCAGTACCGGCTGGCGTTGGTTTCCGCTACCGGTCGGCACGATGAGGTCTATACCACTTGCTGCCCATTGAACCGCACCGGCAGTATTGATTTTCTGCGCATAAATATCCATATTACTGCTGCTGCCTGATACTGCACCATTTCTCACATCGCCCCAGGCTATTACTGCACCGCCGCTTCCATCAGCTACAATAAAAATATCGCTTTGGGTACTGCTGCCAGGTTGGTTTCCTGCTGCCGTACAAATACCTACACCATCAGCCAGGGGCGCCCACTGAGGTACGCCAGCGCTATTTACTTTTTGTGCATAAATGTCACGATTGCTGGTTGCCAATCGTGGATCGCTCCAGGTAACAATAATGCCGCCCGCACCATCCAAAACTAAGTATGGGTTTGCCTGGCTACCCGCAGCATTGCAAATGTTGACCCCTTTTGCAGTCCAGGCTTCGGAAAGGCTGCTATTTAGTTTCTGCACAAAAATATCTCCGTTAGTATTCGCAATTCGTTGATCGGCCCAAGTAACAAATACATTTCCTGCCCCATCTCCAATGGCGTATGGCTGTATCTGATTATCTGCCGCTGCAGCTGTTAAGGGAGTAATATTATACCCATTACTTCCAGCTTGCAGCGTGCCGTTGTTATTCATTCTTTCAACAAAGATATCTGCACCGGACGTACTAACCCGTGGATCCTGCCACACCATAAATGCACCACCGCTTCCATCGGGTGCGGCGCTAAAAAACGTGGGCGTTCCCAGGGCAGCACTCACTACAATATCGTTGGCAAAAACTTTTGCCCCGGTGGCAATGTTAACTTTGTTTGCATAAACATCCAAGCCGTTGCCCGTTACTCCATTTGTGCGATTATCGCTGAACATTAACAACGCTTCGGAATTATTAAGTAATGCTAACGTAGGCCTGTTTTCGATATTTACGGCGTTGGCGCTAAATGCGATACCACCTGCTCCGTATAATAGGCTACCATTGCCATTAACTCTTTGTATGTAAATATCTTGATTACCTGCGGGATCTACCCAAGCTAAGAAAATACCTCCAGCTCCATCACCACACATCATAACGCTTGTTTGGTCACCCAAAGCATTAGTGGCTTGTACCCCCGATGCTGCCCACAATAAAGTGCCATTTTTGCTTATTCGCTGTGCGTAAATGTCCGTTCCGGTAGTGGCACTATTGCGGGTGTCTTCCCATACTAAAAACATACCCCCAGAACCATCTTCCATGCTAGAAATACCAGATTTGCCACTTAGTGCCGTTGGAGTCAGATTGGTATTGCCTGCCCACTGAGCTGACGCAGTAATAAAAATGCCACCCATAAAAAATGAGAGTACTAATTTCTTCATCATGTAATAATTTTATCGTTTTTGGAAAAAAAATGTAACCGAATGTAATGCTTTGGTAAACAATATTAACTATTATGCAACAGTTTTATTCACCTGCCTGTCTCCAAAATAATATGGAACGCCAAATCATTGTTCAGGCAAACACTGTTAAAAAGAAAATGAAACGCAATTTACTCCAAAACACAGGCTGTAAATGGGTTATAGCTATGATGGTGCTGCTATTTTCGACCGCGTTGTACGGCCAGCAAATCATTAACGGAACCGTTGTTTCCGCCGATGATAATCATGGTTTAGAAAGCGTCTCAATAGTGCTGAAAGGTTCAACAAAAGGAACAGCAACTGATAAGAACGGTAAATTCCGTTTTTCTGTTTCGGATAAAGATTTTAAAGAAGGCAGCCTGGTATTCAGCATCTTAGGATTTTACAAAAGAGATGTAAAAATAAACGGGCGTTCCAGTTTCATCATCAGCCTGGCAGAAGATAACCAGGAGCTCAAAAACGTTGTAGTTACGAGTGGGTATGGCAGGCCGAAGCGAAAAGAAGAAGTGGTGGGTGCCATCAGTTCCATCACCAGCAAAGAATTGCAAACCGACCGTCCGTTGGAAAGCTTTGATAAAATGCTCGAAGGACTGGTTTCGGGTGTGCAGGTACAAACCAATACCGAACTGGGTACCCCTGTTAAGATCAATATCCGGGGTCAGAATTCCATCAGCGAAATTTTCGGCGCCAACAGGCAAGGGCTTACCACTTCGTCGCAACCCCTGTTTGTGATCGACGGCGTGCCTATTGCCGAAAGACGCAAAGGAGACGAACCAATTCAGTTTGGCGACGAGCAATTTTTAAACCCGTTGGCCGGCATTAACCCAGACGATATTGAAAGTATCAGCGTATTGAAGGATGCAGCGGCAGCAGCGGTATACGGCGCCAATGCCAGCAATGGCGTGGTTATTATTACGACAAAAAAGGGACGTCCTGGAAGAACAAAATTGAATGTGGGATTTAGTGCAGGCATCTCTAACCCTGTTAACCGTATTAAGTGGCTGAACGGACAGCAATACCATACGCTCATCAAAGAACTCTACATTAATGAAGGCACCGACCCAGCAACGGCTGAAAAACTGGCTGGCTCCAATGAAATCAATACCGATTGGTTTGGCATCACCAACCGCACGGGTGTGGTACAGAACTACGACATGGATTTGAGCGGCGGCACAGAGCAAAGCCAGTTCCGTATCTCGGCTTCATTTCTTAATCAGCAATCTATCCAATTGGGTAATGATTACCAGCAAGCCTATCTTACCATTCAGCTAAACAATCAGCTAACTCCTAAACTGACATTAACTACCAAACTGGCACCTACCATCACCCGCAAAAATGGATTGACCGTTTACAGCGATCTTACCCCCATTGTTCCCAATATTCCTACTTACAATGCTGATGGCACTTATTATACCATCACCGGCGTGCCCAACCCGGTGGCTGTTCTCAATCAAAATACAAACTATGCGGAGGGCGGAACGCTGATTGGCAATATGCGACTGGATTATAGTGCGACGAAGAATCTGCGAATCAGCGGAAACATTGGTACCAATATTGGCATCAATAAACAAAACCTTTATCAATCCAAATTAAATGAAACAGGCCGAACCAAAGGTGGATTTGCTACCATCTACGACCGAACAGAATTCAATTGGATTGCCTTTACCCAGGCTAATTGGACGCCCAAAATAGGCAACAGGCATCAGTTCGATATTATGACGGGATTTGAAGTGAAAAGCGAGAATACCAAACTATTGCGGGGCTCTGGAACCGGGTTTACTTATTACCGGCTGAACGAACTGAGCAATGCCTCATCTCAAACCTCAGCTTCATCCAGGCAAACCAGCACTGCCTATTCCGTTTATATGCAAACCGCCTACAACCTCAGCGATAAATACTTCCTGAATGTTACCGGGAGGTCCGATGCTTCTTCTGTATTTGGCACAGATGTGAATACAACTATCAATGCATCCGCCGGCGCCGGCTGGACGGTGAACAAAGAAGCTTTTTTAAAGGACAGTAAGTTGATTGATCAATTAAGGCTTAGGGCCAGCTTTGGCACCACAGGTAACAGCCGAATTGGCAGTTATGAAGCAAGGGGATTATACTCCTTTAATAATACGGGTTACAATGCACAGGCTACTTCAGATCCGGTTTCGATACCCAACCCGGGTTTAAAGTGGGAAAAAAGCTACAAAACCAATATTGGCATCGACCTCGGCCTTTTGAAACGTATTACAATTGGTTTCGATTGGTACACCAGCATACTGGATGATGCTATTTCCATTGTAGAGATCCCTTATGAAACTGGTTTTGCTGAAATACTGGCGAACACTGCCAAAATGAAAAACTCAGGATTTGATGCCAGTGTTACTGCACAAATATTTAAGGGTAAATTTACCTGGAGCAGTACCCTTAATTTAGGCTACAACCAGAACAAGGTACTGGAAGTAAAAAATGTGGGGCAACGTTTTGGCACATCCGATAATGCCGTGGCACTAAAGCCGGGCTTCAGTACCGGCGCTATCTGGGGCTTCCGGCAGGCTGGAGTAGATCCTCAAACAGGAGTAGAATTGTTTTACGACGCTATCGGTAAAGTGCTGCGGGCAGATGACAATACGCCCAATATCTTCTCTATTCAAAATTCGTATGTACTTGGCGATCGCCTGCCCGATTTGCAGGGTGGCTTTATCAATAACTTTAGTTATGCAGGCCTTTCCGTTTCAGCGATTTTCACCTACTCGCTGGGTAATGGCGTATTGGCCAATTACCGTAACGAATGGAACGGCAATAACCTCGACAACCGCAACCAGAGCGTTAACCTGCTCGACCGCTGGCAGAAACCAGGTGACATCAGTTTGATACCAATCCTTAACCGGCAGGCAAGAAGTGGCTACCGCTTTGTACCAAATTCATCCAGGTATCTCTACGACGGCACTTTCCTTAAATTAACAAACCTGAGTCTTTCTTACGCATTGCCAAAAACAACCATTCGTTGGTTAAAAGCCAGCCGGGTGTCGGTTTATGTAAATGGAGCTAACCTTTTTTATATTTACAGGCAAAGTGGAACAGATGACAGGAACGGCATAAAACAATACCGGTTTACCTATCCGGAAGCTCAATCGTTTACTGGTGGCATCAAAATCAGTTGGTAATTGTTTTTACATCCAAAAAGTTCAAACTATGTTTCTCTATAAAAAAGGACTGCTTACACTACTGGCAATCAGTTGCTGCACATGGTCCTGCAAAAAATTCTTGCATCAGGACCCTTATAACCGTTTGTCGATAGACGACGTGTTCAAAGATTTTGAAGGCGCCCGAACTACACTGGTTGGTGCATACGATAATTTAAAAGATGCCAACTATTACCAAAGTATGTTTCCGCTGTACACCGAGCTAACCGGCGGTAATATCAAGTATACAAGAAGTACGTCTCAATACCTGTTTACTTCTTATAATTTTAATAACACAAACGAAGTGACCACTAACGATATGGCTGCCTTTTACCAGATTGCTTACAACACAGTTTACCGTTGCAATAATGTAATTAGCTTCATTAATAATATAAAAGACGCCAGCCAGTTGCAAAAAAACCGGATGCTGGCAGATGCCTACACACTTAGAGCCCTGTCGCATTTTGACCTGGTACGCGTTTTTGCTTTACCCTATAATTACACCGCCAATGCCAGCCATACGGGCATTATTTACCGCAAACAAAATACGGACGCCACTGTACCTGTTGGTGATCCGGTAAGCGTAAAGGAAGTGTATAATAACCTTACAGCCGATCTGGATTCTGCAATATCATTATATAGCAACAGTGTGCCTATTTATGCCGGTGGATCGGCAACAACCTGGTTAAGTCTGGATGCCGCAAAAGCAATACAGATGCGGGTTTCATTGTACAAAGAAGATTGGCCCAGGGCAAATACACTCGCTTCTGAAATTATAGCCGCCAACAGTTATCCATTGGTATCCAACAGCAGTTATGTACAAAGCTGGAAAAGAAAAACCACCAGCAATTCAATGGATCAGGAGGCGATTTTTATGCTTTTTAGCCGTATTGATCAAAACCAGGCTTCCTATGGCGATAACTTTAACCCATCGAACGGCATTTTTGGGTATATGGCATCCAGCAACGATTTGCTGAACTTGTATTATGGTGCAGATGTGAGGGGCGCCAACTCCATGTTTGTTCAAAAGATAGTGAATGGCAATAATTATTTTTTTACCAGCAAATACCAGGGGATGGCCGATACTGCTAACAACCAAAAACTCATCCGTATTTCAGAAATATACCTGACCCGTGCCGAGGCTTTAGCCGAAAGCAATAATTTAGTTCCTGCACTCGCCGACCTGAACCGTATACGCAAAAGAGCGAACCCTGTTTTGACAGACCTGACCCTTACCGACAAACAACAAGTGCTCGATTCTATTTATGTGGAGCGAAGAAGAGAATTGTGTTTTGAAGGCCAGGGGCTGTTTGATATTACCAGAAAAAAGAAGCATCTAATCCGCACCGATTGCCAGGGAAGCCGGTGCAGCATCAGCTACCCAAGCCCGCTTTTTGCTACGCCGAGGCCCACACAACGCTAAAAAATGGTTGGCCCGTTATTTTAGCAGGCAATTTCATTAACATCTTTAAAGCAAAAATTATGAAAAAGTATTGTTTGTTCATCATCGTTATCGCCTTAGCAACTGCTTGTAAGAAAAGGTATGCCGACCCAACTTATGCAGCCAATGCTACCGCCGTAAAGGTTTGGTTCAAGAGCGATGCATTCTACCAGCCCTTCTCCGAAATTTATATTGATAGCTTAGGTACCTGGAAGTCATTTAAAGCGTTTCCGCTCGTTTACGATAACGATCCCAATAAATATGGATTTGGCAATCCTTATATTGCGGGCAAAGGTTCCAATGCATTGTATATGACAACCATGTACAGTGGGTTGCCTGGCGGGGTTAGTTCCGACTCTGGCACTTACAATATCGTAATCCCCAAGTGCTTTGAGTTTATACCGACTGCTGCAGGTGCTACTGAAGGCGTGGTTAATGTGATACCACAAAAAGTAAAAGTTACCCGGAAGGATAAGACCAGTTTCCAGGTGGGCATAAGCGGGTCCGGCACGTACAACGAAATTTCTAAATTATTCCAGGTTGACATAAGTTTTGATGAAACAGAAATTGGAAGAGGTGCTGAGATTGTAAGAAAGTTCAGGTTTCAGCCGTAAAATGGTCAATGGTTTGAGTCAATATTTTTGATAGGAAATTCCTATATATATGTTGATCCTTTAACGCAATCCAAAAACAAACGTTCAATTTTTACTTTATGAAAAAAATAAGGATCACCTTTTTGTTTACGACGCTGGTAGGTGCCGCTACCTTTTTTTCATTCCGGTATAAGGAGGAAAATGACCTTAAAGAGCTACGCAAAATTTACAGCGGTGGCGATGTAAGTAAATGGCCGGCTCCTAATATCGATCCGTCGGTGAGGCCAACCTTCAAAGATATCGGACCTTTGGATTCGATTCCATATCCTGCGGACAATCCCACGAATGACGCAAAACAGGATTTGGGTAAAACACTCTTTTTTGATCCGAGGCTTTCTTCAAGCGGACAAATTGCGTGTGCCAGTTGTCATGATCCACAGCTTGGATGGGGTGATGGTAAAAGTGTAGCATTTGGCCACGACCGGAAAGTGGGCAGGCGCAACGCCATGACCTTATTCAATACTGCTTATTACAAGTTTCTCTTTTGGGATGGCCGTGCCAAAAGCCTGGAAGATCAGGCGCAGTTTCCTATTAAAGACAACCTGGAAATGCACCAGGATTTAAAAGAACTAACCGTAAGAGCAAAAAAATACAAAGGCTATGAATTGCTCTTCGAAAAAGCATTTGGCGCTAAAGAAATTTCCCTTGACAAAGTCTTTAAAGCCATTGCTACTTTTGAAAGAACAATCGTAAGTCCACCCAGTCGTTTTGATTTATTTGTTGGAGGCCGCTCCGAGGCATTAAAAGACAATGAGCTAAACGGTATGCATTTGTTCCGTACAAAAGCCCGTTGCGTGAATTGTCATAATTCAGGCTTTTTTAGTGATAACCAATTTCACAATGATGGGCAAACACTCTGGGGTAGTGAGGGCGAAGACTTAGGTCGCTACAACGTTACTAAAAACAAGGCGGATATCGGCCTATTCAAAACACCATCACTACGGGAGGTCGCGAATACAGGCCCATGGATGCACCATGGAAATTTTCCAAGTCTTAAAGATGTCGTACAGTTTTACAACCTCGGCAATCCTTCCCCCATTCAAAAGAAATACCAGGGAACTGCCAGGGATAGCCTGCTCCCAACTCCATCGCCCCTGCTAAAAAGATTGAATTTAAGCGTGACTGAAATAGAAGATATCATCGCATTTTTGCAGTCCATCACCACTACGCCACGTCGCGTAAAGCCACCGGTGCAATTTCCACAGTAGTTGTTGAGAATAGCAGTTGGTCATTGGGAGTCTGTAGCAAGTAGTAAGTAGTAAGTAGTAAGTGGTAGCTAGTAAGTAGTCTATAATCAATGGCCGACATAGCTTGACAATATTTATTTAATCAGCAATACCTTATTGAGTTACTGACTCGATAAGGTATTGTTGCCTGGTTGTAGTATTGCAATATGGTAAGGGTAAAAGTATTGCCGTGGCTGCAGGTAAACTATTGTCAATACACGTCTTTATGCATGTATTGTATGCCTGTTACAAGCACTCCTTGTTGGGCATTGTAAGCCAAGTACATTGGGATTGGCTGGCGAATATCAGAATGGCACAGTATCTTTCCATCGCAACCAAATCCTTGTTTGCGGCTCTATAGGTTTTGATGCAGCAGACTGGTGAAGCCGCAATGTTACCGTCATCAACAGCATTTAAGGCTGGTAAAAACGATATTTTTTGTGCTAACCTTATGGAAATAAAAAAGCAGCTATGAATTTTACTTCCTAACTGCTTTTCTTTTGTGGGAGCACACGGGTTCGAACCGCGGACCCTCTGCTTGTAAGGCAGATGCTCTAAACCAACTGAGCTATGCTCCCCTTTCCATTTACAAATCCGAAGGTTTCTGAATACCCTTTCTTTGTTTGGGAGTGCAAAAATAGGGTTCAAAATCTTGTGGCAAAATTTATTTTAGAAAAACCCGAATTTATTTTTTTACGTCCGCACATAAAACAAAATGCTGGCCAACACAACGCTATATCTCCTTCCAAAAACCGTTGGCGAGTTTCATAACCTTCAACTCTTTGCAGGCATAAATGGCGTTAAACTCCTGTTGTTTGATATAATTCCAGGCTTCCTCAAAACGATGTTCCGGAATATCTCTGGTGGCAATGGTTACATGTGGGTGAAAGTCTGGCTTAGATCGGAAAGTAATGGCGGGAAAGCTCGTTACAAACTGGTGGTTTATTTCCATTTCCAAAGCCTTCAGCGATTCATTACCGGCTACCTGCACAAACAGAACTTTGTTACCAAAATGATCAAACCCATTCAGTTCTATGTCGAATGGAACGATGCCAATATTGAAAGCTTCTATAAAATCAAGTAACCTACTTTCCATATCTTCCTCCGCCCTAAATGGTGGCACCAACGTAAGATGTGCAGGTGATTTTTGCGCAGCCCTGCTACCAAATTTCTCCTGCATATACTGCTTGTAACCGACTACTTTTTCATTGACGTCAACTGGGCATACAGTCCCGATATAATACAACGCAACTCCCTCCGGCAGCGGTGCCGGTCGATCATTTCGCCGATCATATTGCGGCCGCCCATTATACCTTTCTTCCCGGTTCCGGTTGTCGCTCTTATACATGGTTGACTAATCTACTTTGGTCACTTTAATAATATTGGTAGGCAGATGCAGGTCAACAGGCGTAGAACCTGTATTAATAACTACGTTGCCGGTAGAAAGAAAGCCCCTGTTTTTCAGAATACCAATCTGGTCACTGATGATATCATCGAGGCTATCTTCTTCTGAATAGTAAAACGCACGTACGCCCCAGCTCAGACTTAGCTGGTTGATCAGTGTCCGCTCCTTACTAAAAATAAACAATGGCGCTTCGGGCCGGTAGCTGCTCAATACAAATGCGGTGTACCCGGACTGGGTCATACCTATCAGCGCATCTGCATTAAGATCCTGGGCCAATTTACAGGCATTATAACATACCGCATCACTATTGAATGAAGGTGAATGCGGCTGGGGTTTAAGTGTTTCTTCGCGGTTGTAGTCGTAGCCGTGGGTTTCCACCTCGCGAATGATCTTGGTCATAGTTTCTACTACCAATGTGGGATACTGGCCGGCAGCTGTTTCGCCGCTTAGCATTACCGCATCAGCACCTTCCAATACCGCATTGGCTACGTCGGTAATCTCACTCCTGTTGGGCTTGGTGCGGTCCATCATGCTCTCCATCATTTGGGTAGCAACAATTACCGGCTTGGCACGGTGCATACATTTCTTGATGAGGTCTTTCTGGATCATCGGTACTTTTTCTACCGGCATTTCAACACCGAGGTCGCCGCGGGCTACCATAATTGCATCACTTTCAATAATGATGTCGCGGATATTGACGAGTGCCTCCGGCTTTTCTATTTTGGCAATGATCTTTGTTTTGCTTTT
>JBDSXW010000080.1:0-72165 GCA_039925965.1 Chitinophagaceae bacterium
GACGAACCCGCTGAAGGAAGGCGGCGCGCATTGTTGTAGGAGGTGATCACAATATTATCCAGGTTCAGGAAAGCGCTGGCGCCCTTGGGCTTCATCACACCAATTACCCTGTAAGGCAGGTTATTTACTTTCACTATTTTCTCCAGCGCCTGCTGCCCGTTGCCTTTAAAAAGTTTTGTCACCATTTCATTGCCCAGGATGCAAACATTGCGGCCGGTTTCCAAATCAAGATCGCTGAAATTGCGACCAGCCGCAATATTGTAGCCATTTAGCACCAGGTAATTTTCATCCCCGCCTTGTAAACTCACAGTGGGGTTGGTGGTTATACTGGTTTGGTTGGAAACATACATTAAGGTGCTGTTATTACCACCCCGCAACGAAATACTTACAGTAGCCGGGTAGCGGAACCGCTCTTTGAAAGCCAGCGCTTCCTGGTAACTAATCACACGGCCTTCGTTGGAAGCTCTTTGCTTAAGGCTGTTTTTTTTAGTTTTGGTGACCGCTGGCCGTTTGCCCCCTCCCAACCTGAATTGCCGGTCGCGGAAGCGGATGCTGAATGCATTGGCACCCATCGTGCTGAAGCTTTCCCGCAGGCTTTGGTTCATCGCTTCGATAGATGTGATGATCACCATCAGCGCCATGATGCCCAGCGCAATAATGGTAACGGTGATGCCGGTACGCAACTTATTGCCCTTGATGGTTTGCCAGGCTAACTGAAAGGAATCGGTAAAGCGCATGGAGTAAAGATAGAAACTTCGGATTTACGATTTGTGATTTTGGGTTTACGATTTAATATTCCAGGACTGTTAACTATTGGCCGGAAGCCAGTCCTGCTATAGATCGAAGTTGGCGAGGCTCCATTCATTTGCAGGGCTACTGTCGGGCTTTTATCGGGGCGTCTTCATGTAAGCAGCGCGCAACTCTACAATCCTGAAACCCTGTAGTATCAAATATCATTCTGCTTCAACGGCAGCGGGAGTAAAAGGCAGGACGGTCTTCCATTTCTCGAATCAGACATCAGACTCACGGGATCAAAAAATCATAACATCACCTCCACGTGCTGCGCTGGTATTTCCACATCAACGAAACCTTTGGCAACCAACTTTTCCCTGAATTCCTGTTGTACTTCGTATTCGCCATGCACCAAAAACAACTGCCTTACCTGGCTGGGATCCTGGCAACTGAGAAATTGGAACAGGTCGTTGTAATCCCCATGGGCACTCATGCTTTTCATTTCGCCTATTTCGGCATGCACTTCGTGGAGGATGCCGAAAATATTAACCTCAGCCGGATGTAATTTCAACCTGCCACCCAACGAATTGGGTTCGCAATAGCCGACCATCAATATGGTGTTGTGGCTGTTTTCAATGTTATTACTGATATGGTGTTTAACCCTGCCCGCATCGGCCATTCCGCTGGCGCTGATAATTACGCAGGGTTCTTTACGAAAGTTGAGCAGTTTGCTATCTTCTACTGTTTTGGTAAACTTCAACCCTTTAAAACTAAAAGGATCCTGATCTGACAGCAAGATTTTTTGAAGGCGCTCATTAAAGTTTTCAGGATGGGCTTTTACTACTGCTGTTGCCTCAGTACTTAGCGGACTATCAACAATATAATCGATATCTGGCAGGCGGTTTTCCAGCTCCAACTGGTTCAGGGTATATAACAGTTCCTGAGTACGCCCTACGCTAAATGCCGGAATAATGAGTTTTCCTTTCTTTTGCAGACAAGTCTTTGTGATCCAGCCGAGCAGTGTATCGGGAGAGGTTGCTGTTTCATCGTGGAGCTTATTTCCGTAGGTGCTTTCGAGTAAAATAACATCTGCCTGGGGAAACACTTCGGGACTGCATAATATGGCATCGTTGTAGCGGCCTACATCACCGCTAAAAGTAATGTGTGTGGTTTTTCCTTCTTCCTGAATTCGAAGGTGTACACAAGCGCTGCCAATGATGTGGCCTGCATCCGTAAACATTACTTCCACACCTTCCAGTATGGTAGTCCACGCATGGTATGGCACTGGCTCCAGGTATGGTATTGCTGCGACCGCGTCTTGTTCGGTATATATCGGTTCAATATATGGCCGGTTTTCGTTGGCCCGTTTTTTATTTACGTATTTGGCTTCGCTTTCCTGTATGCCGCCACTATCCTGCATTAATATGGCTGCCAGATCCCTGGTGGCCGGTGTGCACCAGATCTTTTTATCAAAACCATCTTTCACCAACTTTGGCACGAGCCCGCAATGGTCTATATGGGCATGGCTTAACACCATTACATCCAGTTGGGTGGGGTCAAATCCAAAGTTTCGGTTCAATCCGTCTGTTTCTTTGCCGAGGCCCTGGAACAAGCCACAGTCTAATAATATTTTGCGATTATCTTTTAACGTAATAAGGTGCTTGGAACCGGTAACGGTACGGGCCGCTCCATGGAATGCAATTTTCATAAGCAATAAATATTTTTGATGTGAAAATATGGGGAATGTACAAATGTGGAAATGTGGAAATTCAGGGCGACCAGAGCCACCATCATGAAGTGAACAATCACCAAAAAATAGTCGCTAATCACCAATAAACTAACCAACCAATCATAAATAACCAATGAACCAATCAACTAATAAACCAATCACCCAATCCTCGCCTTAAACGACCAGGTCACTTTAAATTCCGAGACTAGCTCGCCTTCTTTGTTTTTGCCGATACTAATGCATTCAACGGCCTGGCCTTCACCGGTAGTCCTGCTTTTTTCAATGGCCGTTTTGATAGCGTCACCGCTGGTGCAAGTAAAATAAATCCGTTCGGTTGCTTTTTTTAAATAGACAGCTTCCAGCTTTACTACCAGCATGCTGATGGCAGGTTTACTTTGGTAAATATGACCTAATCCCAGCATCCCCGTACTCATTTCTGCAGCCATGGCCTGGCAGGCAAAATAGGTACTCTTAAATGGGTTTTGACTCAGCCATTTGTAAGGTACACTCGTGACACATTGCCCTTCATTAATACTTCGCAACCGCACGCCACATAGCCAGGCACTTGGTAGTTTAGTAAACATAAACAACCCAAACTTAAATTTATTACCAGCGAGTTTCTGAAAAGCAGCAAACATAGTTTAATGGATAACTGGTTAAAAGATAATTGATAATTCCATTATTCGGACTTCCACAACAGACATTGACAGTTGAATACTTCGCAACCCCATTATCCATTAACCCAATATCAATTATCCATTAACTAATTATCCTTTTGTAAACACCCACTTCATCATTTGTTTCCAGTTGCCTTTTTTGCCATACATCAGGATGCCTGTGCGGTATATTTTTCCAGCCATCCAGCCGGTGCCAATAAAACCGCCGATCAGTAATACCATTGACAAGGCTATCTGCCACAGGGGTGGATCACTTGGTATGCGTGCCATCATTACGATGGGGCTGGTAAATGGAATGATGCTTCCCCAAACGGCCATAGCGCTGTTCGGATTTTGAATAGCACCCTGCATAATGATAAAGCCAAATACGATCGGCATCATGATCGGGAGCATCAGGCTCTGCGCATCCTGTGGATCTTCGTTTACCATGCAACCTACTGATGCAAACAAGGCTGCATAAAACAGGTAGCCACCAAGGAAATAGAACAGGAAGAAAGGGATGATCTTAAACCAATTCGCATTCGCCAGCGTTCCCAAAATATTTTGTGAAGCTTCAGCTGTCTTTGTAATGCCGCCGCCGCCCATCGGAGTGCTTTGCTGCATTTCCTGTACTTGTTGCAACGTTTCATGGCTAATAAACATATTTGCGACAGCGGCCAGACCAAAAATTAAAACAAGCCACAACAAAAACTGGGTGAGACCAACGCCACCGATTCCAATAATTTTTCCAATCATCAATTGAAATGGCTTGACACTACTCACTACAACCTCGGCTATCCGGTTGGTCTTTTCTTCCATGACGCCCCGCATCACCTGAGCGCCGTAAATAAACATCATTATGTAGATGAGCATCCCACTGCCAAATCCGATGCCATAGGAAAGACCGGAACTCGTGACCTTCGATTTTTCTCCATTTTCTGCCAACTCATTTATTGTTGCTTTTGGAGCGATCTTACGTAAACTATCAAGCCTGGCAGTAGAAACCCCATTTTGCAACAGTATTTTTTTGTCAATGGCTTCATTAATTTTGTCTTCCACTTTGCCCCTTGCACTCAGACCCAGTTGTTTGGGGGAACGGATATCATACCTGATATTCGAAACCCCGTCCCATTTAGGTACCACCAGCAAATCGGTGTATCCTTTCGATTGATAATTGGAACTATCTACCCCAGCCGGAAATTCAAAGGTTAGGCCTTTGTCGCTCTGCAATACCTCTTTAAAAAACCCATTAGGATCGAGTACCGCAATTTTATGATTATCCTTTCCTTTGAAAGAAAGGTAGGTGCCTCCCGCAATGAGCGCTACCATTGCAACAGGTAATAAAAATGTAGACAATAAAAACGTTTTATTCCGAACCCGGGTGCTGTATTCCCGTTTGATGATGAGCCATATTTTATTCATGATGATTTTAGATTTTAGTATGTAGTACAAAGTACAAAGACTGATGACCGCGGAAACTGGATATTCCTCCCCAATTGCCGCTAAACACTAGCTTACTTTCTGGAATTGCCTTGAAACTGAGGTTCCTTCCACAAGGTTTATAAAGATGTCGTTAAGGCTGGGGAGAACTTCGTTAAACGAATTGATAGCTACCCCTTGCCGCATGAAATGGTTGAGCACATCATTGGTACTGGTACCATCAGCCAGTTTTAAAATCACTTCTTCGGGGCCATGATTAATAACGGTAAAAATGGGTGTGAGCATCTGTTCAGGCAATGTGTTAGCGCCAAGTTTAAACAGGTTCTCTTTAAAATCCTGTTTCACCTGTTTCACAGTACCATCAAGAATTTTCTGACCCTTGTTCACCAGTATGATCTGGCTGCAGATTTCTTCTACCTGCTCCATGCGATGGGTGCTGAAAATAATTGTACAGCCCTGCTTAGCCAGGTTAAAAATTTCATCTTTTATCAGGTTCGCGTTTACTGGGTCAAGTCCACTGAATGGTTCATCCAGGATCACCAATTTTGGATTATGCAGCACGGTAATGACAAACTGCAGTTTCTGTTGCATGCCCTTGCTCAGGTCTTCCACCTTTTTATTCCACCAGCTTTGCATTTCCAGTTTTACAAACCATTTCTTAACATTCTCCAGGGCATCACTTTTACTCAGGCCTTTTAGCTGGGCCAGGTACATCGCCTGCTCACCAATCTTCATTTTTTTGTACAGGCCACGCTCTTCGGGCATATAACCGATACCGATGATATCGTTTAGCGGATCAAACTTCCGGCCATTGAATTGGATATTACCGCTATCAGGATAGAAGATGCCGGTAATCATCCGGATAAGTGTGGTCTTGCCAGCACCATTGGGACCCAGCAATCCGAAGATGCTGCCCTGCTCTATGTTGAAGCTGATATCATCTACCGCCTTTTGCGTAGCGAAATATTTTTTGAGGTGCTGAACTTCTAAGATGTTGTTCATGGAGAAATTAGTGTTTCAGTAAAAATAATATAGTTGAAGCGGATGAAAATTAATTTTGATGGGAGGGTATCTCAACCCCCAGTTTTTGTGCTAGCATCATGGCTACCCGTTCACCATCAATAGCAGCGCTGACAATACCGCCCGCATAACCGGCGCCCTCGCCGCATGGATAGAGGTTATGTACTTGTGGGTGTTGCAAACTATCCGCATTGCGTGGTATACGTATGGGCGAAGAGGTGCGGCTTTCAGTGGCTACCACTACCGCATCGTTGGTAAGATAGCCTTTCATTTTTTTACCAAAGGCTTTAAAGCCTTCTTGTAACGAATACTTAATAAATGGTGGCAATACGTTGCCGAGGTCGGCGGAAGCAATACCTGGCAGGTAACTACAGGCGGGCAATGTGGACGAAGTTTTTCCATTGACAAAATCCACCATTCTGGTAGCTGGTGCTACAAACTTTCCACCACCTGCATTAAAGGCGGCCATCTCCACCATACGTTGAAAATGCATCATGAGTAAGGGATTAGGCTGAACGCCAGGCGCTGAACGCTGAACGCCACCATTCTCTTCATTGACCATTGACCACTGACTATTGACCGATGACCAGCCCTTCGCCGCATCCTGCAACTCTACCTGCACCACCATGCCGCTGTTGGCATAGGGGTTGTTGCGTTTGGATGGGCTCCAGCCGTTGACTACCAATTCGCCGGGGTTGGTAGCTGCCGGGGCAATGATACCGCCCGGGCACATACAGAAAGAAAATACACCACGGCTTTCCACCTGTTGTACCATACTATAGGAAGCGGGAGGTAATAGCTCACCGCGAACATTGCAGTGGTATTGTACGGTATCAATAATAGTTTGCGGGTGTTCGATGCGCACTCCCAAGGCAAACGGTTTGGCTTCGATCTGGATATTTTTCTGGTGCAGCAGTTCAAAGATATCGCGGGCCGAATGCCCGGTAGCCAGTATCACCGCATCGCCTTTGATGGTGTCACCATCAGCAGTTTTTACTGCGGTAATCTCTTCTTTGTCCACAACAAAATCCACTACTTTTTTCTCAAACAAAAACAGACTGCCGCTATCCGTTATTTGTTGCCGCATGGCAGTGATGATCTGTGGCAGTTTATTGGTCCCTATATGCGGATGGGCGTCGTACAACACATTTTCTTCAGCTCCAAAGTGAAACAGTATTTCCAGTATCCGGTTGATATTTCCCCGCTTGGTGCTGCGGGTGTAGAGTTTGCCATCGCTGTAGGTACCGGCGCCACCTTCGCCAAAGCAATAATTGCTTTCAGGATTTACAACGCCCTCTTTATTAAGGATCGCCAGGTCGCGCCTCCGGGCTCTTACATCCTTGCCTCTTTCGAGAATCACAGGCTGTATGCCCAGCTCGATCAGCTGGAGGGCTGCAAACAAACCCGCCGGCCCAGCACCTATAATTATGACCCGGTGGCGCGCATTAGCAACATCTCTGAAATTTAATGGAGACAGGGCCCGTTTTCGGAAAGGCTCATCTATAAAAGCCTTTAATGTAAGATTGATCCAAACGGTTCGGCCCCGGGCATCCATGCTTTGTTTAACAATATAGTAGCCCGTAATTGCAGCCCGCTTTGCAGCTGTGGCCTGGGCGATTGCATTTTTTATGGAGTTATCATCAACAGCTTCTGATGGCAGCAGGCGCAGCGTAATGTCTTTTATCATAAGTAAGATGTCCGGTGTTTATCCGAAGAATCAAATCCGAGTATTTAGTACAAAGTATTTAGTACAAAGTATTTGGTACAAAGTATTTGGTACAAAGTATTTAGTACAAAGTATTTAGTACAAAGTATTTGGTACAAAGTATTTGGTACAAAGTATTTGGTACAAAGTATTTGGTACAAAGTATTTAGTACAAAGTATTTAGTACAAAGTATTTAGTACAAAGTATTTAGTACAAAGTATTTCGTACAAAGACAAAACCGTGAATCGGCTGGAGGCATACAAAAAATGACGCCCCACAAATTATCAGGCTTAAAGCTTCGGTCTTTTTACTAAATACTTTGTACTACTGTCTTTAAAACGGCAAATCATCCGGCGCCTCGGTGGGAATAAAGTCAGGTGGCATTTGTGATTGGTTCGCGGCGGTTTGCATCAAATTGGCACTTTCCATGCGCCAGGCATCGAGGTTGGTAAAATAATTCACTTTGCCATCCCTTTCACTCTTGTTGCCTTTTAGGTTAAACATCACTTTCACTTCCTCACCCAAACTAAATTTCGAAGGCAGTTCTGTTTTATCCTGAACACACTGCATTTTGATAAAGTTGGTTATCAGGCGGCCATTGATTTCCTCGCTCTTTTCGATAACAAACTCCCTTACCTTAAAGGTTTCCGTACGCTGCATGGTATCGGATACAGACACTAATTTGCCGGTAACTTCATAACTCATAATTGAAAAAAATTTAGCCAAATCTATCAGCAATTTTTTAGTTTCTATTTTTTTATTTGCATTCTTGGTGGGTTAGTAAATGATTGTACCTTACCATTGTTGTTTCTTTCCCGTTTATGAAAAAAATTATCTCAATTGCCATTTCGGCCTTATTGTTTGCGGCCTGTTCTCCCAAAGTTTATGTAGCAGATCAACTTACGTACAGCGGCTACCGCATCAAACAAGATGCGGCCAAAGATGCTGCAGTAACCTCGATGCTGCAACCTTATAGCGACAGTGTAAATTCGACCATGAATGGAGTGATAGGAACAGCCGCATCATCGCTCGAAAAAGGAAATGCAAATGGCAGTTTGGGGAATTTTATGGTGGACGCCATGCTGGAAGCAGCTGCCAAACAATACAAAAGAAATGTCGACGCCGCCTTTGTGAACACCGGGGGAATAAGGTTAACGCAGATAAATGCCGGGCCAATTACAACAGGCAAGATTTTTGAATTGATGCCATTCGACAATTTACTGATCATCCAGGAAATGAAGGGCTCACAACTTCAGGTTTTTTTGGATCATATCAGTGCAAGGGGCGGATGGCCCGTGGCAGGGATCACTTTCAGCATTAAAAATAAAAAAGCAATAAATGTATTGGTGAAAGAAAGGGCACTGGATCTAGGTGCTACCTATATAATTGCCAACAGTGATTATGTGGCAAACGGCGGAGATGACTGTGTGATGCTGAAAGAGATTCCACAGATTAACAATGGAGCATTAATACGGGATGCATTAATAAGTTATGTGAAACAACAAACAGCATTGGGAAAAAAAGTGGAAGCCAGTACGGCTGAACGAGTAAAGACATTGGACTAACTGGTTAAATCGACAAGCTGATTTGTTTGCATTCATTCGTACACGAAATGAATAAAAGACTTTAGACGCTGCTTCATAGGGATCCTCTCATTTTTTCTTATTTCTAGTTTGCCAATATTCTAACTCCTGTCGTTTTACAATGGCAGGGAAGGATATTTTTGACGAAGGTGTGGTATCGAGGGCCGAAACAAACAAAAAACAAAATATTTTATAATATGGACCGCAGAAAATTTATTCGTAGCGCCGCATTCACTGGAGGTGCCCTGCTCAGTGCCAGCCTGTTACCTTCGGAATTATTGGCTGCCACAGAAGAAACAACCCTGGTAATTCTGCACACCAACGATGTGCATAGCAGGTTGGAGCCGTTTCCTATGGATGGTGGACGTAACCAGGGGCTGGGTGGTGTGGCAGCAAGAGCCGCATTAATCGAATCGATCCGCCAGACCGAAGAACATGTGCTGCTACTGGATGCAGGCGACATTTTCCAGGGCACTCCATTCTTTAATTTGTATAAGGGCGAGCCGGAAATAAAAGCAATGGCTGCGATGAAGTATGATGCATGTACCATCGGCAATCATGATTTCGACGCCGGCCTTGACAACCTTGCCACGCAGCTAAAATATGCAAATTTTCCTTTAATTATTTGCAACTACGACTTTACAGATACACCTATGGAGGGCAAGTACCAACCTTATAAAATCTTCAAAAAAGGCAAACTTAAAATCGGCGTTACCGGCGTGGGTATCGAGATGCAGGGCCTTGTACCAGATACACTTTTTGGCAATACCAAATACCTGGATCCCATACAAAAAGCAAACGAAACGGCAGCTATGCTTAAACAAAAAGAAAACTGCGACATGATTATCTGCCTTAGTCACCTGGGCTATAAGTACAAGGGAGAGAATAAAGTGAGCGATGTAATTCTGGCAGCCGAAACGGACCATATCGACCTGATAATCGGCGGACATACCCATACTTTTATGGATAAACCCGATGTGTATAAAAATAAATCAGGTAGTGATGTGATCGTTAATCAGGTAGGGTGGGCAGGCATAAATCTTGGCAGGCTCGATTTCAAATTTTCCGGTGTGGAAAAGAAAAAACTTGCAAAGGCCCATACTGTAGTGGTCGGGGAAAAAACAAACAACTAAAAAATTTTTTTTTCAACAAAAGATTTTGATATTCGCTGTCCCCCTCAAAAATCCAATGATGCTTTCGCACCATTTTTTTTGAGAATTTACAGAGAAAAAACTTTACTCAACTCACTAATAGCGAACGGCAGAATGAATAAAACTTGCGATATAGTTTGGCAGAATTGTCTGAATATTATCAAGGATATAGTGGAGTGGCAACATTACAGAACCTGGTTTGAACCCATCAAGCCAGTATCCATTAAAAACAAGGTTCTTACAATACAGGTTCCCAGTCAATTTTTCTTTGAATACATTGAAGAGCATTATATAAACCTCATAGCTAAGACCTTAAAAAGAGAATTAGGCAAAGAAGCAAGATTAGAATACCGTATCTTGGTGGATAGTGGTAATGCCATGTATCCGCAGCAAACTATGGATGTACCGAGCAACGAAATTAAAATGTACAGCAACAACGAAGCTGATTTTCCACTGGTAATAAATAATCCGGTGCGGAACCCTTTTGTTATCCCGGGTCTGAAAAAGATGCAGATTGACGCCCAATTAAATCCGAATTATACGTTCGAATCATACATAGAAGGTGATTGCAACCGGGTGGCCCGTCGTGCAGGAAAAACTGTGGCTGATAAGCCCGGCGCCAACTCTTTTAATCCATTGGTGATATATGGGGGTGTAGGTCTGGGGAAAACCCACCTGGGTCAGGCAATTGGTAATGAAGTAAAGAAGCACCACCCCAACAAAGTGGTGTTGTACGTGAGCAGTGAAAAATTTATCAACCAGTTCCAGGATCATAGCCGCAACGGCGCCATTAACGACTTTATCCACTTCTATCAACTGATTGATGTACTGATTATTGACGACGTTCAGTTCTTCAGCCGGGCTGAAAAGACCCAGGATGCTTTTTTCGCCATCTTCAACCACCTCCACCAAAGTGGCAAGCAACTGGTACTATCCAGCGATAAGGCTCCCAAAGATTTGGATGGTTTGCAAGAGCGTTTGCTGAGTCGGTTCCGCTGGGGTTTGAGTGCCGACCTGACCATGCCCGACTACGAAACCAGGATAGAAATACTGGAACGTAAAATGAAGAACGATGGTCTGGAAATGCCTAAGGAAGTAGTAAAATACCTGGCCTATAATATTAATTCCAATATACGTGAGCTGGAAGGTGCGCTGATTTCTTTGTTGGCCCAGTCGTCGCTTAATAAAAGAGAGATCGACCTCGAACTTGCCAAGAAAGTACTCCGCAATTTTATCAAAACAAGCAGCAAGGAGATTACCATCGACACCATTCAGAAAATGGTATGCGACTATTTTGATGTGCCCTATGATAAACTGCTGCAGAAAACCCGCAAACGGGAGATCGTACAGGCGCGGCAGATTACCATGTTTTTGGCCAAGGCCTTTACTAAAAACTCATTAAAAACCATCGGCGAGCATTTTGGAGGACGCGACCATACCACGGTTATCCACAGTTGCCAGACCGTAAAGGACCTGATGGATACCGATACGATTTTCAAGGAAAACGTGATGGAGTTGCAGCAAAAAGTTCAGCTGGCAGCCCTATAACGAACATTATTATTGCGCACAACTTTTATCAGAATCCGGACATTAGTTCGGATTTTTTTTGTGATTACTCACCCACAATCACTGGTTCGGCTGGCATGTGCAAGTTTTCAGCGGCTGTATTTGTTTGGGGAGCTTGCGCAGGCCCATCCTGCATTCGTTAATGAAATGCAAAAGGATCTTATCTGACAAATCTAAAACTTATCGCTCATTTTCAAATAGTTAGGTTTTAGGAAAAAAAATTTATTAGATGGAGTTAGCTTCAAAACTCGCTATTTTTTTCCATCGCTCCTCCACCAGAAAAAAGAATGGCATGCTTTTGAATAATGTATTGGCCTACAAACAAATCATTTTCTTTTTTAACCGGCTGGTCCGAATCGCATTGATCAGCCAAAAATTATTAATTATGAAAAGCATATTCATGATGGCTGCGGCCTTATTCTTAAGTGTAGGTGTTTTTGCCCATGGTTCCAGTAAGAAAAAGCACAAGACGCAGAAAGTTGTTGTCGACAAGGAAGGCTTTAAAAAGATCAATGGGCAGATGATGGTAATTACAAATGGGGTCCCGGAATTAATGATCAAGGCACAGACGTTGACCAACGGTACTTGGGTATTGCCAAACGGCGCAATCAAGACCAGCACGGGTGAAACAATGACCATGGAGAATGGTGATTACCTCGATCTTGAAGGGAACCTGAGGTCGAAGAATAAACCCGTTAAAAAGAATGATGCTGAAGCTGGCAAGGCAATGCAGGCAACGATGCAATAAGCCATGGCCTACCTATAAAACATGAAGCGCAAGGCATTGAATGGGGAGTGACGAAAAAACGGACTGAACGGACTAAGCGGATTTGCCATGGACAGTTTTTGAGTGCGATGAATAAACAGGCACAATGTTCTGTTCCGTATTGTATCGATCCCGAATCAAAGTATCAAACGCAAAAAGATCCGCTGTATTTACATCAGCGGATTTTTTATGGAGGTATCGTTTTCTTGCGAAGGGCTCCTATAGAATAATGGCGGCAATGATGATCTTATCAAGGCCGGGAAATCTCTTCTCCCAATAAGCATTTCCATACCTGGCTGCTGAATCCTGGTGGTTTACCGGTTCCCGCCCATGGCCGCCGTAGAACTGCTCCACGACCTCCCATCCTGAAGTTACCCGGGCTACGGGTGGGTATCCCACAGCCCCCTGAATATTAATGGTATCCAATTTATAATTATCTTTCTTATTAATAAAAAGCTGATTGCTCCTGGTATTGGGACCACCGCTGGCAAAAGAAATAATCCCTTTTTTATTGGGTTGTTGTAATGGCTCATCCAGGATGGGTTGGCTATTCCAAAAAGCATACAGGGAAGTATCATCGCTGATGCCAAATTGCACTACGTAATCGGCCTGTACCCGGAAAATGACATTGTTATTGAAATAGCCGCTATTGATCAACTCAAACAAACGGCTTACGCCTTTGGGTGCCCAGGTTTTATAAGCTTCAATCGAGAAATCACCTTTGGTTGTTTTGAATATTGCATGGAAAGTATCCGGCATCGAAGCGGTTGCAACTTTGGTGGGGGCTGGTTTGGTATTTTGAGCTTTTGAAGGAGTCGTTGTCAAAAGCCCGGCAGACGCCAGCAAGAGGCAGGTATATATATTCATGATGATCAAAAATAGACCGGAGATAATTTGAAAAAAAATATGGCGTCAAAATAGCCCGCGTCCCAGACCACCCCTGCTTTTGCCTGATCGGCAAATGCTTTCCCCGCCAGCGGGTAATACAGTTCGTGGCAATGTTTACAAATGCAGCGTCCGAGTCTGCTGTAGAATAATTTTACCCGACAATCAGTTTATAATTAATCGACGGCTCGCACATTGTCCCCCGCTGGCGGGGTAGGTTTTGCCGGAACGGCAAAACCGGGGGTGGCAATGCCCAGGAAGCGAGCCACTACCCCGGAGGCAACGCTCCATCTTTAAAAGGTCGAATCCCTTTTTCGCGTTCTTGTACTTCAATCCAATCCAAAATACTGCTTTGCGCCCATCCAATCCGCTCCAGTACATCACTATCCCAAAAACGCAACACTGTATACCCTGCATTTTCAAGATCCCGTTGCTTTCGTTCAGCTTTCCTGATCACATCCGCATCAAAATGGCTAACGCCGTCCAACTCTATTACCAACAATAATTCCTTGCACATAAAATCAGCGATATAATCTAGGATGGGTCGCTGCCGCCGGAAGACGTAACCTTTCATCTGGCTTTCTTTAAGCAAGTATTTCCAGAGACAGGCTTCAGATTTGGTCATAGTTTTTCGAAGCTTGTTTGCATTAGGCTGAAGGCGGTTGTTGTAGAGGTAATGGTTGTGTTTATCTGGTTGATTCATGAAATAAAATTTTACGTTTTCTATTTAACCTTTCCTGAAGTCCAGACCACCCCTGCTTTTGCCTGGTCGGCAAAAGCGTCCCCGCCAGCGGGGAACAATGTGCGGGGTTGCTTCCCGAATCTGACCACCCAAAAGATGATGAGAACACCGAATCTTATAGCAACAAAAAAGGCGAGCCACAAGACTCACCTTTTTTGATAGTATCTAAAAATCTGTTACACCAGCATGGTTACGGGATTCTCCAAATACGCTTTCAGGGTCTGGAGGAAAGCCGCACCAACCGATCCATCTACACTGCGGTGGTCGCAGCTTAGGGTCAGCTTCATGATATTACGTACATCAAATTCACCTTTGGCATTCCGGTATACCTCTTCCTTGATTTTGCCCACCGCTAGTATGCAACTGTCGGGCGGGTTAATGATGGCGGTGAACTCATCAATATCCATCATACCCAAGTTAGAAATCGTAAACGTATTACCTGAAAATTCGTTGGGCTGTAGTTTCTTGCTCTTTGCCTTGCCACCCAATTCTTTTGCTTCGGCAGCAATCTGGCTCAGGCTTTTCTGATCCGCAAAACGGATTACTGGAACGATCAATCCATCGGGCACAGCTACTGCCATACCTATATGGATATGTTCGTACGTGCGGATAAAATCGCCCATCCAGCTGCTATTAACTGCCGGGTGTTTGCGAAGCGCCATGGCGCTGGCTTTTATTACCAGGTCGTTAAAAGAAATTTTGGCAGGGCTTATTTCGTTCATTTTCGGACGTGCAGCCATGGCTGCGTCCATATTCACTTCAATTTTTAAGTAGAAATGGGGCGCACTGAATTTGCTTTCACCCAGGCGTTTGGCAATCACCTTACGCATCTGGTTGTTGGGATGATCAGTAGATCCTTCGCCTGCACCAGGATTAAACGGAGCAACTGAAGTAGCTGCTTTTTCACCCTTGCCAGGAATCGCTTCAGCGGTTGCAACAGATTGGGCTACAGCAGCAGCTGCAGGTTTATAATTGTCAACATCGTTTTTTACGATCCGGCCATTATCGGCACTGCCTTTTACATATTTCAGGTCAATTCCTTTTTCGGCAGCGAGTTTTTTGGCTAACGGGGATGCGATAATGCGGCCTTCATTTACAACTTGCTCGGCCGGGGTAGCAGAAGGCAGAGCAACTGCGGCAACGGGAGCAACTGTTGGCACGGCCTGAGCAGCAGGAGCCGGAGTTTCAGCAGCAGCGGCGGCCGGGGCACCACCCTGTTTGGCAGAAGCTACTATGGCAGAAATGTCAAAACCTTCGGCGGCAACAATACATAGCAAATCGTTTACCAGTATTTTTTCGCCAGGCTTTGCACCCTGGAACAAAAGGATACCATCGCGGTAGCTTTCCAGTTCCATGGTGGCCTTATCTGTTTCTATTTCTGCCAGTACATCGCCTTTTTTAACGGGGTCGCCTACATTTTTATTCCATCCTGCAATCACGCCTTCCGTCATGGTGTCGCTAAGACGGGGCATGATCACCGCTTCTGGTATTTTAGAAATGTCTAAGCTGGTAGCAGGGGCAGTTATGGCAGCGGGCGTTAGTGTTTCACCAGCAGGTGTCGGCGCCGCAGGCGCTTCGGCTTTTGAAGCTTCAGCATTTGGTGCCGGGTTTTCAACAGCCGGCGCCGGAGTAGCGGCGCCATCTCCGGTATGCTTGGCAATTATGGCACTTACATCTTCACCAGCCTGACCAAATATTGCCAGTAGGTCGTCTACCAATATTTTCTCACCTTCCTTTGCTCCCTGGTGAAGCAATACGCCGTCCTGGTAACTTTCCAATTCCATGGTGGCTTTATCCGTTTCTATTTCGGCAAGCACCTCGCCTTTCTTAACGTTATCGCCCACATTTTTATGCCATGCGGCAATCACCCCTTCGGTCATGGTGTCGCTCAAGCGGGGCATCTTTATTACTTCGGCCATTGGAATATTTTCGATTTTAGATTTACGATTTACGATTTGACTTCAGCAAACCGGTCTCTCCCATTTGGGGCGTGAAAATACGGCAAAACATTTATTGCACATCTTAGGAATTTAAGTGCATGCGCCCAAAAGAAGTCAAGTCTTTAAAAGTTGCCTTCTTTATTAAATTCCCCTGACTTTAATAATCCAATTCCAACCTTAACTTATCCTTCAAATCCACCACCAGCGGGTATTCTTTTGCTATGAGCCGAAAACGCTCGGCACTGCTCAGGTATTTCTTGTCAATAGGCTGGTGATCAGTTATGTTACTTTCCACCCGATATTGAAACTGGATTTTGCGGCTCCTGAACTGGGCCTGAAACATTTGCAATACTTCCACTTTTTCCTGTTCAATAAATTTTTGGGTGAGGATAGATAAGGATACTACTTCAATGGTTTCTGCATCCAGTATCCGGAGGGTTGCTGTTTCAAAGCTGTTCGCAATAGAGTGCTGTTGTTTTTCCTTGCATTTGGCGGCATAGCCAGCCCACAACAAAGCAACCGCTTCCTGAGTCAGCGGAATAGATTCAGCCGCGTCTCCAGTTCCGTTGCTTGCCTGGTGCTTTTCTTTCAGCGAGTCGAGCAGCGATTTTCTCGGACCGCCGGTATTCGTCGGCATTACACTGGTAGCGGTGGATGCATGGGCTAACGCTTCCGCTTTGATAACGGGAAGTGATGTTGCTTCGGCAGCCTGTGGCACCATGGGTACCGTTTCCACAAACAACTTCGCTTCCGTTGGCCCGGCGTCTGTTGCCTGTTTTTTTATGGAGAAAGAAGGAATGGTCTTTGTTCGATAGGCTACCGGTCCGTCAATTCGTTTTTTTTTGATGAGTTCACCATCGGGTCCTGCGGAAAGTTCCAGCGCCTGTTGCAGGTAGCAGAGTTTGATCAGGCAAAGCTCCACATGCAGGCGGCGGTTGCGGGCCTGCTTAAACTGGATTTCTGATTCATTCAAAATATTCAACCCGCTTACCAGGTAAGAAAGGCCGGTGGCTTGCGCCTTTTTTTGGTACCTGGGCTGCATGCCTTCGACCACATCCAGCAGGGCAGCGGCTTTTGCGTCTTTACACACCATGATATTACGGATAAATTCAGAGAATCCGTTTAACACCATGTCACCTTCAAAACCTTTTCGATTGATCTCATCAAACAGCAATAGCACCGATGCCAGGTCCTGGGCCTGTAAGGCATCCAGCAATTTAAAATAATAGTCCTCGTCCAGTATATTCAGGTGCCCCAGGGTATTCTGGTACGTTACCTCGCCATTGGTAAAACTTACGATCTTATCCAAAATACTTAGCGAATCACGCATACAACCTTCGCTCTTCTGGGCAATGAGTTGCAAGGCAGCTTTCTCGGCATGGATTTCTTCCTTACCTACAATTTCCTGCAAATGCCCTACGGTATCGGCATTGGTAATCCGTTTGAAATCGAAGATCTGGCAGCGGCTAAGGATCGTGGGCAGGATCTTATGCTTTTCTGTGGTGGCCAAAATAAAAATGGCATAAGGTGGCGGCTCTTCGAGTGTTTTCAGGAAGGCATTAAAGGCGGCGGCACTCAACATGTGCACCTCATCTACAATATATACTTTGTATTCACCTGCCTGCGGCGGAAACCGTACTTGCTCCACCAGGGCACGGATATCGTCTACGCTATTGTTACTGGCGGCATCCAGCTCGTGGATATTCAGCGAGGTACCGGCATCGAAACTGATACAGGAATTACAGGTATTACAAGCTTCGCCTTCAGGAGTTTTGTTCTCGCAGTTAATGGTCTTGGCCAAAATCCTGGCGCAAGTAGTTTTCCCCACACCCCTGGGGCCGCAAAACAAAAATGCATGGGCCAACTGGTTATGAAGAATGGCGTTTTTAAGGGTAGTGGTTATATGCTCCTGCCCCACCACCGTATTAAAGTTCTGGGGGCGGTATTTACGGGCCGATACGACAAATTTATCCATGGGGCCGCTAAGTTAAGGGTTGCCAACCTTTGAAAGGTTGGCAACCCTTACGATCATTTCAACAACTTATAAGCATGATTCCACTGGTTATTAAGAAAACCGGGAATGCACCATAATATACACAGCGACTCAATGGCAGCAGCGGATTCGGCCCTGCCCATATCGGCGGTATCCCAGCCAAAAGAGTTGAGAATGCCGGTTACAGTTTCCTTGGCGCTATCATCATTGCCGCAAATAAACATGGTTGGGGTTTCACCCAACTGCGGCTTGTACATCCCTGCATTGCCTACGCTGTTAAATGCTTTCACCAGTTTTGCCTCCGGTAAATGCGCCTGGATTTGTTGCATAAAGGAGCTGTTTTGCGGGGTAAAAAAAGATAGCACTCCATTAATAGGCGGTGTCGTTTCGTCGATCGGGTTGGTAGTATCGATCACGATTTTTCCGGCGAAGTTTTCATGGCCTGCAAGATCGACCGCATCCAAAGCGATGCGTCCTTTGGTAGCCTATACAATGAGTTCGCCAAATTTCGCAGTAATACTAAATTCACCCACATCTCCTGTGGGGTTTTCTTCTTTCCATTTCAGCACTTCAGGTTTAGTAACAGACCTTGTGCCCAGCATTACATCGTGACCTTCTTTTAAGAATGCAGTAGCCAGCACACGGCCCACGGCACCACTACCAATAATTCCGATTTTCATGGTATTAATTTTTGGATTGAAATAAATTGATGGCTAAAACCCAACCGACAACGAAACAGCTTCCCAGTCTTCTACCAGTTTGGCATGTGCTTCCAGTTTGGCTTTAATACGTGGCAAAGCATCGGCACCAAGCACCACCCGTATCGGAGCTTCGGGGTTATTAGCGATGTCAACGATTGCTTTGGCCACTTTAACCGGATCGCTTACCTGGTGGCCGTTTACCTTGCCGAGGTTTGTTCCGGTAGTACCTCTTGTTTGATCATAATCTGCAATTAAATTTCCTGGCTGCTGCAGGGAATCGCCTGCAAAGTCAGTACGCACACCACCGGGTTCTATCACCGTGACTTGTATACCCAGTGGCTTTACTTCAAGCGCCAGCGCCTCACTCAATCCTTCCAACGCAAATTTGGAAGCATTGTACATGCCAAGGCCTGCTGTGCCCAGCAATCCTGCAATAGAAGAAAGATTAATGATATGGCTGTTCTTGTTATTCCGCATGGCTGGCAACGCAGCGCGGATTGCATACAGCGGCCCGTAAACGTTGGCTTCGATCTGGTTATGAATGTTCTCGTTGCTTAGTTCTTCAATAGCGCCAAACTGGCCGTACCCAGCATTGTTGACGAGCACATGGAGGGTGCCAAACTTTTCAATTACATTGTTAACTGCCAGCGTCACCTGCTCCGGGTTGGTAATGTCCAAAGCCAGCGCAAGCACGTTTTCCGAAGGGTAGTCGGCCAGCCAGGAAAGGGATTCTACCTTGCGGGATGTAGCCGCTACAAGGTCTCCCTGCGCTAATGCAGCGACTGCGATTTCTTTGCCAATACCCCGGGCACCGCCGGTGATCAGCCAAACTCTTTTACTCATATGATAATTTTCTAAATTTTACGCCGCATACGCTGCGGCAAATTCTTTTACAAAATCCGCCAGTTTATGTTTACTCAAGATGGGATGATTTTTCCAATAATCCTCACTCATTTTACCCGTACGAATGGCATTACCCATTTCGGAATAATTACTGGCTATATCCTTCGGAAGGCCGGCCTGTAACATGCCTTCCAGGTTTTGATCGTCTGAAAATTCCACCCACGGAAGCGCCGGGTTTCCGATAGCAGCCCCTATTGCCTGAGCAAGTTCCGCACCAGTGATTTCATCGCTGGCAATATACCGGATAGTATGGCCTGCAAAATCCAGTTTCAGCAATTCCTCTGCCGCCGCCTCCGCAATATCAGCCGGGTGTACCATTACCAATTTATCATCGCTACCACCAAAGTTTCCGCCAATTATACCAGCGCCTTTTATCATGCCAATATTTGCCAGCAGGTTATGAAAAAAATAAGCCGGCCGAAGGTGCCTGATGTCTACCCCTGTTAATTCGTTAAGGGCCTGTTCTGCCTTGTAAAGACCCGAAACAGGACCGCAACCTTCGGGCATATGAGCGCCTATACTGCTTAGGTTAACGACCTTTTTTACACCCGCAGCTGTAATAGCAGCTGTAAAGTTTTGGCCAATATGGCCAATATAATCTTTCCAAACCGGTGCATCCCATTTGGGTGGCACCATGGTATATACGGCATCGGCACCTGTAAATGCTTCGGTTAGAAAAGCGACATCTTCCACCGATCCGATGGCCGCTTTTGCCCCGAGTTTGGTCAAAGATTCCAGGTGGACTTCGTTACGGCCAATTACTGTTACTATATGGCCCTCCGCTAATAAAGTCTTAACTAATGGCTTGGAGATATTGCCTGCACCTCCTGTGATGGTGTACTTCATGATTTTTACTTTTTGATTTTTGATGTAAAAAAATAGGACTGTATTAATAATTGTATATACAATAGAAACGGGGGAAAAAATCACGTCATTTTATCGGCCAGTTTATGCATGTTTTCAACCATACGGCTACATTCTTCTTTACCTATAAAATTACTATAGCTTCTATTGAAATCATCGACACATTGCTTCAACTGCGGCAAGAGCTTTTTACCCACTGGGGTTGGGTATACATTAGTCGCTTTTCCTCCGGAAGTACGGACAACCAGTTTCATCGCTTCCAGTTTCTCTATAAGCCTTGTTACCGTACTTGGCGTTAGTTGCAGGTTATCGGCAATGCATCCGGGCTGCAGGCCTGGCTCCTTATTTACCAACATGAGCAGGTATCCATGGCTGGGCGACAAACCAACAGACTTCCAGCTTTCAATAGCCATCTTTTCCACCTTGCGTGCCAGGGCATTTGCCGTAAAGTAGAGACAGTTCCTGAATGTACTTTCTGATGCTTTCATGTAAGGAATTACAGCGTTATTACAAGGCTGATTAATTTTTAATAGTGCAAAGAAAGGGATCATTGTTTGTATATACAAGTATTTTGAAAGTTTTATTTTGTAAATTTTTTTTTGCTATTCCGTGCAGACTTTTGAACCATAAACTGCTGTGTGGATTCTTCCACTTTAAATTTCATTTGGGGTAAATGATTTTAGCTGCCTGGTACGTGACAGCTGTTGTCAATTCTGGCAGCTATAAAAACATCGCATAAACCTTTTATTTTCAAAAGTCATTTGCTATTTTTCGGTTTATATGAATCCCACTGAACTGCAGCAAAAATTTTTCTCACACCTTAAGGGTAGCCTGAAAGCCAATCTATCGGTCGCGGATGAATTAGCCGACCTTTTGGATATCAGCGCAGACAGTGCTTACCGGCGCATCAGGGGCGAAAAGCCCCTTTCACTACAGGAATTGAAAATCATTTGCGAAAAGCATCGTTTGTCGCTCGACCAGATTCTGGATTTGCAAAACGAATCAGTATTATTCCAGGCACCAGGTATTAATCAGGATGTACTTCCGTTTAATATCTACATGCGCCAGACATTGCAACAACTGAAATACTTTAATACATTTGGCAGGAAACATATGATGTGCCTGAACAAGGACATGGCCTTTTTTCATAATTATTATTACCCGGAAATTGCCGCATTTAAAAGTTTTTTTTGGGCAAAAACTATTTTCAACGACCCGGAGTATTCCAATCAGAAATTTTCCCTGGCTGCTTATCCGTTCAGGGATTATTTCGAAACCGGCCAGCAAATGATCAGGGAATACAATCATATTCCATCTACCGAACTTTGGAACCCCGAAAGTTTTAATTGCACCATCATTCAAATACAGTTTTATAAGGATGCAGGCCTGTTTGGCAATCCTGCCGACATGGAGCTGGTGGTGAAATCCTTTATCAAAACAATCGATCACCTGGAATTACAACTGGAGAAAGGCGTAAAATTTATGCCTGGTGATACTGATGTTTCTTATAAATCCAGCCTCACCTTTTATGTAAATGAAGTGGTGCTTGGCAACAACACTATTTTACTGGAACTGGATGAACAGCGCCTGGCCTATATCACCTACAGCGTGATGCAGTACATCATTTCACATGATCAGCGCTTCTACCGCAACGTGCACAGCAATTTCACGACTTTACTCAGTCGGTCTACGCTGATTAGCGGAGCTGGCGAACGCGATCGCAATCGCTTTTTTAACGCTGTGCGAGAAAAAGCGAATTCCCTGCTTAGGTAAAAGGTGGCCAACCCTTGGAGGGTCGGCAACCTTACCTCCTTACATTAATTGGTTCCGGTAACAAGCAGTTTTGCGCCAACTGCAATCGTTACTACTGCCCCATTATTTAGGGTTAATTTCTTGCACACACTGCTTAGACCAGTCACCGTTGGCATGATGATACCAGCGCCGGCGTTAACGATCACATCGGTACAGGCTGCAGGCAAACTACCACTGCTCCAATTAGTTGGGCTGTTCCAGTTGTTTGTGAGACCCAGCCAGGTAGCCGCCGTGTTAATATAAACTGTTTTACTGTCGAAGCCGGGGCAGGTTCCGGTGGTCGTAGTCAGCTTCAGAGTAATGGTTCCGGTAGCATTCGCCGCGGCTGTATAAATGGTCGTAGCCGGGGTGGTTCCGGTGTTGTTAGTAAAGGTTCCACCAGCGTTATTATCGCTCCAGATGGCGGAGGTGGCCGTGCCGGTGATGCTCCCCCCAAGTGCTGGTGTTGCGGTGCCGGGACAAATTGCGCTGAGCAAAGGACCGGCCTCAGGCCCCGTGGAATCAATAGTAACCGTAACCGCTAACCGCTGTGCGGATTCAGCACCGTTCACCGTTTGACTGGCATAGTAGGTCGTTGCATTTGCGAGCGGCGTAGTAGCCGCCAGTAACACATTACCCGCACTGTACCACTTAATGTTGCTACCCGTAGCAACCAGGTTCGATACCTTGGCTGAAAGCGATGCGCAAAACGATTGGGCGGCATTGCCGGTAGGTGGGGGAACAGGTGCTATTTGTTGAAAAACAGAAAAAATTTGTCTGAAAGTAAGTACCGACAAATCCGGTCTTCCATCTCCATCTATATCACCAATGGCAACGGATTCGGGGTTAAGTGTCAAAGTTAAATCAGTCCGCGGGGCAAAACTAATACTGCCGGGCACGGACGTATTCTTGAGCAGGGATGCCGAATATGAATAATAGTTTGGCGTGGCCAGGTCAGGTTTTCCGTCTCCGTCTACATCACCAATACCAATAGAACGGGGGTAACTTGGTATGGCGATATCAAGTCTGGCTGCCAGGCTCAATACGCCGGGACTGGAAGTATTTCTGAAGACGGAAAGAAGGTAGGTTCCTGATGACGATACTGTCACGTCCGATTTCCCATCCCCATCAATATCCGCTATCAGTACGTTTTCAGGATTTGAACCGGTGGCAAAGTCTACCTTCGCAGCAAAAGCAATATTGCCTGGGACCGATGTATTCCGTAAGAGTGAGAAACTACTGGAATTATAGTTTGTTACCGCCAGGTCGGGTTTACCATCACCATCAATGTCTCCAAGGCTAACCCCATCAGAGTAGTCCGGGGTTGGAAATTGAATGGCTGCGGAGAAAGACATAGTTCCGGGGGTAGACTGGTTCCGCATAATCATCACATAATTACTCCCGCAAGCTACTGCCAGATCAGGTTTGCCGTCCCCGTCGATGTCATCAATAGCTATATGCTTGGGGAAGCCACTGATTAGAAAACTAACTGGCGAAGCGAAGCTGATACTGCCAGGGGTCGACGTGTTCCTAAATATATCTACTTTGAAACTGTTCCTTGAAGCCACGGCCAGATCGGGTTTTCCGTCCCCATCCAAATCGCCAATAGATACACTTTGCACGTCAGGGCCCGTGCCATAGTCCTGTTTTGGAGCGAAGCTGACAACCCCACCGGCAGAAGTATTTCGTATAACGGTGACCGTGGTCCCATTGTTAATCACCATGGCAAGATCCGGTTTTCCATCGCCGTCCAAATCGCTGAGGGTGAGAGAACTTGCACCTAATTCAACAGGAAAATCTTGTTTGGGGTTAAAGTTGGTACTGCCCGCCAGGGTCACATTAAAAGCTCTGTCTGAAAAAGCTGTAAGGTTGGTGGCCAGGTTGGTAGCCGAGATGAACTGATAGGTTGAGCCTAAAGGCACCGTAACTGTTAAGCTGTTTGTAGATGCAGCCGTAACGGTTGCCTTTGTGGCCCCAAAATAAACGACGTTTTGAGATGGTGATGTACTAAAATTTGTACCGGAAATCACTACACTGCTTCCAACGGGTCCGCTGGTTGGTGATATACCGGATATTGTTAGTAATCCACCAATAACTCCCTGTTGAAAAATGGAAAGCGTACCGCTGTTGGACACCGCCGACATATCTGGTTTTCCGTCTCCATCAATATCGCCAATGGCAACTGATTCCGGATTTAAAGTCGCAGTAAAATCAAGCCTCGCGGCAAAACTAACAGTACCGCTTGTGGACGTATTCCTCAACAGAGATACAGAATTTGAATTATAATTTGCAACGGCCAGGTCTGGTTTTCCATCTCCATCCACATCGCCAATGCTAATCGAGCGGGGGTAATTTGGGGTGGCAATATCTATTTTAGCTGCCAGGCTAAGCGTGCCTGGTGTGGAAGTATTTCTTAAAATTGAAATAACATTGTTATCCCGTCCTGCTACTGATACATCTAATTTGCCGTCGCCATCGATATCAGCTATTACCAGCTTACCGGGGTTAGGACTGGTAGCAAAATCAACCTTTGCGGCAAAAAGGATACTGCCCGGAAATGAGGTATTTCGCAATATCGACATATTACCGGATGCATAATTCGTTACCGCCAGGTCAGGTTTACCATCACCATCAATGTCACCAAGGCTAACTTCCTCAGAATAGTCAGGCGTTGTAAATTCAATCTCTGTAGCAAATGAGATGGTTGAGCCAGCGGACAGGTTCCTCAAAATGACGACCAGGTTCAATCCACAGGCTACTGCAAGGTCAGGTTTTCCATCCCCGTCGATGTCATCAATGGCCACGCTATTGGGGAAATTTTGAGCATAAAACCCGATCGGAGAAGCAAAACTAATAGTACCAGGCACAGAAGTATTCCTGTATATTTCTACTGTGTGACTGCCCTGGGAGGTCACTGCCAGGTCGGGCTTGCCGTCGCCATTTAAATCGCCGATGGTGACACTGTTGATAGTCGTTCCCGTTCCAAAATCCTGTTTTGGGGCGAAGCTGACTACCCCACCCGCGGAAGTATTTCGGATAACCGTTACCGGGGTGGCACTGCTGTTGACCATAGCAAGGTCCGGTTTTCCATCACCGTCCAGATCGCCGATCACTACAGAATTCGGATTTGCACTTACAGGCAGGTCCTGTTTTGGTTTAAAAGCGGTGCTGCCAGCTAAAGTGACATTAAAGGCTTTATCCGAAAAAGCGGTAAGGCCGGAGGACAGGTTGGTTACTGAGAGAAGCTGGTAGGTAGAACCTAAAGGCACGGTAGCAGTTAAACTGGTGGCAGTAGCAGCTGTAACCGTAGCTTTTGTTGCCCCAAAGTTCACTACATTTTGAGCAGGTGTTAAACTAAAATTTGTTCCTGAGATAACTACACTGCTTCCTACAGCGCCACTGGTTGGCGATATACTTGTTATGGTAGGTGGAATGTTCTCCTGTTGAATAAAAGAAAGGTTACCGCTGTTAAAATTGGCGACAGAAAGATCGGGTTTTGAATCACCATCCAAATCTCCAATGGCAACAGACTTGGAATTTCCCCCGGTAGGCGTGGTGATTGGCTCGATGAGTGTAACCGTTCCTGGAGCCGAAATATTTTTATAGGTAATAACCGTAAGGTTATTGGTAGCAATAGCAAGGTCAGCTTTCCCATCTCCATTGATATCACCGATACCCAGGCCCCTTGGACTACCTGCCGCAGGGAAGTCTGTTTTAACAGCGAAACTAACGAACCCTGCGGAAGATGTATTGCGGATGATGGACACAGTATTTACGGCATAATTTGCAGTTGCCACATCGGGTTTTCCGTCACCGTCGAAATCGCCTATAGCACATGACTCCGGATTATTACCACTTGACACATCAGTTTTGGGGGCAAAAGTGATATTACCTAACGTAGATGTATTTCTTAGTATCGAAATATTGTTGCTTGCAGAATTTGCGGTCACCAGGTCAGCTTTACCATCCCCGTCGATATCGCCTGAAGCGATACAAAAAGGGCTTGTTCCGGAAGTGAAAGTAAGCTTGGCTGCAAAACTCACCGACCCGGCACCAGGGGAGGTATTGCGAAAGACCAGTGCTGCGCCGGCATTTTCATCGGCCACCGCCACGTCGGATTTTCCATCGCCGTCAAAATCTGCAATGCTAACCGAATACCCAAATCCTGAAATAAAATCGACGCTTGCGGCAAAACTTATTGTGCCCGGAGTGGATGTATTGCGGAAAACAGATATCTTCTGACTGGTAAAAGTAGATACGACCATGTCGGGCTTTCCATCTCCATCTACATCACCAATAGCAACGCCGGTAGGGTTGCTGGGAGTCGTAAAGTCCTGTTTTGCAGCAAAACTGCCCGTGCCTGGCACAGAAATATTTCGCATAACCGATACGGAGTTGCTGTTTTGATTGATAACAATAACGTCAGGTTTTCCATCTCCATCAAGATCTGCATTAAGGTTAAAGACCGGCCCTGCTCCGGCAGTTATATCCTGTTTCGGCTTAAAAATGAATCCACCGTTTAACGTTACAATAAAAGGTTTTGCCGAATACCCCGTTTGTGCAGCAGCCAAATTGGTGACAGTGATTTTTTCGTAGGTAGAACCGGCTGGCACGGTTACGGTGAGGCTGCTGATACTGGCGGCAGTGACGGTTGCTTTTGTGGCACCAAAAAACACAGCGTTCTGAGACGCCGTTGCATTGAAACCACTTCCAGACAAGACCACCGATATCCCGACCGGACCGGTAGCCGGTGCAAAGCTGGTAATGACCGGGGCAGCAAATATTTCAGAAGCAAAAAATAATGTTGCAAGTATAAAAACGGTAATCTTGAGTGTTCTAACGTGCCTGGCAGGATGGGTTACAACAAGGGGTATGTTAGTGCGCATTTCAGGTTTTTAAATAGTGGGTCAATCAGGTATCGGTGATTACGGCAGTAAAGTATAAATTTCAAATATAATCGAAAAACGTGCAAACAGGCACAATTTACTTTCAGCATACAATATTCTTAATCACAGTTTCTAAAACCCGATCCGAACGATGATCGGCCCCGTTTAAATGATAAGTCGTAATAATATGTGCCAGTATATTCCCAACCTGGATTTCTGCATAAAAATGCCCCGGTAAGCCCGCGTCTGGCACTTTTTACTTACAACAGTTTCCTGGTAAAAGATCAGCTGAAAAAAGATTTATGACACGGCTAAGGTTGCCAACCCTTCCAGGGTTGGCAACCTTAAGATCACTATTTTTACCGCATGGCCAACCCCAATTTGAATACGGACGAAACAAAACTTACGCCTGCCGATAAAGAGTTTGAAAACAATATCCGGCCGCAGCAGATGGACGATTTCAGCGGCCAGCCACAGATTATTGAGAACCTTTCTATTTTTATTAAGGCTGCCAAAATACGTGGCGAAGCACTAGATCACGTGTTGTTTCACGGGCCTCCCGGATTGGGCAAAACCACGCTGAGCCGGATTGTAGCTAATGAATTGGGGGTGAATATTAAAGAAACCAGCGGGCCAGTGATTGAAAAACCAGGCGACCTGGCCGGTCTGCTTACCAGCCTCGAAGCGAATGATGTATTGTTCATAGATGAGATCCACCGCCTGAGCACCGTGGTGGAAGAATACCTGTACAGTGCCATGGAAGATTACCGCATCGACATCATGATCGACACCGGCCCCAATGCCCGCAGTATCCAGATCAACCTGAACCAATTTACCCTGATTGGTGCTACTACCCGCAGCGGTTTGTTGACGGCCCCACTCCTCAGCCGCTTTGCCATTAAAAACCGCCTGGAATATTATAATGCTGCCACTTTACATAAAATCATACTCAGGGCATCAGCAATCTTGAACATGCCCATTACTGACGATGCTGCCAAAGAAATTGCAGGGCGCAGCCGCGGTACGCCACGTATCGCCAATGGCCTGCTTCGCCGCGTGCGTGATTTTGCTCAAGTTTTAAACGACAGCCGGATCGATATTGGAATCACCCAGCATGCCTTAAAAGCCCTGAACGTGGACGAATACGGGCTCGACGATATGGACAACCGCATCCTGCTCGCCATCATCGAAAAATTCAAAGGTGGACCAGTAGGCATTTCTACTATCGCCACGGCGGTAGGCGAAGAAGCCGGTACCATTGAAGAAGTATATGAACCCTTCCTGATACAGGAGGGATTTCTGCAACGCACGCCCCGGGGACGTGAGGTAACCCCCAAGGCTTATGCTCACCTGGGTAAGTTACGGCCAGGACTTGCCGGCGCCGGACTTTTGTTCGAATAACATATAGTTTATCTAATAGAACCGTTGCTGGAAGCATGTTTTTAGACATCTCTGTTTTTTTATTACAGTTATTTGAACAATTTTAAAATTTGGCAAACTTGTTGAAATGTTAAACCGTATTTAACAAACCAACCTTTTCGCATTAACGTGTTTTTCGGGCTTATCGTTTAAACTCCTTCACCAAAACTCTAAACCCCTTCATCATGAAGTATCCAGGTTTACAGCGTGTAATTATTGTTGCATGCACCGTCTTGTGCCTATTACCCAAATTACATGCCCAGGAAATTTACAGCAATATCAGTGGTGAAAATGCTGTTAGGCAATATTTTACCTCGCACAAATCTCAGTTCAATGCGGCTGTAACAGACGTGGCGGAATTAAAAATCACAAATGAAAACACCGACCCCACCACCGGAATCAGGCATATCTATGTGCAGCAAAAACTTCATCAGCTAGATGTGATTAATGCTGTGGCTGCCCTTCACATAAAACAGGATGGCACCCCTGCACATGCCACCTATCAATTTTTAAAACTTGCTAATGCACCCTGGTCATATACTGTGATCACACCGCAGGATGCAGTGCTTAAAGCGATGGAGCAGGCTGGTATAACCCCGGCCAACCCGTTGGAAGTAAAAAATGCTGATTTGTCACCAGAACAAAAGACAGTATTTAAAGCTTCCAATACCAGCTGGGATATACCGGTTAGAAAAGCGTATTACCTGGACAAGGCCACGAACAATATTGTATTGACCTGGGAAGTACAATTATATCTGCGGGACCAGCAACATTACTGGATCATGTATATCAATGGAGCCAACGGCAAACTGGTCTTCAAGCAAGACATGGTAACAAATTGTGACTTTGGCATTGGAAATTACGAAACAGATGAATTTATCAGGGACGCCCAGCCCACCGGTCCGGTTCCGCTAAGAGAAATACCGACAATAAAAACGAAAGCGTATTTTGGCGTTGATGCCTTAACGGCGACTGCCAATACATACCGGGTTTTCAATACGCCCTATGAAGCGCCAAATCAGGCTGGTGCCACACATGCACTGATTACTACAAGCGGCGACGCTTTGGGTTCGCCCGATGGATGGCATAAAACAAATAATGCGGCAGCCTATCAATATACGCACGGCAATAATGTATGGGCTTTCCAGGATCCCAGCCCTGGCCCATTGGGTGGTGTGCCCAGCGCCGACCCTACCAGGACCGCTTATAACAATGGTGGCGTTGGCGGTACACCAGCTGTAACAGAGCCTTATTTGTTCGACTATGCTGTCAATTTTAACAATGATCCTACTACTTATCAGAATGGAGCCATTGTAAACCTCTTTTACTGGAACAACCTGATGCACGACGTATTTTATCATTTTGGATTTACAGAGGCTACCCAGAATTTTGAAGAATCGCATAATTTCAGCACTGGCACCAACCGTGGAGCAACACCCGCAGGGGCCAACGATGCAGTGCTTGCGCAGGCACAAGACGGAGGAGGTACGAACAATGCCAACTTTCTTACGCTGGCCGATGGTACTAACGGACAGATGCAAATGTATCTGTGGACAGGCTCTACTCCAGACAGCATTGTACAGATCAATTCCAACACCATTGCCCCACCACCTGCAGGCAAAAAATACTTTTCGGTACAGGGGTCATTTGGAAACTCAACCGTTGCTAACAACGACTTGTATGCGAACCCTGTTCTCAATAAGCCGTTTGTAATTGTTCAAAAGAATGCTGCTGCTGCCGTGGGCACTTCCAGTGAGGGATGTGGTACCGGCCAAATGAGCGGTGGCCTGCCACCAGCAAATGATGTGAACGGCAAGATAGTGCTGATTGACCGCGGGTCCTGTTCATTTGTAGAGAAAGTATTGGGTGCCCAACTGGGCGGCGCTGTTGGCGTTATTATCATCAATAATGTTCCTGGTGCGCAGCCGATTGCTATGGGTGGTACTGACGCACCAACAAATGCCATCACGATACCTGCAGTGATGATCTCGTTTGAGGCCGGTAAAGAATTGAAAGCTGCATTGGTTGGAGGTGCTGCCATCAATGGTTCGCTCAAGAAAAATATAAACAATCCCCGGAGAGATGGCGACCTGGATAATGGCGTAGTGGCGCACGAGTATGGTCATGGCATTTCCACCCGTCTTACTGCAGGCGGACCTAACCCTACCGGCCACCTCAATGGGGGTGAACAGGGTGGCGAAGGCTGGAGTGATAATTTTGCATTATATATGACAACGGCTAGCGCTGATCTGCAACCTGCAACTGCATTGCATCCGAATGGTATTTTACCGAACAGGGGGATTGGCAGCTATGTGGTGTACCAACCACATGCCACAGGCCTGGGTATCCGCGAAACACAATACAGCATCGACATGAACGTGAATCCATCCACATTCGGCTATGTAAAACAGCCACTTTATGCCGAGGCGCATAGCATTGGATATCTGTGGTGCACCATGCTCTACGATATGCAGCAGGCATTTATTGACCAATATGGTTTTAATAATGATGTATATAACGCTGCCGATCCAACCGCCGCGCATAATGTACCTGCAGGAGCGGGTGGCAATAACGTGGCCATGCGCCTGGTGATGGAAGGTTTAAAATTACAGCCAGCCAACCCCACATTCGTACAGGAGCGGGATGCGATCTTAAAAGCAGATAGTTTGATATATAACGGTCAGCATGCATGTAAAATCTGGAGCGTGTTTGCAAAAAGGGGTCTGGGTTACAGTGCGATATCCGGCACCAGTGCACTAGGCGATGAAGTGGAACAATTCAATACTTCTCCTTTCTGTAACCCGCAATCAGTACTGTCGATTAAAAAAACAGCACCTTCCATTATGACTAATAATGAGGAGCTCACCTATACTATTGAAGTGAAAAATGTAAGCCCGATCACGCTTACGGCATCTAATCTAACAGTAACAGACACGCTCCCCGCATTAACTACTTATATCAGTTCCGATACCGGTACCAACGTGGGCAATGTGGTAAGCTGGCCGCTGTATAACCTGGAAGCAGGCCAAACCATAACGCATACTGTGACGGTGAGGGCAAGCCACCCCACTCCCGCAACGCTGGTGTTAAATGAAGACCATGAAGGTGCTACCGACCTTTTTAAATCTACCAATACAGGTATGCAAAACTTTAACCTGATCAGCACAGGCGCCTTTAGTGGATCCAAAGTATGGTTTGTAGAGGATTTTGATATTCCGGGTAGCAACGCAACGCTTGAGAGTAAAGCCAAAATAACAGTGCCGGCCGGTGGCGCCTTCCTCATTTTCAACCACAAATATGCCAGCGAATCAGGATATGATGGGGGTGTAGTAGAAACATCGGTTGACAGTGTTAACTGGGTACACCTCAACACTTTCACACAAAACGGTTACAACGGTATTATAACTATGGTAAATAATCCATCGATAGGTACTGCCAACCTTCCTTCTTTTACCGGCAGTTCACCGGGTTATATACAATCTATTGCAAGCCTGAATGGCCTGGCGGGGCAATCGGTGTTTATCCGGTTCCGGTTTACATCGGATGCAGCAGGTGGCAGCGTTACCGGGGGAGGCTGGTGGGTGGATGATGTATACCTTGCCAGTGGTGCCTCTTTTATCACTAACACAGCCGTATCTAATGCTGCCAATGCTTCGTCTAAAGTAACAGCCACCGCGAGTACGCTTATCATCAATTCCCCCTGCTTCGCCACCCTTAATCAATTAATACCTACGGCTGCCAATGCTTACCTGGGTGATGGGGTTTGCGTCGATAATTTCGCCAACTGGATGCATTATTACAAGGGCACGAATCTATTGTTCTCCATTAAGAAAACACTCCAAACAAGTGGCATCACGCCGGCCAATGTAAAAGTAGGTGTGGATACTGGTTCGGCAGCAATAAGCATTACAGCCCCTTACACCACCACATTCGGAAATGCAGATTGGTTTGTTACCCGGAGGTATTGGAATGTAACCAGCGCCACAGCACTTACTAATCCAACAGCAGTGCGTTTTTATTATACCACCGCAGAGCTCGACGAATTGAAAGCTAAAGCAACTAATATTACAAGTAATGCTAATGCGGTAGCGTACAAGATTATCACCCAGGCTAATCCCGATCCTGCCACTGGTCATGCCTCAGTACAGGCTGGTGATGTGGTGTATCCGGCTACTACCTACCTCGGTACCAACAGTAATTACAACCTGGTGGAGTTTAAAGTGAGCCAGTTTTCCGGCGGTGGTCTGGGTGGTACTAAAACCATTTGCCGGTACACATTTACCGGATCTGGTAACTGGAATGTAGCTGCAAACTGGAGCGGGGGTACCATTCCACCGGGTATATTACCTGCAGGCTGCGAGATCATTGTGGATCCGTCATCAGGACAATGTATTTTGAATGTGCCGCAAACTGTCGATGTAGGCGGCAAAATCACCGTTAAGGCTGGTAAGATATTCCTGATACAAGGAAATCTCACCCTGCATCAATAATCGTTTTACTTCATGACAACCTAAATGCCCCTGCAAAAACAGGGGCATTTAGGTTGTCAGTTTTTTCAACTGGGCTCGTTATTCACAAAAGAGCCAATCGGTTGTTCTTGCTCCTTTGCAAAATTGTGCATCTTATGCGCATTAAAAGAGCCGGTACACTTACCGGCTCTTTGCTATAATTCTCTAATAAAATAGTATCAATTATTCTCCTCCAACCACGAGCCTGAAACCGTTTCCATGAATATTCACGATTTCAAGGTTTTCGTCTTCTTTCAGGTACTTGCGAAGTTTGGCGATATATACATCCATGCTACGGCCATTAAAATAAGTGTCGCTGCCCCAGATTTTCTTGAGGGCTTTTTCTCTTGGTAGCAAGTCGTTCTTGTGCTCGGCCAGCATCTTTAGCAGTTCATTCTCTTTGGGTGATAATGTTTGCATTTTACCATCTGCAGCAAGCTCCCTGAGTTTGGGGTTAAAGTGAAACTTGCCGAGGTCGAACTGCATATTGTCCGCCTCGCGGTTTAGTTCTTCGTTGCGTTTCAGGATCGCTTTGATCTTCAACAGCAACACTTCACTGTCAAATGGTTTGGTGATATAATCATCGGCGCCCAGTTTATAGCCCTGGATAATATCTTCCTTCATGGTTTTAGCGCTCAGGAAAAACAAGGGAATATCCGGATCCACATCCCTTATTTCTTCAGCCAGCGTAAAGCCATCCATATTTGGCATCATCACGTCCAGCAGACAGATATCATATTTTTCTCTATGGAAAGCTGCAAGACCTAAACGGCCATCCCGTTCCAGAGTGACATCATAATCGGTCAATTCCAGGTAATTCTTCAATACCATACCGAGGTTGCTATCGTCTTCGCAAAGAAGGATTTTGTATTTTTTCGTTTCCATAATTTAAATCGTTTATACTTTAAAGATAATAGCAGCCAGCAACATACAACTCATCAAGTTAACAAAATTGTAAAAAGGTTCAGGCCCGGGGTTGTCAATTGCTGGTTACCAGGCACCGGTTGCGGTTCATCGGTACAGTACAATCAGCCTGTAAACCGACTATACCCATTGCATATTCTTACGGTACACGGTGCCCTTAAACAAGGCCACTAACTGGCCAGCTTGATTTTGTATACTTACTTCATATACGGCAATATTCCTTCCAAGGCTTTTTTCAACAGCTGCAGCCGTAATAGCATCACCCTCATTAACCGGCTTCAGGTAAGAAATGGAGGTCTCAATAGAAACGGCCTGTTGTCCATGGCTGTTGCTGGCAAAAGCAAGAGCACTATCGGCCAGTGAATAACAGATGCCGCCGTGGGCGATGCCAAAGCCATTGCACATTTCCCTCCGAACGATCATTTGAAGGTTGCAAAAGCCTTCGCCTTCTGCGAGCCTTATAGCACCAAGCCAGGCGGTGAAACCGTCCCTGGCGATCATCTGGTCAATGATGCTTGTAGCTTTTGATGGTTCCATCATAATTTCGTGGCTGTTTATTTTCCTTTAAAAATCGGCGCTCTTTTTTCGAGAAAGGAAGCCACCCCTTCGGAGTAATCGGCTGTATGCGCTGCGGCGTATTGAAGTTGGTCTTCCACTTTCAATTGTTGCTCGAGGTTATTGGTAAACGATGCATTCAATGCCTGCTTGGTAAGCGCCAGACCTCGGGTAGGCATTGCCGCTAAAGTGCCGGCAATCTTCATCGATTCGATTGCAAAATTCTCGTCATCAATTACTTTATAGATCATGCCAATGGCTGCCGCTTCTATAGCTGGCACCCTGTCGCCCAGCATCATGAGCGCACTGGCTTTTTGCCAGCCAACCAGCCTGGGTAAATGATAGGTGCCGCCGCTGTCGGGTATCAGCCCAATCTTACCAAAAGCTTGTATAAATGAAGCTGAAACAGCCGCTACGACTACATCTCCACACAATGCGATATTGGCCCCAGCCCCGGCAGCTACCCCATTTACAGCCACCACAACAGGCTTTTCCAGTTTGCGGATAAGCATTACGATCGGGTTATAATGTTCGCTTAAAATTTGCTCAAAGCCGGGGGCGTCATCGCCAATCAATTCACTAAGATCCTGGCCTGCGCAAAAGGCTTTACCTGCACCGGTTATATACACACAGCGTATTTTTTCGTCGATGGCGCAGGCGTCCAGCACCGATTGGAGTTCCAGCGCCATTTCGCGATTGAAGGCATTGAATTTTTCAGGACGATGTAAAGTGACGACGGCAACATGGTTTTGTATTTCAAATAAAATGGTGGGCATGGGGAGAGATTTTTGATATCTGATGTCTGATTTAGCGAGGGGATTTTTTGATTTATGATTTATGATTTTACAAGTGTTTTGGTTTATCTGGCACAAAAGACAACGTTTCAGCTGTCCCAAACTTACAAAGCTCCCTTTCATTATTCGGTAATATTTTTGTGTAACACGACTAATTTCCAACTACCATCTTAATTATGATCATTTACAACGTTACCACGAAAATAAACTGGGACAACCACGAGGCCTGGCTCCAATGGATGCTGGATACCCATGTGCCTGAGATCCTTGGCACCGGCTGCTTCGAAAAACATCAGGTATTGCGCCTGCTGGAAACCGACGATACCGAAGGGCCTACCTATGCATTTCAATACTATGCCGTAAGCAAAGCACAGTACAACCGTTACCTGGAATTATATGGGCCGGCTTTAAGAAAACAAACGGTCGATACCTGGGGCACCAATTTTATCGCCTTCCGCTCGCTGATGGAAGTTGTGCAATAATTGTGTATAATAACCGTCCCGCCGAATGCCCTGTAAAGCCTGAATTTCGGCCACTTTTTGACCAAAATCCTTACTGGCACTGCATTACAGGGGGATTTATTGTATGGTTTCAGTTATAATTAACTGTCAGAAAAAGCGGAAACCCTTATGCCGCAATGGTTTCAGCCGATTGCATGTTAATAACTGCTGGCGCGAAATATTTTGATGGCAAACAAAACCTTCTATATTTGTTCCCATCTAAAAAAATATCTCACATGAACAAATCTGATTTAATCAGCAAACTTGCTGACGATGCAGGCATCACTAAAACACAGGCGAATGCTGCGCTCGATTCATTTGTAGATGCAGTAGCAAAATCTTTGAAAAAAGGTGATAAAGTTACCCTGGTAGGTTTCGGAACTTTCTCTGTGTCTAAACGTGCTGCCCGTAACGGACGTAATCCTCAGACTGGTGCCGTTATTAAGATCAAAGCCAAAAAAGTGGCCAAGTTTAAAGCCGGTAAAGAACTTTCCGGAAAGATCTAAGATCGTTTGCAAAAAAAAGGAAATAACAAGCAAGATGCCTAAGTGTGTCTTGCTTGTTTTACTTTCGCGCCAATCTGCCGCAGCAATACTGCGGATCCATCCATTAAATAAAAAAACAAACATCATGGGAAGAGGTGACATCAAAACAAAAAAAGGAAAAATTACTAAGGCATCTTTTGGAAACATTCGTCCTGCTAAACCAGCCCGGGCAAAGAAAGCCGCTGCCGCCGCTGCAGCAGCAGCTGCTCCTAAGAAAGAAGATTGAGTTTAGGGGTTTAGGGTTTAGAGGTTCGGAAATTTACAGTTGATTGATTAGCGCCGTGCTCCTTAAAATAAAATTCAGAAGTTTAGCCGGTTCCTTTCATGAACATCTAAACTTCTGAACACCTAAACTTCTAAACCTTACGGTGCCAGCCTTTCGATCAGCCATTGGCCTTTGCAAGGTGTGTATTTAATTCTGTCGTGCAGTCGGCTGCTGCGCCCCTGCCAGAATTCTACCTGTGTAGGTTGTACGATGTATCCGCCCCAATGCGCAGGTCGTGGAATTTGCCCATCGCTATATTTAATTTCCAGCTGTTTTACATTTTCTTCCAGCAATTCCCTTCCGGCAATCACCTTGCTTTGGGGTGAAGCCCAGGCGCCTATCCGGCTCCCCAGGGGCCTCGAATGAAAATAAGCTTCGCTTTCAGCCTCACTTATTTTCGCTACTGTGCCCTCAATGCGTACCTGGCGCTCCAGTTCCTTCCAAAAGAAAACCAGCGCTGCAAAAGGGTTCGCCGCCATTTCAGCCGCCTTCCTGCTTTCATAATTGGTGAAAAAAACAAAGCCCCGTTCATCATAACCCTTTAATAAAACGATGCGTGCATCCGGTCTGCCGTCGGTGCTGGCAGTGGCGAGAGTCATGGCGTTTACTTCGTCAATAAGGCTATTAGTCGCCTCATTCCACCAGGCAGTAAACTGGCTGACGGGATGGCTGGCTACATCGGCTTCGCTTAAAGATTTTAGTTTGTAGTCTTTCCTGATATCGGCTATTGAATCCATTTTTTAAGTTTGAAGTTGAAAAGTCAGGGGTTTAGGGTTTCAAGATAATGGCCTACTTTTCAAGCTACTTTTATGGTTGGGTTTTGACACCATAAACTTTGTTCATCGGTTCCGCCTGCCAAATCTATTTAGACGCATGGAAAAGACAACTATTACCAGATTTCTTTTACAGCTTATCGCTGTGCTGCCGCTACTGGCGGCGGCGCAAAATAACACCATCAGCTGGAATAAAGTGCTTACCGGAATGATAGGCAATACGCCCGCTACCATGTACCTGCAAAAAACCGGCAAGGAATATCATGGCTATTATTATTATGACCGGGTACAGATACCCATAAAACTGGGGGATGCAGGCCTACCGGGCAACGGCGATTCGGTCCATATTGCCGCTTGGGACCAGGAGATTTCAGAAAGCCTGGATGGCCGCATCACAGAACCTATTTTTGCAGGTACCTGGGCTACTACGATCGGTGAGCAGACAACAAGCTCCCTCCCTTTTTCTTTTACGGAAAACAAGACTGTCCCGGCACCTTATTTTGATATGGTGTACACGACTTATGAGACGGAATTTCCGGGGGGCCTTGAAAAAGGGAGCAACCCAGGTTATGATTATTTTGCAGCCACACTATGGCCAATGGCAACAACTCCGGTGTCATTCGCAAACTTTTTTAAACAATGGGTGAATGTGCAGTTTGGCAACAAAAACAGCAGCCTGCCCATCGGAAAATTTTTCATAAATGAAAAGAACAGGGGCCTGGCAAGTTGGAAGAAAGAAATTTCCGGTGTTAAAAAAGAAGCATTTAAAGACTTGCCAAGTAGCTATTCTAGAAGTACGGAGCGCAGACTGTTGGTAATGTATCAAAATGAAAAATACCTCTCGATAGCCGACTATAGCTATGAGTTTAGTGGCGGTGCACATGGCAATGGGGGCAGCACCATGCATACCCTCGATATCAAAAACAATAAGGAACTGAAGCTGGCAGATATATTGATGCCGGCTACGAAGCATAAGGTGGAACAACTGCTGGATGCAGCCGTGAGGGTCCGGTTCCACATTGCAAAAACGGCCAAACTGAGCAGTGATGAGGGTGGAGAACTTTTGGTAAAAAAGGTTGAATTGACCGAAAACTTCTACCTTACCGGAAAAGGCATTGGATTTAACTACACCCCTTACGAAATTGCTGCATACGCGTATGGCGAAGTGAATCTTTTTATTCCCTATTCCAAATTAAAAGGGCTCTTGCGGCCAGGGTTGGGGGAGTAAACAAGCGTAAAGATATTTGCTGCAGCAAACATCTTTACGCTTGTTTATTTAATATATGCTAGGGAGTTGTTGGTGGTTGCTTTGTTTTGTCCTCAATATTTTTTTTGAGGCTGTCAAAACCGCTTTTAATATCATCGCCTGGGTTTTTAAACATCCACGCCGACCCAAGTATACCGGCAGAAGCCAATAAACTGACATATACACCAATACCAGAAAAACTTCCCGCCCTTGCAAGGAAAATAACAGAAAAAAGCAACCCGATAGCGCCGCATATCAGCGCAACAAACCACATAGTTTTCTCTAATGTTTGCAATTGATTACCAAGATAGGCAATGGCTCCGGCACCTAAAAATGCAAAAAATACCAAAATCCCCCAGCCATTAAATCCGTTTACTGAAATAAAGCCACCGAAAGAGGCCCAGGGAAGAAAAATTCCAATAATGCCGGCGAGCGCAGCTATCATAATAAATTTGCGCTGCTTGTTCATTGTTGCGAAGTTCATAATTTTTAAAATTTGCAACAATATAAAACATCCTGCGTAGGCATGCAACAGTATTTGGAAAAAATAAAGCCCCGGTTAGTGTCCGGGGCTTCTGAAAGATTATTGGTAAAACTATCTAACCAGTGTCCCTACCTTCTCGCCGCTCACCACGCTCAGCAGGTTACCGCGTTTATTCATATTGAAAACGATAATTGGCAGGTTGTTTTCCATGCAAAGTGTAAAGGCGGTCATATCCATTACCTTCAGGTTTTGGTCGAAGCATTCTTTAAAAGTAATATTGTCGTACTTGGTGGCAGATGGGTCTTTTTCAGGATCAGCCGTGTAAATTCCATCTACCCGGGTGCCTTTTAAAATCACGTCGGCTTTAATTTCGATGGCCCTTAAACTACCTGCAGTATCAGTAGTGAAATAGGGATTGCCCGTACCAGCGCCAAAGATCACAACCCGGCCTTTTTCAAGGTGGCGCATTGCGCGGCGGCGGATATAGGGCTCAGCTATTTGTTCCATTTTTATGGCGCTTTGCAAACGGGTGTACACACCTTCTTTTTCAAGGGCACTTTGTAACGCCATCCCATTAATCACGGTTGCCAGCATACCCATATAATCGCCCTGGGCTCGTTCGATGCCGGTTTCGGCTTCATTCATGCCCCGGTAGATATTACCGCCGCCAATTACTATGGCTACCTGCACACCCAGATTGGTGATTTCTTTAATGTCTTTACTGTATTGCGCCAACACATCACTGTCGAGGCCAAAGTTTTTATCGCCCATTAAAGATTCGCCGGAGAGTTTCAGCAGGATACGTTTGTATTTAGGTAACATCAGGTTGGTTCTTTTTTTTAACGCTGCAAATATCTACGTTTCAATTTCGTAAACAAAAGTGATTTGCCAACAATGGGGAAAGGTTTCAACTTTAGGAGTGTAGCGTTTAGTGTTCTGGTTCACAAGTTTACAAGTGCACGGGTTCACGAGTTGTTGACAGTGCGTCGTTAGCCCGGCATCCTGCATTGTGCCTCCGGCGTTATGCGTAAAGCGTAATGCATTCAGCATTTATATTTGCTGCATGGCACAGAAAAAATTGATACGGTTTGCGGCTATTAAAAACTTTGCAAACGTGCTGGAATATCCTTCAGGTATGCAGGGGCGTTGGGCATCTTTTTTTAAGAATGATCATCCGTTGGTGCTCGAACTGGCCTGTGGCAAAGGAGAATATGCAGTTGGACTTGGAAAACTGTCACCGGAAAAGAATTTTATTGGCCTGGATGTAAAAGGGAACCGTATGTATAGCGGCGCCAAATATGCCAATGAAAACAACATGGGCAATATTGCTTTTCTCCGCACCGAAATCGACAAGATCGGCAACTATTTTGCACCCGGCGAAGTAAGTGAGATCTGGATCACTTTTCCAGATCCGCAACTGAGACTGAGTAAGGCAAAAAAAAGACTTACCCATCCCAGATTCCTACGATTGTACCAGCAGATATTACAGGTTGGGGGCAAAATCAATCTCAAAACAGATTCGCCGGTTTTATACGAATTCACCAAAAGGGTGATCGGGCTATTTGGGCTGCATCTCATAGAAGATTACAATGATGTGCACCAGCAGGCCTCAGCGCCGGAACTCCTGCAAATAAGGACACATTATGAAGGGCTGAATATTTCGGGGAGCAACCGCATCCATTACCTGCAGTTTGTTTTGCCCGAAGGGCTCCTACCCGACCTGGATGAACAATTAAAACAACTTACTATTGAATACGAACTTAACGGAGGGGATTGACTTTTACTATAATGCCCAGGGTTACATGGTGCTCACCGAAAAATACCACTTGGAAAAAGGCTACTGCTGCGGCAATGGCTGCCGGCATTGTCCGTTCGATTTTGAAGCGGTACCCGAACCGAAAAGGAGTGAAATGCTATCTTTAAGAAATGAAAGCAAAGGAAAATTCCAAACCGGTTAAACTTATCAAAAAGGCGGCCGCTGAAACTCCGGCTCCCAGGCAGCATAGTTTTTTTGAAGACGTATGGGATGTGGTACGGCAAATACCCAAAGGCCGCGTTACCAGTTATGGCTCAATCGCCAAATACCTTGGCACCGGCATGAGTGCCCGGATGGTAGGCTGGGCCATGAATTCCGCACACTATGCCAGCCCCGGCGTACCCGCACAACGCGTAGTGAACCGCAATGGGATGCTGAGTGGCAAGGCCCATTTTGCAACACCTGACGCCATGGAAAACATGCTGCAAAAGGATGGGGTAAAAGTGCAAAAAGATACCGTAGTGGATTTTGAAAAAAATTTTTGGAATCCGGCAGAGGAGTTGGGGTTGTGAAAGTTGGGAGAGCCGTTCGTTCACTTGTTTACAAGTGCACAAGTTTTCCAAACCCGGAAAGAACATTGACCTAACTGAACCTGTGACCATTGGAACCCGTGAACTTGTAAACTCGTGAACTATCAAACGAAACCCCGTCACTATCAATGTGAGTAATATGGGCTAATCATCCAATAAACCAACGGCCCGGTAACCGCTACATAAAACCAGATGGGCCAGGTGATCCGTGCCAGTTTTTTATGGGCGGCAAATTCCGCAATCATGGCCCGATAGGCGGTAAATAAGATAAAAGGCAGAATAATCGCTGCGAGGATTATATGGGTGCCCAGTATGAAAAAATACACCATCCTGCCGGGCCCTGCCACAGCCAGTTTTTCAGCATCGCTCAACACACCATCGAGGTTGGTATCACCAAATTTTGTATCGCCGGCCAGCAGGTGGTGGGTAATATAGGAAACCAGAAATAGCACCGACAGCACGATCGCAGCTTTCATCAGGTTTTTGTGCAACACATATTTCTGTTGCTTTACCGCCACCAGCGCTGCCACCAGTAATACAGCTACAAGTGAATTAATAACCGCATTGATCTTTGCAAAAATGTGGACATCGAAGCCAAGGTCAAGCTGTAGCTTGAAGCGGCTTAACAGAACTACCACGGCAAATACCACGAACGATACGGTTAGAATAAGGATACGGGCCTGCTGGTCTTGCTTTTTTAAACTGGCTGGAAGCATGGAGATAATGGATAATTTTAAAATGGATAATGGATAATGAAAACCGGGTGTTTGCAACCGGTAACTGGCCACTGGACATCACCCTAATAGCCCGTTTTCTTCCTATTTCTAATTAGGAAGAACATGCCAATGAAAACAATCACGGGTACGGCGATCAGCAGCCAGACTATTGGCAGGTATTCGCGAAAAAGCGAGGGCTTATTTTTATCTTTTTCGAGGGTTAGTTTACCGATATCATCAGCCAGGTCGCTCAGCGAAATGCTATCGAGGCCATTGTAGTAGCCTCGTACTACATGGTATTTATCCAGCAAGATGATCCTTTCGGAATGGATAAAATTGCTGTCAACCTGCCCGCCATCGGATGCGGGTATTTTGAATTCGTGGAGCATGAGATCGTAGATTTCCTTTTTAGAACCTGTGAGCATGCTCCAGTTGTCGCTGTTCACGCCAAAGCGATCAGCAAATTTCTTCAGGTCGCGTACGGAATCCCTTTCCGGGTCGATACTTAGCGACAGGAAATTAACGGAAGAAGTATCTGTAAATTTTTTGTTTTTAGGTTCTTCGTAACTTTTCTGCAACCTGCGGATATTGCGTGTAAGCCCGGGGCATATATTCGGACACCTGGTAAAAAAAGAATTCACCACCACAATTTTCCCCTTGAGGCTATCGAAGACAAAGCGATTGCCCAATTGATCAGTAAGGGTAAAATTGCGAACCTGGTGCCAAACGGTATCTGTGGATGTTTTGCCGTTTTTTTCGATGGTAATAACGGAGTCGTCATAATAGCGGCGGGGCATATTCACTGCGCCTTCTCCAATATTTTTAACTACGAAATAACAGACCACCGGAATTATTAACGTAATCATCAACCCTGCAACTGCACCTCTGTTCATACTTCTTTAATAAGAGCCGCAAAGGTAACAGTCGTTGGGCAAAGGGCAATATCCCCCACTAGTATTTTGCGACCATTAAAAACGTGAAGTTTTTGAATAAACTTTTGGCTATGCAAGTGAACTATGCCACGAGCTCGTGCAAAATGTTCTTCAATTCCTGAAACGAAGTTGGTTTGGTGATGAATTTTTCGGCGCCCGACTTTTTACTTTCATCAATGTCTCTCTGGGCTGCAGAGGTGGTATAAATAATTACCGGAATGTTGTGCAATTGCTCCATCTTTTTTATTTCGTTGAGGCATTGTAAACCATTCATCCGGGGCATATTAAGGTCAAGGAAAATATAGTTGGGTAAATTTTCCCGGCGATCTTTTAATTTCTGTAAAGCATCCTCACCATTTAAAGCTACCAGGCATTCTATAGATGTATCTATTTCGCCCAGCGCCTCCAGGAAAAGTAATTGATCATCAGCGTCGTCGTCGGCCAGGAGAAACAGCATTTTTTTTTTCATAACGAACTCATATTGAGTACAAAATAATGAGAAAATGGAAAAGGGAGGCAAAACTTGCTAAAAAATATTTAACAGGCCTTATTTTTCACACCAATACCTTTACCAGAATACTTTCAAGCTGGAGGCTGATTGCAAAATTATTCCAAATAATTATTTTAGACGAAAATCTTGCTGATAATGGGAGACATGAAAAGTATAATGGAGTCTATTTTCTCACCGGGTTACGGGGCAGCCTGGATAATTGCAGAAAGTAATGGCAACCTGTTGCAGTACCGCGATGCTACAGGCACATGGCAAAAGCCCAATGAAGCTATTGTGGCGCCCAGCATCTTTACAATTTTTCATCCCGATTCGGCCCCGGAACTGGAAACTATTTTTAATGCGTTGCCCACCTTAAACACAGCGGTAAAAAAAGACGATCTGCTTATAGTTGTGAGTGGCGCAAACCAGAAGGTACATATAGAAATAATGAACCTGCCAGTAACGGAGGAACCCCGATACCTGATCCTATTCCAGGAACATGTTAAGGCAGCGCATGCAACAACCTCCACAGAAGAAAAAACAGACAGTAGCAGCACCGACAAATTAAACTTGCTTCAATTTGCAATACAGCAATGCCAGGATCAGCTTGCAGATCTTAGTAATTACACTGACGCTATCATTAACACGGTAAGCGATCTTTTGTTAATTCTTGATAAAGACCTGAAGGTGGTAAGTGCCACCAGGCCTTTTTACGAGGTGTTCAAAATTACAGAGGCCGATATTGAGGGGAAATATTTCAATGACCTGGAAGCTTGTCCATGGAACAACCCGGAATTGATTGAAAAATTGAAGGAAAGCGTTATCAGCAAGGTCGCCTTCGGGCACCATGAAATTGCCTGCACTTTTCCCTCCATTGGCGAAAGGGTATTGGTTATTAGTTGCAGGCATTTGGAAAAAATAAATGGCGACCAGCTCATTCTTGTTTCCATTGACGATATAACCGTGACGAGAACGGAAAAAAACGAACTGGTACAATTAAATACCCGGTTAGAAGAAAGAATAAAGATAGCGGTAGAAGCCACTGGCTTTGGTACCTGGGAAATAGACCCGGAACATAAAACCATCATTTACGATGAACAGTGCAGGAAACTGTTTGGTTTTGAGGAGGGTGAAAAGGTAGATTATGAAAGTTTCAGAGAGGCCTTGCTACCCGAAGACCGCGTATACCGTGATGAAGTATTGCAAAAAACTATGAACGGCTATAACGACGGCATCTATGATATCCAATACAGGATCGTGTATAAGCCTACCAAAGAAATCCGCTGGATAAAGTCTAAAGGCAAAGTGTTTTTTGAAGCAGATGGAAAAGCAAAAAAGCTGGTGGGTACCATGCTGGATATTACCAAAGAAAAATTGGCGGAGCAACAACTGATAGAAAGTGAGGAGCGGTTCCGGTTAGCCGCCGATGCCGCCGCAGCCATGATATGGATAAACGGAAAAGACCAGAAATGTTATTACTACAATAAGAGCTGGCTGCATTTCACCGGCAACACGCTGGAAGCCGAAACGGCCATGGACTGGACGGCAGGTGTGCACCCTGATGACCTTAATAAAGTAAAGGAAGTGTATAACGGGCATTTTAATGAAAGAAAACCTTTCCAGATAGAATTCCGCATGCGGCGAAAGGATGGCCAGTACCGTTGGGTGACAACCTCTGGCGTACCGCGTTTTATGGCCGATAACATTTTTGAAGGCTATGTAGGGACCTCGACCGATATTCACGATGTAAAAATGAATACAGAGGAGTTGGAGCAGTTGGTTGACCAGCGAACGCAATCACTCACCGATGCCATCGCCGAGCTCGAAGAATCCAACCATAACCTCGAGGAGTTTGCCTACGCGGCATCGCACGACCTGCAGGAACCGCTAAGAAAGATACAAACCTTTGCCAGCCGATTGTCTGATAAGGCAGCAGAACAACTGAACGAACAAACCAAAATCTACCTCACAAAAATTAAAGAAGCTGCAGTCAGGATGAGTAACCTGATAGATGCCCTGCTCAACTATTCGCGGCTCCGGAATGCCAATGAGGCCTGGGAACTTACCGATCTTAACCTGGTGGTAAAAAATGTACTCAAGGATTTTGACCTGGCCATTCAGCAGAAAAATGGAATCGTGAACCTCTCGGCCCTCCCGGTGATTACAGCAGTACCATTACGTATGACCCAGCTTTTTCACAACCTGATGAGCAATGCAGTAAAGTTTGCAAGGAAAGACGGGCCGCTGCTTATCAATATCAGTGCTGCTGAATTAACCGAAGAAGCGTTTAACGACAACCCCACATTAAATAAATCGCTCGACTATGCTGCGATCAGTTTTTCAGATAATGGTATTGGATTCAACCAGGATTTTGCCGAAAAAATCTTTCTCATTTTCCAGCGCCTCAATGGGGTTAGTGAATATGAAGGCACTGGTATTGGCCTGGCCATCGCCCGTAAAATTGTACTCAATCACCACGGAATAATCAATGCCACCTCTGTTGAAGGCGAGGGTACGCAGTTCAAAATTATTTTCCCGGTAACATAACGGCCTAACCCGTTGTAATATCTTTGGCTATAAAATTTATAACGAACACTGTGCCCTTATCTATCTCAGAACTTACTTCAACAGCCGCTTCATGCGACTGAAGTATATTCAGGGTAGTTGCCAGGCCTAAACCGATGCCATTACGTTTGGAAGTAAAATAGGGTTCAAATAACCGGGTCAGGTTTTCTTTACTGATTCCACAACCATTGTCGCTGATAGAGATGCGTACTGAACCGGTCAGCTGCAAGGTAGCTATTCTGATGACGCCGGTTTGCTCCTTCACCGCCTCAACGGCATTGATCACAATATTCAGCAATGCCATTTCTAGTTTATTGGCATCGCCCATAACCATTGGGTCGCTTTCATCGCCCGCAAATGAAAGTTTAATATTGCGTAGGGTAACGCGGTCGGCCGTTAATGCAATTACCCGTTCTACAATGCCGTTGATCGACAGCAACTCCAGGTTCATATCTGATGGATTGGAACTCTGTAAAAGTTGGGTGATCAGTGTGCCGATACGATGGCTGTTGCGATCGATAATACCAAGCATCACCCCGTTATCTTCTTCCGTATGCGGGCTTCCCAGAGCTTCTACGGCCAGATCGATATTGTTAAGCGGATTGCGTACCTCATGGGCAAGGGTGCGTATAAACCGGCCGGAGGCGGCCAGTTTTTCTGCCTGTATAGTTGCCAGCTCTGCTTTCTTAAAATCGTTGATATCATGTATCACACCCTGTACATAAGGCTCATTGTCGGAGTCCAGTTCTATGGAAGCATTGATAAGGCAGGTGGTAAGCTCCCCATTTTTCTTCAATAGTTCCGTTTCAAAATTTTCAACTTCACCTGACTCCTGTAGCAGTTCTAAAAAACGGGCGGCATTTACAGGATCATTAAAAAAATCCAACAGCTTCATATCAAGACAGGCTATAATGCTTCTCTCCAAAATTTCTTCTACTGCATAATTGATGTTGGTAATGGTAGTGTCGATAGATGATATAAAAACAATATCTTTTGATTTTTCAAATATGCTCCGGTAGCGTCTTTCGCTTTCCTGAACTTTACGCAGGTTGTTCACCTGCTGCAACGTAAACCGGATTGTACGTTCCACCCTATCTTCATCCAGGTCCGCTTTTATTAAATAGTCAATGGCTCCTGCCTTCATTGCTTCAATATCTACCTGGTAATTACCCCTGCCGGTAAGCAATATAATGGGCGTATCTGATTTGTTCGATACACTATCTTTTATCAGGTCCACGCCATTTTTTGCCCCAAGCCGGTAGTCACAAAAACACAAAGTGTGGTAATTACTACACAATTCTTTCAGGGCTTCCTCATACCGCTGTACCCATTTCAGTTCGTATTGCCAGGAACGGAGGTTTTTAAAATATTCTGTCAATAGCATATAATCATCTTCATCGTCTTCTACTATAAGAATGCGAAGCAACTGGCTACTATTGGGCATTGGTATAATGTTATGGTTATAAAGGGTTTGTTAAAAATAGGACAGATATTATACAAACCTATAGAAAGGAAAATAATTTTTGTTGGCATTTTATGGAGGTACAGAAATCCCTGGAAATACCTGGATCCAAACCAGATAAAAATACCTGCCGGACCATAATTTGCTTTGTGAAAAATCGCTCCGCTTTTATTGAAAGTAAGGGAAGCATTATAAATAACTTCCGGCCCCGGTACAAAGTAGGATTATATGTCTATCAGTTTATAGGGCTGAATCAATAATAGCTTACTCCAGTCTGTTTTAATTTAATCTGTTTTATAATTGATTGGTGAATGGTACAATTTTTATTTTTTTTGGCTAATTTTATTGAAGGATTAGTTTTTTAACCATATATACATTTTCAATCCACTTGCTATGGCAAAGCCTACATTTAAACCGAATGCCGCGACTACTGGAACTGCGCATCATAACGGTACCCTGCAGCCGGAAAGGAAACGTAGTCCGACTTCAAAAAACAAAATTGTCAGTACCAACGCCATGATGGAAGAGGCACTTGATAACCGGGAATTATTCAAAGTATTGACTGAAGTAAAAAACGGAAATTTCAATGTCCGCATGCCCATAGACCACACGGGTCTTAACGGGAAAATATGCGACACCTTAAATGAGATTATTTCGCTGAACGAACGGATGATGCAGGAATTTACAAAGGCCGGTAATACCATTGGCAAACAAGGCAAACTGACCCAACGTATAGAAGTACCCAGTGCCAAAGGTTCCTGGAGTACCGGCGTCGATTCGCTCAATATCCTCATATCCGACCTCGTGCACCCCACCATTGAAATTGCCCATGTAATCAGTTCGGTGGCAAAAGGAAACCTTTACCAGGCAATGCCACTCGAGATAGGCGGACACACATTACAAGGCGAGTTTGCCAGGATTGCCAAAGAGGTAAATGATATGGTAAAACAGCTGAACCTGTTCTCCATGGAAGTGACCCGCGTGGCCCGCGAAGTAGGCAGCGAAGGAAAGCTTGGTGGCCAGGCTAAGGTAAAGGGCGTTGGTGGCGTGTGGAAAGACCTGACAGACTCGGTAAACCAGATGGGGAGCAATCTTACTGCTCAGGTGCGCAATATAGCTGAGGTAACAACGGCCGTGGCCAAAGGTGACTTGTCGAAAAAGATAACGGTAGACGTAAAAGGGGAAATCCTTGCTTTAAAAAATACCATCAACACCATGGTGGATCAGCTCAATTCCTTTTCATCGGAAGTAACCCGTGTGGCATTGGAAGTGGGCACAGAAGGTAAACTTGGCGGCCAGGCCCAGGTAAAAGGCGTAGCCGGCACCTGGAAAGACCTTACCGATTCGGTAAACCAGATGGCCAGTAACCTTACAGGCCAGGTACGCAATATTGCGGAGGTAACTACTGCGGTAGCCAAAGGCGACTTGTCGCGGCAAATTACCGTGGACGTAAAGGGTGAGATCCTCGAATTGAAAAACACCATCAATACCATGGTGGACCAGCTCAATTCTTTCTCTGCCGAAGTAACCAGGGTAGCCCGTGAAGTGGGCTCGGAAGGTAAACTCGGTGGCCAGGCTAAAGTAAAAGGCGTAGGGGGTGTATGGAAGGATCTTACTGACTCTGTAAACCAGATGGGCAGCAACCTTACTGCCCAGGTGCGCAATATCGCCGAAGTAACTACCGCAGTTGCAAAAGGTGACTTGTCAAGAAAAATTACGGTGGACGTAAAAGGAGAAATATTAGAGTTGAAGAATACCATGAACACCATGGTGGATCAGCTCAACTCCTTTTCATCGGAAGTAACCCGTGTGGCGCTGGAAGTGGGAACAGAAGGCAAACTCGGCGGACAGGCCCAGGTAAAAGGTGTGGCGGGCACCTGGAAAGATCTTACCGACTCGGTAAACGGTATGGCCAGTAACCTCACAGGCCAGGTGCGCAATATCGCAGAAGTAACCACTGCTGTGGCTAAAGGCGACTTATCAAGAAAAATTACTGTGGATGTTAAAGGTGAAATCCTGGAGCTGAAGAACACCATCAACACGATGGTGGATCAGCTCAACTCCTTTGGATCAGAAGTGACCCGTGTAGCCAGAGAAGTGGGATCTGAAGGCAAACTCGGCGGCCAGGCGGATGTGCCCGGTGTAGGCGGTACCTGGAAAGACTTGACAGATAGCGTGAATAAGATGGCCAGTAACCTTACCAGCCAGGTGAGAAATATTGCCGAGGTTACAACGGCAGTAGCCACCGGCGACTTGTCGCGGAAGATCGATGTAGGTGTAAAAGGTGAGATACTCGAATTGAAAAATACTATCAATACCATGGTGGACCAGTTACGGGGCTTTGCATCGGAAGTGACGCGTGTGGCACGCGAAGTCGGCAGCGAGGGGAAACTGGGCGGCCAGGCAGCGGTAAAAGATGTAGGCGGTGTATGGAAAGACCTGACCGACTCCGTAAATGGTATGGCCAGTAACCTTACCGGCCAGGTGCGGAACATCGCCGAGGTAACCACCGCTGTGGCTAAAGGTGACTTATCAAGGAAAATTACGGTGGATGTAAAAGGAGAAATCCTTGAACTGAAAAATACCATAAATACCATGGTGGATCAGCTTAACTCCTTTGGCTCGGAAGTAACACGTGTAGCCAGGGAGGTAGGTTCCGAAGGTAAGTTGGGCGGCCAGGCAGATGTGCCTGGCGTGGCTGGCACCTGGAAGGATCTGACCGACAGCGTAAACAAGATGGCCAGTAACCTAACCAGCCAGGTAAGAAATATCGCTGAGGTAACCACCGCTGTGGCCAACGGCGACCTGTCAAGGAAAATCGGGGTGGATGTAAAGGGGGAAATTCTCGAATTAAAAAACACCATCAATACGATGGTGGATCAACTCCGCGGTTTTGCATCGGAAGTAACCCGTGTGGCCAGGGAAGTAGGTACCGAAGGCAAATTAGGGGGACAGGCCAGCGTGCCTGGCGTGGCTGGTACCTGGAAAGATTTGACGGACTCCGTAAACCAGATGGCGGGTAACCTCACCGCCCAGGTACGTAATATTGCTGAAGTAGCTATCGCCGTGGCCAATGGCGATATGTCTAAAAAAATCACGGTAGACGTTCGCGGAGAAATCCTGCAGTTGAAAGAAACCCTCAATACCATGGTAGATCAGTTAAGGGCCTTCGCATCGGAAGTAACGCGTGTGGCCCGTGAGGTAGGTACCGACGGAAAGCTGGGCGGACAGGCGTTTGTACCTGGTGTCGCAGGTACCTGGAAAGACCTGACCGATTCTGTTAATCAGATGACTGGAAACCTTACCAGCCAGGTGCGCAACATTGCAGAAGTAACCAAAGCAGTAGCGAGTGGCGACTTATCCAAAACAGTGGCCATTGACGTAAAAGGTGAAATCCTGGACTTGAAAAATACCATCAACACAATGGTGGAACAGCTCAATTCTTTCGCTTTTGAAGTAACCCGCGTGGCCCGCGAAGTAGGTACGGATGGAAAACTGGGCGGCCAGGCAGAAGTAAGAGGTGTGGGTGGTACCTGGAAAGATTTGACCGACTCCGTAAATATGATGGCGTCCAATCTCACCAACCAGGTAAGAGGTATCGCAAAAGTGGTAACCGCCGTAGCTACAGGTAACCTCAAACAAAAATTGGCCATCGTTTCCCAGGGTGAGGTGGCCCAACTGATTGATACGATCAACGAGATGATCGATACCCTTGCGCTATTTGCCGACCAGGTAACCACCGTGGCCCGCGAAGTGGGGGTCGACGGCCGGCTGGGTGGCCAGGCATCTGTACCAGGCGCTTCCGGTATCTGGAAAAACCTGACCGAAAATGTAAACCAGCTTGCGCAAAATCTTACCACCCAGGTGCGGTCCATATCCGAAGTAGCCTCGGCGGTAACCAAGGGTGACCTTACCCGGACTATCCGGGTGGAGGCAAAAGGCGAGGTGGAAGCTTTGAAAGATACCATCAACCAGATGATCGCCAATTTAAAAGAAACTACCCTACGCAACCATGAGCAGGATTGGCTGAAATCGAACCTGGCTAAATTTACCCAAATGCTCCAGGGACAGAAAGACCTCAAAACAGTTACCCAGCGTATACTCTCGGAGCTGGCGCAGGTAGTAACGGCCCACTATGGTGCATTCTATATTTTAAACCAAAACGAGGAGACGCAGGTAACCAAGCTGAATCTATTCTCGGCCTATGGCTATAAATCCGAGAAAAATATTCCCGCAGAATTTGCCATCCGCGAAGGATTGGTGGGGCAGGTGGCCTTTGAAAAGGAAACGATTATCCTGTCTAACCTGCCCGGCAACTATATAAAAATCAATTCCGGTCTCGGCCGCGCCAAGCCTGCAAACCTGATTATCCTGCCAGTACTTTTTGAGAACAACGTGAAAGCAGTAATTGAACTGGCTTCGCTGGATATTTTCAGTGAAACACATATCGACTTCCTGGAGCAACTTACTGAAAGTATTGGCATTGTGATTAACACGATCGAGGCCAACACTCGTACAGAAGGGCTGCTGGCACAATCGCAGTCGCTGGCCGGTGAACTGAAACTGCAGCAGGAAGAGCTCAGCCGTACCAACGACGAACTACAGGATAAAGCCTTGTTGCTGGTAAAACAAAAGAACGAGGTGGAAGATAAAAACAAGGAAGTGGAAGAAGCCCGTAAGTCGCTGGAAGAAAAAGCGGAACAGCTTACCCTCACCTCAAAATACAAATCAGAGTTCCTCGCCAATATGTCTCATGAATTGAGGACCCCATTGAACAGTCTCCTGATATTGGCGCAACAGCTCTACGAAAATGCAGAAGGCAACCTGAATGAAAAACAGATTCGTTATGCCAAAACCATCCACTCCTGCGGCGACGACCTGATACAGCTGATCAACGACATCCTCGATCTTTCCAAAATCGAATCCGGTTTTATCACTGCCAATATGTCTTCGGTTCGCTTTGCTGAAATCGCCTCCTTTGTGGAAACCACGTTCAAGCCTATTGCTGAAGCCCGTCACCTGCGGTTTACCATTGAAACCGATGCGCAACTTTCGGTTACTATGGAAACCGATTTACAACGATTGAACCAGATTCTTAAAAACCTGCTGTCAAATGCCTTTAAGTTCACTGAAAAAGGTGAGGTAAAACTCAGCATTTACCGGGCCAACAAGAACTGGAAATTTGGAAATAGTAACCTGGATACTGCCCGGCAGGTGGTCGCGTTTGCCATCAGCGACACTGGCATTGGTATCCCGCAGGAAAAACAAAACATTATTTTCGAGGCCTTCCAGCAGGCAGAGGGTTCTACCAGCCGCAAGTATGGTGGAACAGGCCTGGGTTTATCTATCAGCCGCGGCCTGGCCGATCTGTTGGGTGGTTCCATCGAACTGGAAAGTTATACGGCCAAAGGCAGCACTTTTACCCTGTTCCTGCCAGTCGAGACTGTTTCGGGTATTATTACCAAAGAGCTGCCGGAGAGTTTGAGCACCTACCAATTACAGCTGGCCGACAGCCCTCAACTTAACACCCTCATGCACTCAATCAGGGTTACCAGCGAGGGAGAATCAGGGAACCTGAGCATCGTTAGCGAAATGATTAACGATTCGGGCGATGATCGTACCAATATTCAGCCTGGTGATAAGGTGCTGCTGATCGTGGAAGATGACCTGCGTTTTGGAAAAATCCTGATTGAGAAAGCGCACGAATACCACCTCAAAGCGATCGTAGCTGTCAGCTATATTGAAGTGTTCGAGTTCATTAACCGGTTTTTACCCATTGCTATCACCCTCGATGTAAAGCTTCCTGACACCAGCGGATGGAAAGTGCTGGATCTTTTAAGAAATGATCTGAACTATCGTCATATCCCGATCCACCTGGTATCAGGAGAGGAAAACCATGCCCTGGCATTTAAACGTGGTGCCCGGAGTTTCCTGATGAAGCCACTTGGACAGCAAGCTTTGAACGACCTGTTTAAAGACATTGACTCATTCCATAGAAAGCAGAAGAAAAATATCCTGATCGTTGAAGATAATGAGCTCGAATCTTCACTGATTGCCAAACTGCTGGCATCGGACAATATAGAAGTGAATGTGGCGGAGACTGGAAGAAAGGCGCTGCATCATTTAAAAGCCACCGATTACGATTGCATTATCCTGGATTACACACTGCCTGATATGTCAGGTACCGACCTTGTTGAAAAGGTGAATGATGCCAAAAAAGAATTGACACCCATCATCGTCTACTCTGCCCGGGATTTCAACAAGTCCGAATTAAAGCAATTGAATCAGTCCTCCAATTCCATTGTTGCCAAGGGCGTAAACTCTTTGGAACATTTATTGGAAGAGACCGTCCTGCATCTCCACCTCGATCACAAAAACCTGGCACCGGAAAAAAGAAAGGTGATAGAGAATATCCGGATGCGGGAAGATATACTTACCGGCAAAAATATTCTGGTAGTAGATGATGACGTACGAAATTTATTTGCATTAACCACCGTTTTTGAGCGCTACAATATCAATGTGATCACCGCCGAAAGCGGAAAAGAAGCCATCCAGATGGTAATGGACAACAAACCGCAGGTAGACATGATATTAATGGATATTATGATGCCGGAAATGGACGGATACGAAACTACCCAGAAAATAAGACGTGAACACAAGAATAGTTCGTTACCTATTATAGCCGTTACGGCAAAAGCTATGAAAGGCGACAGGCAAAAATGTATTGAAGCAGGCGCTTCTGACTATATCACTAAGCCACTGAAAATAGATCAGTTGCTATCGCTGATGCGGGTTTGGTTTTATAAATAAAAATTGAAAGGCAATGCATGAAAAAATATTATTGGTAGACGACCGGGAGGATAATCTTTTTTCGATGGAAACCATATTGGAGCCCGGCGGCTACCAACTGATAAAAGTAAATTCAGGCCGCCAGGCACTGAAAATATTGTTGTCGGAATTTGACTTCGCACTCATTCTCATGGATGTGAAAATGCCCAATCTCAATGGTTTCGAAACTGCTGCGCTGATCTACGAACGGGAGAAACTAAGACATATACCGATCATCTTTATTACGGCGAATACCTACGGGGATGAGAACATTTTTAAAGGATATAAAACCGGAGCAGTGGACTATATCTACAAACCGGTTAACCCCGAACTGCTTAGGGCTAAAGTGGGTGTTTTTGTGGACCTGTACAAAATGAACCGCCAGCTATTATTGCAGGAACAGAAACTAAAAGACATCAATAGGAACCTGGAAAACGAGATTAGTGAACGCAAGGCATCTGAAGCCACTATCACCGAACTCAACCAGCAGCTTTTAAAAAACATTGAACGGTTGCAAACGGCCAACAAGGAACTGGACCGGTTTGCTTTTATGGCCTCGCACGACCTCCAGGAACCTTTAAGGAAAATCATTACATTCAGCGATTTACTTACAATGAAGTACAAGGACAACCTGGAAGATAATGCCATCATGTATCTCAGCCGGATACAAAATGCTGCCGGTCGCATGAAAGAACTTATAAAAGATATCCTGGCATTTTCCCAAATTAACAGTAACAATGATGCTTTTGTGCTGACGGATATTAAAGAGATAATAACCGAAGTAATCGAAGATTTGGAAACAACTGTTTCAGATGCAAAAGCAAGGATTCAGGTTGTGGATATGCCTTCTCTGTACGTAAACCCAAGGTTAATGAAACCACTTTTTTCCAACCTGATCATCAATGCGCTGAAATATTGCAAAAAGGGTACAGCTCCACTCGTAAAAATATATACCAACGGAAATGATTCGGGAAACATAAGCACAGCCAACGAGCCCGAAAATAAGTATTGCAGGATTTATGTGGAAGACAATGGCATCGGTTTCGAGCAAAAATATGCTGAGGAGATTTTCGAAATGTTCAAACGCCTGCACGGCCATTCTGAATATGCCGGAACCGGTATCGGGCTTGCTTTATGTAAACAAATCGTGACCCGGCATAACGGTTTTATCAGCGCCCTTGGCAAAGAAAATGAAGGGGCTACTTTTATTGTCTCGCTGCCTTTAGCACATAAAAGCAACTAATATTGAGTCTGGCTTAGGCCATGAGTAATCCCGGGCAAAAAGCCTTCCTGATTGGTATCGGGAAGGCTTTAGTTATATTTATATGATGGATATTATTTCTCTGCGCCCGGCTTGGCAGCAGGCTTTTCCACCTGTTCGGTCTTCGTTTGGTCTTTGGTACTGCCAGCGTTTGTATTGCGGAGGTTTTTCCAGCTATTGCCTTCGTAGAGAAAGGCGCCGATAAACCAGATAAAAAGCATCAAAGGAACCACGATAGTCATGATCATATTTTTGATCTCATCGCCAAGGTGCATAAAGGATCCGGTGATATAAAATGCTTTTGCCAGCGACAGGATTACGATAACACCTTTTACCAGGTTTTTAGCCAATACGGTGTCGTGCAAAAAGGCGTAGATGCTAAGACCCAGGGCCAGTTCAATTACGGTGATACCAAGCAGGATCCAGAATACCTTCCAGATATGTTTGGTGCTGGTGCCCGCCTGCGGGGCAAATGAAATTTCGTCTGAAGAAATGGCGTGGCTCATATAAAGTGATTCTGAATGATAAAATGTAAGAAATGATAACGGTTTTAATGGAACAGGTTACAACAGATAAAAGCAAAGGAATACAAATACCCATACGAGGTCTACAAAATGCCAATACAGACCAGCTTTCTCAATCATCTCATAATGACCGCGTTGTTCAAAATGTCCCAGTTTGGTTTTTATATACATGATGATGTTGATCACCACACCGCTGAATACGTGGAAGCCATGGAAACCAGTAATACCATAGAAGTAACCACCAAAAGCTTTAGGACCAGGCAGGTATACATGTTCACCGACCGGTACCTGCGATGCCAACCCTAGCGCATTTAACTGCTCTTCATGTACCGCAGCCCCCCATGGATTTTGGACCGTTGTTTGTGCCCATTGCTCAATTGAATATTTACCGGTAATTGCATCCTGCACTAATACATTATGCTCGCCAGTCAACAGGTGGGTCCACTCCCATGCCTGGCAACTGAGGAAGGCAATACCTCCCAAAATAGTCCACAACATATACACTTCTACTTTCTTTTTCTCCATATGATGCCCCGCATGAACAGCCAGCACCATTGTTACCGAACTCATGATAAGTATAAAAGTCATTACGCTTACAAAAGCCAGCGGCAGGTTGGTATGCCCCATGCCCGGAAAAGAACTAAACACATGGTTTGGATCAGGCCAAAAGTTCGCACTGAACCTGATGGTGCCGTAGCTGATAAGAAACGCCCCGAAAGTGAAGGCATCGCTCATCAAAAAATACCACATCATCAACTTACCATAACTAAGATTGAAAGGGCTTTTACCGCCGTTCCACCATTTTGTTCCTGCCGGAATTGCTGTTGTAGACATACTTGGAGATACTATTAAATAGCTGCAAAAATAAGCGGCAGCCACCAAAAAAGTGATGGTCTTGTAAAAAAATAAAATCGCCACATTTCTGACTCCAGGATTTGGTTAACAGGAAAAAAATAGCATATTATCGCGTTCCGCATTTTCCCGGAAAATTTATTAAACCCATCTTCTTTGTAGGGATACCTGTTTCGTTGGCTATTGCGACTCAGTTTCCCGGAGCCCGGAACCTGGCGGCTTAAAAGATAGGTTTTGGGAACATTCCGGCCCATCCTTCCTTGTGTCGCAGTAATAAAATCATCGTTTTTTGTGCCCAGGAACTATTCATTAAAAAGCCGGTATGGATTATGTAATTCATCACGCTGGTGCTTTGAGGAAAGCCAGGGCACCAAAACACCCTAAATTTACACAATCTAAAATCAACGATTATGCAATGGTTTGGCAGACGAGAAAGTTCCAACGTTGACGACCGCCGGGGTATCACCGGGGGTCATGTAGCAGCAGGTGGTGGCATCGTGGGTGTCTTAATGTACCTGCTTTATACCTTCCTGGGAGGTGGAAACGGGGATCCTTCACAGATACCGCAGTTGTCACCACAATCTAATCAAACAGCACTGTCACCGGAGCAACAAAAGGCCGATGATGAACGGGCAAAGTTTGTAAAAGTAGTGCTGGCCGACACCGAAGATGTCTGGAATAAACTATTTGCCGACGAAGGCAAGAAATATATTGAACCAACGCTGGTTTTATACCGCGATGCTATCGCTTCGGCCTGCGGCAATGCCAGCGCCGCATCAGGCCCCTTCTATTGTCCCGGCGATAGCAAATTGTATATCGATCTGTCTTTTTATGAGGAGCTTCAAACCAAGTTAAACGCCCCCGGCGATTTCGCCATGGCCTATGTGATTGCTCATGAAGTCGGGCATCACGTTCAGAACCTCAATGGAACGGCTGCGAAAATGAGCCGGCTTAGCCAGCAGTCGGGCGAAACGGAAGCAAACCGCTACTCGGTGATGATGGAACTTCAGGCCGATTTTCTGGCAGGTGTATGGGCGCATCACGATCAGAAAATGAAAAATATACTCGACCCGGGCGATATTGACGAGGCACTGAACGCCGCCAACCAGATCGGCGACGATAGATTACAACGGCAGGCTACTGGTCAGGTAATGCCCGACGCGTTCACGCATGGCACATCTGCACAAAGGATGTACTGGTTTAAAAAAGGCTACGAAACAGGTGATATTAGGCAAGGCGATACTTTTAGCGATCCCAGTTTATAAAAGCTGTTTAGGATCCAACGCCGCAAAAAAAATTGAGGAAGAAAATACCCAACTCACCCACAAAACTTTTATTTCCTGGTCTTTATAAAATTTGCAGAAAAAAATTATTGCACGGTTTTTATCCATGCCGGCAGCTACTGTTCTTTATTTTCACTCATCTTTAAAATTTATTCTTATGGGATTTAACCAATACCACGAACCTCCGGAAGAGCTGTCCGATGAGACCAGGACATTTGCCCGCATGATCACCTCTCTGACCGAAGAAGCCGAGGCAATTGGCTGGTACCAACAAAGGATATCTGTTGAAAAGGACAAGGAGGCGAAAGCCATTATGCAAAATGCCCAGCAAGAGGAGATGAAGCATTTCGGGATGGACCTCGAATTCTTGCTCCGAAAGAATGCCGATTGGCGAACGATCCTTGAGTCGGTGCTTTTTACCAAAGGGGATATTGTAGCAGCTGCAAAAAAAGGCGAAGAAAAAGTGGATTAATATTTCAGTAGCAGGAATGACATCGTGAGCCCGGCAAATATTAACAGGCTATCAACGGAGTTGCAATGTAGTTTTACCGCTGCAAAATCAATAAAAATGAAAAGAGCATACTGTTGGAAATGTGTAGTGTTACTTGCAACTGCGCTGGGAATGTTGAGCGCATTTGGAACATAGATTAACTACATTCGATTGAAAAAAGGTCGCAGATATTATCTGCGGCCTTTTTTGGTTTTCGGTAATGTCCTATTCAAATGTTGTAGCTATTGCCTGACACTACCACCCCCGGTTTTTGCCTGAGGCAACAACCTGTCCCCGCCAGTGGGGGACAATCTGCGGCAACCGATTTATTTCCCAACGGGTTGTAAAGCAGCGTTGACATGCTCACCATCTATCCAGGGCTATCCTTTTTCGTGTCACCATTTCCCTTTCTTTCAAAAAAAAATTGACTTGTTTCAATAATTATCTTTATTTGTCTAAATAAATTTTTAGTCTAGACTAAAAATTTATTACCTAAAACAAATAAACATGAGAAAATTAGTTCTTGTAACATTATGCATAACTGTGGTAGGGGCCCTCGTCGTTTCATGCAGCAAATTGGAACCCGCTGCCCGAAAGGATGATGAATTACTTGATGGGCCTGTCTACGGACTTACGCAGGAACAGACCAGGCGATTTGTAACCGGTGACCTGGCGTTTAACGACGACATCTTTACATCTGCCAAGGGCCTGGGCTCCATATTCGTGGCTACCAGTTGCGGCAGTTGCCATGCCCGCGATGGTAAGGGCCACCCTTTTACAACGCTTACCAGGTTTGGCCAAACCGACAGTACCGGTAACAAGTTTCTCAACAATGGCGGCCCCCAACTTCAGGACAGGGCATTGCCTGGTTATGTTCCGGAAACAATTCCCGCAGGCGCTACTTTTTCAAAGTTTACGCCGCCCGCCAACACCGGACTTGGGTTTATCGAACTGGTTTCCGAAGCCGATATTATGGCTATGAGTGATCCCAATGATGCTAATGGCGATGGGATCCGGGGAGTGCCCAACTGGAGTACGATTCCGTCTTTTATCAATTTGCCGCCTACTTCGCTGAGCCGGAATGGAAAGTATATCTGTAGGTTCGGAAAAAAAGCAAATGCTTTTAACCTGCTCCACCAAACCGCTAATGCTTACAACCAGGATATGGGTATTACTTCCAGTTTCCAACCCAGTGATGTGTACTCAGGCTTGGACATCGACCCGGAAGTAACTAATAAAACAGTGAACGCTGTTGTTTTTTACCTGCAAACATTAAAGGCCCCGATACAACGGAGCCAGAAAGATGCGGATGTAATGACAGGCAAAAATCTTTTCATCAATATCAACTGCTCCGGCTGCCACCGACCCGAATTAAAAAGCGGTTACTCCCCAATAGCTTCACTTAGCTATAAAACTTTTGCGCCATATACCGATTTATTACTCCACGATATGGGTCCTGCTCTTGACGACGGCTACACAGAAGGCACAGCCAAAACAGGCGCCTGGCGAACTCCGCCACTTTGGGGCCTTGGCCTATCACCTAATTCGCAGGGCGGTGAATATTTTTTACTCCACGATGGGCGGGCGAAAAGTATAGAAGCAGCTATCCAACTGCATGGCGGAGAGGCTGGCAATTCAAAAAATAGCTTTAATACATTGTCCGAAACCGACCGGCAAAAATTGATCAAATTTCTAAAAAGCCTATAGCATATGAACCGAAAAAAATTTATCAGCACAGGCTGCATCAGCTGTATGGGTGGGGGTTTGATGCTATCACTGCTGGAAACTTGCAGCAGCACGAAAATTACAAATGGCAAAATAGCGGGATCTGACATGCTGGTGACCATTGCCGATTTTGAAATAACAAAAGGCGGCAAAAGGAAGTACAAGAAATACCTGGTGGTAGAAAATCAAATACTCCAGCACCCGATTTGTGTGTTCCGGTTCGATGAAAAAAACTATGAAGCGCTTTTGATGAAATGCCCCCACCAGGGAGCGGAACTACAAGTATTTGGGGATAAACTCCAGTGTCCCGCACATGGTAGCGAATTTAATAATCGTGGCAAAGTAGAAAATGGGCCAGCCAATGCACCACTCAGAACATTCCCCATCATCATTGAGAACAATGAATTAAAAATTTCCTTAAAATGAACCTGAAGTATTTTACCACCCTGTTGTTTGCAGGCTGTATCTTTTCAGCCATTGCGCAGATAGACCCAACGCTTTTACTGCGGGTGCCCAAAGACAGTTCAAAAACGATCATGAATATGGATGCCATTTACAACCGCCCGGCTTTACAGGTGGGTAAACTACCCGTGGCCCTTGGCGGTTATGTAGAAGCCAACTGGCAGCACCTTGGTACCGATGGTATTTCAGAAGGCCACCAGTTTCAGTTCCGGAGGCTTTCACTATTCGTTTCATCAACTATTTCCAAACGAATTAAGTTTTTATGTGAAATAGAATTTGAACCCGCGGAAAAAGAGATTGCAGTAGAGTTTGCAGCGGTGGATGTAGAGTTTGACCCCCTCTTCAATCTAAGAGGTGGTATGATTGTAAATCCGATTGGGGCATTTAATCAAAATCATGACGGGCCAAAATGGGAATTTACCGATAGGCCGTTGTCAGCCGCACAAATGTTGCCTGCTACCTGGCGTAATGCGGGCTTTGGCGTATATGGGAAATATTACAGTAAAAACTGGATGTTTGGCTACGAACTCTATGCTACCAGCAGCTTTGATAATTCAATTATAGAGAATAACCAGAACAGGACATATTTACCTGCTTCGAAAGCCAATGCGGAAAGGTTTGAAGAAATAGCAAGTGGCGAACCGTTGCTTACAGGAAAGATTGCCGTTAAGAATTCCAGGGTTGGAGAAATAGGCCTGTCTTATATGGGTGGAGCGTACAATAAATGGAAGGAAGATGGAAATATTATCGATAAAAAACGCAGGGTAGATGTGGTGGCTGTGGATCTCAATGCAACATTAGAAAAGCCGGGTATTTCTATTACCGGAGAATGGGCCTGGGTATTTGTAGACGTTCCGAAGACGTATAGCCAGCAGTTCGGCAACCGGCAGCAGGGTGGTTTTATGGATATCGTGCATCCCCTGGTAAAAAAGCGGCTGCTGGACTGGGATGATGCAGTTCTAAACCTTGCCTGCAGGTTGGAATATGTAGATTGGAATGTTGGAAAATTCGCCCAGACCGGTGGTAATATCTCCGATCATCTTTGGAGCGTAATGCCTGCGTTGAGTTTCAGGCCTAATTCGCAAACGGTGTTCCGGTTAAATTACCGCTTTCAAAAACAAACAGATTTGCTGGGTAATCCGCCTGCAACTACCGGTGGGTTTATTGCAGGATTTTCGACTTATTTCTGATGGGTGTGGTGTAAAAAGTAGTCCCCCTGCACTATGCCTGTGGCCTCCGCCGGCCGTTCTGAATGGGTTCTTCCTGCCGGGCGGAGGTTTAAGGAGCATATATTTATTCATACATTTTCGGTTGGACTGCGTGAAATAAATCGTTATGATGGTTGCTTTCAAATATTATAAGCTCGCCATTTCCCATTTTTCCACTACATATTCGTTACTGCTGTATTCGGCTATAGAGATTTTTCCAGTAGATTTCAATTCTACATGACAAGCTGCCTCCAGTTCAATTACTGTGTTGGTTGCCTGCAAAAAACCGAGTGTCTTCACATTGCTGTTACCTCGGACGGTTAAAAAACGCAGATCGTTTACGGGAATATAAACTACAGGATTTTTACCTTTTTCTTTGCCTGTAGTGTTTACATACAAAGTGTTACCATGTACATTCAGGGTTACGTTTTCGAGTTGGCTTTGGTAACCTTCCAGGGTCATTAAGTTGCTAGTGCCCTGCACCAGGATGATGTCTACATTACCGCGCACTTCGATGCAGTTGTAAGACTGCGATACGGCCTTACTGGCAAGTACATAACGATTGGTTTTTGCTTCGGCAGCGTTACCGTTGCTTACTGTGGTTGCGGTGAGGATCAGGCCGGCTAAGGCGGAAAGAATTGTTTTCATTTTAATTTGTTTTTTTGTTTGACTGTTTGATGTTGACGGTGCAAAAATGCCCCGCTAAACACCCCTGCACAATCGCATGTTGATGTATAAAAAATAGCCTCAATAAGCCGTCGGCTAATGCAATTACCAGTCATCTGCCTTTTAACCAGATTTAAATGCCATTCATCCCCGCGGTTAGGGTTGCACCGGCAAAAACGCACCACATAAGCATGTGGTTTTAGCGAATCCCCCTAAGCCGCGTTAGGATTAAATTAACTTTAGTTCACGCGCAGTGTGTGTTTTGCGGCCGCTGGACTCGTGTTACGAATAGAATCGAAAGGCAGGAATTCCTGGAAGTTGTTATATAGGGATGCATTGGGAAATATACAAACCACGCAGTGGCTACCCAGGCAGGGCAGGAATTTACAATACCGGGCATGCCGAAACCTCCCGGCTGCCTTATTCGAACTTTAAACACAATAGCACATTATCTTGCTACCACAAAACATGAAAAAAATATACCTGCTTCCCTGCTTGCTGCTTTACACCTGGCTACCTGCACAGGCGCCACAGGTAAGCTTTACGTTCGAACATATCAGCACCCAGGATGGCCTCGCCCACCGCGTGGTCAATGATATTATGCAGGATCATAAAGGATACATCTGGATGGCCACACAAAACGGCCTGCAGCGTTACGATGGTAAACGGTTTATGAGCTGGCACAAAGTGTTTGGCGACCCTTTCTCCCTGCCTTCGGACAATGTGGGGAAAATTTTTGAAGACCATGCAAATAATATCTGGGTGGTATGCCACAACGGGGTTGCTATATTAAACACCTCCAATAACCAGTTGCACCGCATCCCGTTAGATTCTGGCAGCTCTTACTCTGATCTTTCAGTGTTTCATTTTTTCGAAGACAGCAAACACAATATATGGATGGGTACAAAAGAAGCCGGTCTGTTATGGTTCAATGCCAAAAAGGCGAATTTTACCAGGGCATCTGCCTACCTGCCCCCTCACCGGTGGCGATTTAAAACCATTATTGAGGAACCGGCCACCGGCAACTATTGGCTGGGTAGCGATAGCGGTATTGCTTATGCCGACATGAAACAAAAGAAGATTTTTGATTATCGCAATAACCCCGATGAACACCCGGTGCTGGCCAATCCGAAATTCTATTTACACCCGGTGGCAAATATGTTCATTGATTCTTATCTGAAATTCTGGATCACCACTTATATTAGTGATGGCAAGGGTTTCAGCAGTCACCTCGAATACGACCGGTACAACCTTTTTCTAAAAAAATTTGAGACGTATATACCATTGGGTTCAGGACATTTCAGGCCGTACCAGGATAAGGCTGGGAATATCTGGTTTGCCGGCGATGCACCTTTCCAGGTATGGAAACCTCAAACCGGGCTATTTTATGAAGTCAATAAATCCAATCCCTTTGGGCTTGGATTCGACGCCAATGTGGCCATGACATTATGTGAAGACAAAGAACAGAATATTTGGGTAGGCACCGATAACGGGGTTTTTGTTTTTAACCCTGTATCACAACAGGTTCGCATCAAACAATTTACCGACCCTGCCACCGGCAAACCGGCTGATCAATATTTTAACCAGTTTACAGAACTACCAGGTGGCAAAGTATGGGCGGCCACCTGGGGCGGTGGCATCGTGGAATACGACCAAAAACTCAACCAGGTTCAACAGTATAAAAATGGCATTAAAAGCCACGACAGCAATTTTGATCTGGTATGGGCACTCTATCGCACAAAAGATAGTAGCCAGGTTTGGATCGGTTGCCAGCTGGGCCGCCTCGCGATGTATGATGTAAAAACCAAAGGTTTCCGCTATTTCCTGGATACTGCCTTTGACCAGCGTACTATCCGCACCGTTGCCGAAGACAGCCGCGGAAACCTTTGGTTTGGTACCCAGCATGGCCTCGTGGTGAAACTCAATAAAGGCACCGATAAATTTATACGTTATGTGGACAACGATTACCCTCTCACAGAAAACCTGGGTAATATCAGCCGTATAATTATCGACGAGCATGACCGGATATGGGCTTCCACGCAATACAGTGGCCTCGTAGAAATAGACCCGCTCACAGGGAAAGTAAAAAAAGCCTGGCGGTCCGACGATAATGATCTCAAGACGATTTCCGGTAATATATGCTATGATATGATGCCCTATAAAGACAGCTTGCTAGTGATTGCTACCACCATGGGCATCAACATCTTCAATAAAAACACGGCTACTTTCGCCCATATCACCACGGCCGATGGACTGTTGAGTAACCTGATTTTCAGTCTGCAGAAAGACAATAACGGTTTTATCTGGGCTGGAACTGGTGATGGCTTTTATAAAATAGGCTGGCCTTCCAGGAAAATAGTGCGCTTTGGCAAAAAGGATGGCATCATGAACGATGGCTTCCAGGCAGGTGGCCTTGAGCAACTTGCTGATGGCAGAATTTTATCTGCCGCAGATAAAGATTTCGAATGGTTTTACCCTGATAGTCTTGAATCGCGGAAAGAAACGCCCAAAGTGGAGCTTACCCAGGTAAGACTGCTGAACGAGGAAATAAATATCGATTCAGTATTGACCGACAATACAGTGCTGGACCTCGGCTATAAGGAAAACTTTATCACAATAGAATTTTCAGCCCTGAGCTTCCTCAACCGGGGCAGGCTTACCTATTACACCCAATTGGAAGGCCTGGAAAAAGAGTGGAATAAAAGCAACAATTACCTGATATCGTCTTATGCCAACCTGAAACCCGGCCTCTATACCTACCGGGTCTATGCCGAAAACAGTGAAGCAGCACCAGGCCCGGTTACTTCTTTCAAGATCCGCATCAATCCACCCTGGTGGAATGCCTGGTGGTTTTATTGTATCTGTGGCGCGGTGTTTATTTCAGTGTTTTATATGTTGTACCGGGTGCGGGTGAATAAAATACTAGCCATGGAAAAAGTGCGCAACCGTATTGCCCGAGACCTGCACGACGATATGGGCAGCACCCTCAGCACCATCAACATCCTAAGCGAAATGGCCAAGCGCAAAGTGCAGACCGACACCCAGAAAACCAGTGAATACATTGAAAAAATAAGCGATAACAGCCAGCGAATGATGGAAGCAATGGACGATATAGTTTGGAGCATCAATCCCATCAACGACAATATGCAGCGCATCGTAGCCCGTATGCGCGAATATGCCACCAATATCCTTGAAGCAAAAGATATCGCCTACCAGTTTAAGGCCGACGAGAGCCTGAATGATATTAAAATAGATCCCGAAAAACGCCGCGACCTGTTCCTCATTTTTAAAGAAGCGGTTAACAACCTCGCCAAATATTCCAAATGCGACCATGCCCATATCGCCATCAAAATGCACCGGAAAAATGTGGTGATGCTAATCGAAGATGATGGTGTTGGTTTCGACACCCATATTGCTGATAGCGGCAATGGCCTCACCAATATGAAGAAAAGAGCGGAGCTCCTCAGCGGCCGGCTGGAAATTAAATCATCGCCAGGAAAAGGCACCAGGGTGATTATGGAAGTGCCGGTTTAATGGACAATTTTTTAATGGATAATTGATAATGGTCAATGTGGAACTGTGGAACTGAGGAAGTGTGAAAATGGTGTGATAAATTAAAAATATAATGCACGTCATTGAGAGAAGGGTTCTTGCCCGACGAAGCAACCCCCTTGCGTTTCGTCACGCATCTTTCTCACCCGAAAACCCCCTGTCAAAAACTCCCAGTCTTTGCAAAACGCTCCAGCCTTCATTGTGGGTTTTAAGCCTTGTCGGCAAAATATAGGCATTACCTCATTTTACTATGGGTTTTAAAATGTGTGTTTTAATTTGAATGTAATGATAAGGATTCGTGTCCGCTTGTACCGCCAATGCGCGGTGCAAGCAATGTGACTGCAGGTTGCGGTTGGCAGTGTGTCATCAATGCGACGATTCGTCAAAGAATTTTTTTAGATTGCTTCGTTGGGCAAGAACCCGCCTCGCAAAGACTGTGGAAGATTGCTGTGATGTTCCTGGCAAAAAAATTGCGCATTATTGGCGGCACAAGCAATGTGACTACAGGTTGCGGTTGGCAGTGTCATCAATGCGATGATTCGGTACAGAATTTTTACAGATTGCTTCGTTGGGCAAGAACCCGTCTTGCGAAGACTGTGGAAGATTGCTGCTATGTTCCTGGCAAAAAAACTGTGCGTTATTGGCGGTATAATTAATGTGACTGCAGGTTGCGGTTGGCAGTGTCATCAATGCGATGATTCGTTACAGAATCTTTACAGATTGCTTCGTTGGGCAAGAAGCCGCCTCGCGAAGACTGTGGAAGATTGCTGCTATGTTCCTGGCAAAAAAACTGCGCATTATTGGCGGCACAATCAATTTAACTGCAGGTAGCGGTAGTGAGTGTCATCAATGCGATGATTCGTTACAGAATCTTTACAGATTGCTTCGTTGGTCAAGAACCCGCCTCGCAAAGACTGCAAGGGATTGTTGTCATGTTCTTAAAAAAAAATGCGCGTCATTTAAAGGCGGGTTCTTGCCCGACGAAGCAGCCCCACCGAATTTGGAAGCACTGGTCGCATTAACGCACAACCACGAGGCGCAACGAAGTGTTTTAAGAAAAACAGAAATGCTGGTAATGGAGCATCAAACAGGCAGGATACAATATGAAGCCGCTACGCTAAGCTAATTGCAAGATGAATACAAAAAGCTCTGGATGGACATTGCCTTGCTTTTAAAAAAGGATTTAACCCTGGAAGAAGTATTTTATTATGCCGCATACATCCATGTGGCATTTGTAGATGTTTATCCTTTTGGAGATGGAAACGGGCGGATTGGGCGGCTATTTGAAAAATTGTTTTTAGCAGAAAAACTAGGGCCGCAAGCCTGGCTGGTCCAATCAGAAAAAAACTATTATATGCATCACCAGTCCTATTACAGAAATCTTCGGCTTCTGGGCTTAGAATATGAAACACTCAATTATTCAAACGCTTTGCCATTTCTGACGATGCTGCCGCAATCATTGACAATGAATTCATAAAACGAATAATAACCTCACATCCTGTGTACAGGAAGTCTTCTGGCTTTACAAAGCTAAAATTCAATAACTTACAATGTAGGATTACTAGTACTTTATACCCTGTGACACATTAGAAATAAAAAGCTGTCAATTTTGAGTCGTTTTTGGTCAAAAACGACTAATTTCAATCGATTTTCAGTTCTTTGAAACCTCTGCCAGCAAAGGATTTCCTCAAAAAGCATTAGCATCCCTACGGGATGGTATTGCCAGGAAGAAAATATTCCACTGGAAACCAATACAGGTATGGGTTTAATGGGAAGGAGAATGATAGGAACATAAGCGAGGGAGGCCAAGACTTTGGCGCACGGATTTTCGAGAGCCGTTTGGGGAGATGGTTGGCTTGCGATCCTAAAACCAATCCATATGAAAGTCCTTATGTGGGAATAGCAGACGATCCTGTAAATAATGTCGATCCAGATGGAAAAGACTTTCTGAGAATAGTCAGAATCTTTACTCATAAACAAGGAAGCCAAAAAGTTACAGTAGACGTAGTTTCATTTGTTGTAAAACAACCAGGAAAAGATCAAATTATTCTGGAAGTTGTGAGTAATTATCATGATGCAGTTGGACGGTTCCTAAGTAAAAAGAAGCAAGCCTTAGGTCCGCAGATATTTACCATCGAAATGGACAAACCGGGAATGGTTAAAATCGCAACTCCAGAGGATAGAGCTAATAATGGAATAGAACCAGCTAATGATCTCGGTGCCAACAATGCCACCAAGCTGTTCGATTATGCTACAAGAAATCCTGAAATTGTTGATTTTCTCTATGAAAAGCATCCAAATGTGCTGCGTGCCATTGGATATGCTGAAGTAATTCGGAGGGCAGACAACTATGTCAAAGCTATATCTGGAATTGTAATGGCTTTGACGGAAGGCGGTGCATTGGGAGGCTTTGATGGCCTTATTGCCAAAATAAGGTCTATAGTTCCTATGTCAAATTTTGCCAGGCTCTCAGATCTGGAAGCGAGAAAATGGTGTTTGGCTCAAGAATCAAAGTTTGCTAGTTGGGTGGACCAAAGCGCCAGTTTAGAAACACAAGCCAAGCAGGCTTTTAGTTTGAGAAATTTAATACGAACCACGGCAAGAGAGTTAATGAAAGATAGAGCCAAAGCTGAGGGATTCTATAAGACAGACCCTAATATGACTTGGGATGAGGTATTCAAAAAGTATAATGGAAATTATAAGGAAATTATTAAGGCCTCAACCAGATCCCGACAATCAGTAAACAAAAATTTAGGATTATAATGGCAGGAATCAGCCAACGATATTTGAATGGAGAAATAGTCTTTGATATACTCAACTATGACGATTTAGATAACCTAGAGAAAGTGATAAGGATTCTTAGCCTCCATTATCATGTTTTAATTTTGGATCAAAGCGAAGGACCTGATGTTGTTATCTATACAATAAACATTGAGAATTTCTTAGTCAAATTGGTAAATAATTCGTTTGGAACTTTCATTAGGTCTACAAATAAACTCTCAGAAGAATTTATTCTGAAAGAATTCGATCGACTTAGTGAGTTTTTTGATTGAGTTAAATTGTTTTGTTAATATAAGTCAAAAGTTAAAAACTCCTTTTAGCAGCTCTTTTAACTCGGGTTTCAAAATGCTGTTGCAAATAGCCAAATTAGCTTATCAGACTTCCACGTTATAAAGACTAATTTTTTACGCCCATATCATCCTATCTGCTAACACTAAATTAACGTGAATAAATAGAGATGTAAACTAATTTTAAGCATCGAAAAAATTTCCTGGGCACTTTGCCGAAGCATCACCTCATTTACAATAAATTCATGTTTCTTCCATGGACGCCAACAATTGGTTCAAAGCATCATAATAAATATCTAAAGCAACCAGTAAATACCTATAACAAAAGGCAAAATATTGGTAGATTTGAGACGAATTTCCTCAAAAACGTCTCGTTTTTTGCATAATTTTCAGTTCTTTGAAACCATTGCCAGCAAAGGATTTCCTCTAAAAGCATTAGCATCCATACGGAATGGCCTTAGTAGGAAGAACCTATTCCGCTGGAAGCCAATACAGGTATGGTTTTAACAGACAAGAGAAAAGTCTAGAAATTGATCCCGGTGGCAATCTCACAACAGCCACATTTTGGGAGTACGATAGTAGGATTGGTCGTAGATGGAATGTAGATCCGATCGTAAAAGAAGGTCAAAGTCCATATGGTTGTTTCTCGAATAATCCCATTTGTAATATTGATCCGTTTGGAGACAGTGATTCCAGCCTATCTAATAAACAACTAACTGACGCAGTTGGTATCGCCGTAAATACCTTAAAAGAAGCAAAAAAGACTGGCTCCACATTTTCGAAAGAAGCCAGATGGAGATTAATAGACGCGGCTATTTCGTATGGTGAAAAGAACCAGCTGAGTTATTCTGAAGTGGGCCTTTTCAAACTGGCGGTAGAAACTTATGCGAATGGGCTATCCCTGTTTGGTACTAATTCACTGTCAGACGTTGAAAAAGTACTCAACAGCAAAATAGATGACTATCATAAATTATCAGTTATCACAAAACAAATTATAAGCTTAAACAGAAACGCCTTGGGTGTTATCACAATTGCTGCAAATGTGGCATTGGCAGAAGTTACCGGGGCGGTAGGAATGTCAATAGGTCGGGGCACGAGAAAAATGACCTTTAAAGCACCGGAGCCAGATATAGCACTGAGACACGCATATGAAAATGAGGTAGACGGCATTAAAAATTTAGTTAAGGCATTGCATTCACAAGAGGGTACTACAACGGAAGGAATAGCTAGAACGGTGCATATGTATCGCAGAACGCTTGGTTTAAAATACAAAGCCTTAACACCTCCTACAATATTAGAATCAATTTATAAAAGAAATCTTGAAAAATATGGAGATAAGTTGGGGCCTACAATTGATTTTTTACGCAGCAAAGGAAAAAGCTGGGATGAAATTATTGAAAGCGCTTCTCGTCCAGGCGGAAAAGATTTAAATTTTAAACAATAAACATGAAAACAACCAATTTTTTTCTTCAATCTTATAAAAAAAACAATGAAGTTTTAGATTTGTCAAGCGGGCAAATTCTACAAAAAACAACATCCAACATATGCACCAATGGCTGGTATAACCTAGTGGGAGAAAAATTATCTTATATCCTCTTTGATAAACGTCTCGTATCTCTCTGTGTCGGAGAAACAATTTGCATAATAGATGCCGGATCATCCGCCAGTTTAATTCACAGCGCAAACGAGTCGATTTTTCAACTATACCAAGACGGCGAGCTGCAGATAATGTTTTCTTATAAACGGAATAGTGAAAACATGCTAGAGAGTTCTTTTGGATTTTCAGAAGATGAAGATTTTGACTGGGGGAAATTTTTGGTTGGCGTTATTAACAGCCCAGAGCGAATCAAGTTGATTGCTGATTACATTTTAGAAAATCATGAGGTGAGTTAAAGGATTAGATTTTTACGAAATGAAAGCACTTCTAATATTATAACCGAAATGTGACAAACGGTGCCAAAGAAAGGAGGAGAAAGGCTTTCCGCTGTTTGGAAATACTCGATACATGGTCCAAAAAGTGATATATTGAAGTCCATTTATGGGCTAAAATGATTCGAAATGGGTCATTTTACAAACTCTCCAGTTCTTTGAAACCTAGTCCAGCAAAGGATTTTCCCAGATTGCATTATCATCCATACGGGATGGTATTACCAGGAAGGAAATATTCCGCTGGAAGTCAATACAGGTATGGGTTTAATGGGAAAGAGAATGACAAAATTATTACCGAGGGGGATGTTGATTTTGGAGCTAGGATTTATGACGGAAGAATAGGGAGGTGGTTAAGTGTAGATCCATTGCAAAGAAAGTATCCGGACATCGCCCCCTATCAATTTTGCTTCAATAATCCCGTTTTATTTATAGATCCGAACGGAAAGGAAGTTATTATCAAAAACCAGCAAGGTGCCACAGTAGCAATTTATAAAAACGATGGAACGATTATTATTACTAGAGGAATGGAGAATTCTTCCGAATTACATTCATATCAAATGGCAAGAACTTATCTTTCGAAAGCGTCTTCTTCCTTGCAAACTATAGAGTCAAGTGCATATTCCGGTGAAAGTGAGCCACCATTCCGGCCAAAGTGAGCCACCTGATAAAGAGCGTAGTATTAATATTTAAAGTTAACTGTTTTTCTTTGTTCTTAGGGACTCTCCTTTTAATTCTATTT
>JBDSXW010000081.1:0-55183 GCA_039925965.1 Chitinophagaceae bacterium
AAAGGAGAGTCCCTAAGAACAAAGAAAAACAGTTAACTTTAAATATTAATACTACGCTCTTTATCAGGTGGCTCACTTTGGCCGGAATGGTGGCTCACTTTCACCGGAATATGCATGGTATCAATAACCAAAACCGGTTTAAATCGGGTAGCCTGCACAATATCGCCACTGCCACCCGGTATTTCACAATGGCAGCGCGGCCGGAGTACCCGCGATGCTGGCCGGCATATCCCCGCTCATGGTGTGGCACCCCAGGATCGGGTGAAGATCCTTGCCTTTTTACAAACGCTTACGGATAATACGGTTGCTACGGAGGTGAAGTTTTCGAATCCATTCAAATGAGCTTAGAAGTTGAGAAGTTTGGAATGTTGGCGTGTCCCAATAGGCATGCAGTCCGAAGAGCTGCTAAACGCCTTTAATAAATTGGCGATTGCTGATTTAATGTTCTAAATATGTTTATCTTTCATAAAACAACAATATGATAAAGCAGGTTTTTTGGATCCTTTTTTGGAGCGCCGTTGGCCTGCTGTTTGTAAAACTAATTGAGAAAGCTCATCTGCCTGTTTACCTGATTAAGTTGATTATATGTTTGTCTGCACTAGTTGTAATCGCAACTATCGTTTATGGTAAACACCTTTCCCACAGAAATAAATAGACGGGTTTTGATTTCCGGATACCCGCGCCAAATGCAATCGTGATTTGGCCACAAGCTTCTTTTACAGAAAACGCAAAGTACAGATCCGTCCATTGCTTTCCTGTTTCTTACATTCGTCAAATGGACGAGAGAAACGACGAGCACTACATGCGGCTGGCCCTGCGGGAAGCACAGCTGGCCTACGATGCGGACGAAGTTCCTGTTGGAGCTATTGTAGTGCAGGATGGCCGGATTCTTGGGCGCGGTCATAACCAGGTAGAGATGCTGAGCGACCCGACAGCTCATGCTGAGATCATCGCTATTACTTCTGCCTTTAGTTTTTTAGGCTCTAAATACTTGCCTGGGGCTACCTTATATGTAACCGTAGAACCCTGCCATATGTGTGCGGGCGCCCTCTACTGGAGTAAAATCGGCAAAATTGTATACGGAGCAGGCGATGCCAAACATGGATACCGGGCATTTTACAAGGACACATGCCCGTTTCATCCTAAAACAATTGTCACCAATGGCATTTTGCAGGAAACATGTGCAGAATTGATGATTTCATTTTTTCAGTCGAAAAGATAATTCTCACAGCATCTCAAGGCAATTACAGCGCCTCCATCAACCCCAATTACAAAATATTTATTGTTAGGTGTGGTAGGGTCGGGACTTAATCTCCATCCACTCGTACCCGTATTTTGTCCATTTGTCAAAGGGAAATAATTTTTCCCAACTCGGATATTTGACTGAAACCCGCTCCAGTATTGCATTTTGTGTCATTCCCTATACTAATCCACTACCAGCTACTAAAAATAAATATGTACTGTGTGTTGCATAGTACCGACTTGTGCCCATATCTTTGTGTTGTGAAAGGGGGAAAGGTACCGGGTTCTACTAACTGACACTCGCTCTTCTGATTAAACCACCTTCAATTGTCAATCATGAAAAAAGGAAATTATCTTATCGGCGCTCTTGTTTTGATCTTGTTCATAGCCTCCGGATGCCATATGGACCATCAGCGCACCAGGACCGTTCGTGTTAGCAATGATCATAGTACCATGAAAATCCAATATTCGGGAAAAATCATTTTCAGCGAAGACGAAACGACGATCGAACACATGTCGCCGAACGCTTTTGTAAAATATAAAAAGGACGGTGAAACCTTCGTGGTAACCCGCAATGGAAACGGCAGCATTACTTACACCCTGTATGATGGCACCCGCCACCTCGACTACCAGGACGCGGGCGCCCGGGACTTCACCGCCCGGGTAGTTAAAGAAATCGCCGCACACTACCGGTAACTGGAACGATTGTTTGGCAGTTTGGGATTGGAACAAGAAACTTCTAAAAGCAATCTCTTATCAATACCTACTCGCCATTCCCCACTGGCCACTCACGATTTACGAATACGATTGCTAACAATAAAAAATTAAAAAGATGAACATCGAAAACACAGCGAGCCAGATGCGGAAGGGTGTGCTGGAATTCTGCGTCCTTTCGGTGATAAGGCAGGGAGAAGCATACCCCAGTGATATCATCGATAAAATGAAGGCAGCCAATTTCCAGATGATGGAAGGCACATTATACCCCTTACTTACCCGCCTTAAAAACGCCAATATGCTGAGTTACCGCTGGGTAGAAAGCAACAGCGGTCCGCCCCGGAAATATTTTAATCTTACTGACGCCGGCCTGCTTTTTTATCAGGAACTCGAAGCCACCTGGAACGAGATGGCCACGGCGGTAGAGGCTGTAAAACACCAGAGCCTGATGGCAGGCCCGGCACCTGAAAATACCAGGCAAACAGCGGATTCCTATGCCAACCTGGACGAAACCATCAACAAAGAAATTACCGACGATCTCAAAAATCAGGGCCTTGGCGAAACCGGCCAGTAATAACCAACTAAGTCTTACAGGGGCATACCCGAAGTCAACTAAACATTCTCTAATTTATCTATCATGAAAAAGGTAATCAATATAAACTTTCAAGGCCGGGTGGTACCCATCGAGGAATCGGCTTATGAAATGTTACAACAATACACTGGCAGCCTTCGCAGTTACTTCGCCAATGAAGAAGGCCGCGATGAAATTATCAACGATATCGAAAGCCGTATCGGGGAGCTGTTTGCCGAACAATTAAAAAAAGGAGCGCCCTGTATTACCGATGCCGATGTAAATGCTATCATGAACAGCATGGGCCGCCCATCCGATTTTGAGGAGGCCGACGATGAAGGCACTAATCCCAGGAATCAAGATACAAGGTCTAAGGATCAAGCGACGAACGAAGGGCAGTCGAATAGCCAGGAGGAGCAGGCGGGCAGTACCAAAAAACGGCTGTACAGGGATGAGGAAGATAAAATACTGGGAGGTGTGGCCAGTGGCCTTTCCAACTACCTCGGTATAGACCCCGCCGTTATGCGGATACTCTTTGCGGTAAGTGCTTTTGCTGGTGGATTTGGATTCCTCGTGTACATCATTTTATGGATCGCATTACCCAGCAGGAGCCTGGTTACCAGCATTCGTAAACGCCTGTACCGTGATAGCGACGACAAAATATTTGGTGGTGTATGTGGTGGTTTGGCAAAATACTTTGATATCAATGTGTCTATACCGCGTGTAATTTTTGCTGCTCCGTTCATATTCGGACTCATCACTTCTATTGGCCGAAACTTCTTTCTTAACGGCCCGGTAATCATCGGTGGTTTTAGCGGAGGTACTTTTATTCTCACCTATATTATTCTCTGGATCGTATTGCCCGAGGCAGTCACGGCCCATGAAAAACTGGAAATGAAAGGCGAAAAAATCGATTTAAACAGCATCAGAAATACCGTTATGGAAGACATGAAAGGCTTTAAAGAACGCGCTGAAAAAATGGGCAAGGAATTTACGGGCTCAGCAAAAGATATGGGCGAAAAAGCCCGCCAGATGGGCGAGGAAGCCAGGCGTGTAGGAAAGGAATTTGGCAAGGCAGGCAAGCAGGCCGGTGAAGCTTTTAAAACAGGTGCGAGTACTATCATGGGTGATACCAGCAGTGCTGTCCGCCGCAACCGCGGTGGCCTCGGAAATGCCATCCTGATTCTTGTAAAAGCATTTGTATTTTTTGTAATTGGATGTGTGGCCCTGGCCCTTTTTGCCGGGTTGATCGTACTGCTGAGTGGCGGCGTAGGTGTATTGCCACTAAAAGATTTTTTCCTCGAAGGCGTTTGGCAAAATGTATATGCCTGGGGCACCCTGTTGTTATTCGCTGGCATTCCGATTATAGCTTTTATCACATGGCTTATCCGGAGGATGATGAAAGTAAAAACACATAATCGCTATATCGGCTATTCGTTTTCTGCACTTTGGTTTGTCGGCTTGTTTTGCCTGATTGCACTTATCGCAACCCTAAGCCGGAGCTTTAGTACTCCCAATTCTGCGACTGAAGATATAACGGTAGTGCAGCCTGCCAACAATAACCTGCTGGTTATGGTAGCCCCCGATAACCGCCATGGGTATAGCAACTGGCTTAATTTTGATGGCGTAATCAGTATTGAAGGAGATAGCCTTTATATGAACACTGTACGGGTAAATATTATCAAAAGTCCGGATAGTTTGTATCATCTACACGCTGTAAAAATAAGCAACGGAAGCGATAACCAGAATTCAAGAGAACTGGTAGAAAAGATCAGTTTCCCAATCACCCAACGCGATAGCGTGATTTACCTGCCAGAAAGTTTCGGAATCAGCAAACATGATAAATGGCGTAACCAGCGGGTATTGGTAGTGCTGGAAGTGCCCGTTGGCAAAAAAGTAAAAATGGATGAATCTTTATATGACTATGACTATTTTAACGTGGAGTTTGGTAACCGTCGTAACCGCCGTATCAATCTGCCCCGTAACTGGCAGGATGGCGAAAATTGGCATAGCAACCGCACCATGATCATGACGAATGAAGACCTGGTGCCTTTTACACGCAAAGGCAGGGATAATAAAGAGTATCGTTATGATGAGCAGGAGCCTAAACAAAACAACGATGACAACGACGATAATGGCAATTTACAGCCAGCTCCTGCAAAATCCCAGCCCGCCACTCCGGAAAAAATAAAAAAGGATTCAATTATCAAAGTGCTGAAGGATTCGCTGATGAAACTGGAAACCGGATACCGATATGAAGGCAATGGCAAGCAGGTAGCATCGGAAGAAACTGTTGGAGAACATCCTGCTACAGATAACGACAATCAGACACCCGGCAACTTTTCGCCGCTCAGCTCTTTCCCTTTAATAGATTAAAAATAAAAGCGGGGTGCCGTACAGGGCCCCGCAAATACAAACAGATCGATGCGGACAGCATCGCTATGTTTAGGTTGGTAAACCCTGCCGTTCCCGGCGGGGTTTTATTTAAACATCTGTAAAAATAATGCTAATGAAATATTCTGTTTATTTTTCTGCAACCGGCCGGCATAGCCATACAAAAGGGCGGGTGCTTTGGGAGCTATCTGTTGTCTTTACAATTATCCTTTCACTGCTGGTTTTTGCAGTTACTATTAGCTAGTGGTGAAAAGGTGAGACGCTAGTGGGAGAATGGTGAGACGCTAGTGAGAGAATAATTGGAAGCTGTGATACTATGATGAGAAGCTGTGTCAGTTCAGAAAGTTTCTATAGTCCTTGCGGCACTCTCAATCAGTCATTGCGATGAGGGTTCTTGCCCGAAGAAGCAACCTCACCAAATGCTGTAACGAAAGGTTGCACTAACAAGCTCCCGGCTGACAATTCGCAGACAGATTGCTTCACCGCCATTCGTCGGGACAAGCGGGCAGGAACCCTGCCAATGACATATAGTATAAGTGGTTCATAATCAAAATGGTTATTTTCCGGTTTTTAGAAGATTTCCTGCCAAGGGAGGCCTCACCCCCGTCCCCTCTCCTCGCGGAGAGGCGTGCCCCCCGGCAAGATTCATGATGAATTTTGGGCCAGGAGACGCTCCTGCACCATGTCATCTTGAAAAAACTTGATCCGCGAAGCGGAAAATATTTACTCGCAATTACTGCAGCTCCTCAGAAGCGTCCACTCAGGAATTGGAAATAAAAAACCTATTCCCAACCACAATCATAATCACTGGCTTGAACGAGCCAAATACGAATACATCTGACCATAAAAAAAATCCCCGGAAACGCGCCGGGGATTTTTTATACACACTTTTATTTCTTTAAGCCAATCTCCCGTAACCTTTCATCCAGGTATTCGCCGGCGGTGGTATCTACGTAGGCTTTAGGGTGTTCAGCGTCGATACAGCTTTCCAGGCAGGTAAGATCCATGCCTCCTTTGGGATGGAGGAAAAACGGGATGCTAAAGCGGCTGGTGCCCCAATGCTCTTTTGGCGGATTTACCACGCGGTGGGTAGTACTGCACAGTTTGTTGTTGGTAAGCCGTTGCAACATATCGCCCACGTTTACCACGATCTGCCCCGGCAAAGCAGTTACCCCTACCCATTCGCCCTGCTTGGTCAATATCTGCAGGCCTTCGGCCGAAGCGCCCACAAGCAGGGTAATCAGGTTGATATCTTCATGCTGTTCGGCACGGATCGCACTCTTTGGTTCGCTGGTAATGGGTGGGTAATGGATGGCACGCAGGATGGAATTGCCATTGTGTACATATTCATCAAAATAATGTTCATCCAGGCCCAGGTATATCGAGATGGCCTGTAGTAATGCGGTGCCACTTTTTTGAAAATTACTGTAAGCTGTTTCCATCGTTGGCTTTAACTGCGGGATTTCTTCCACACCTACATTGTTGGGATATTCTGCTGCGATCGGATCGCCATCAGTCACCGTTTGGCCAAACTGGTAAAATTCTTTCAGGTCTGGTGCGTCGCTGCCTTTGGCATGTTCCTTACCAAAACTGGTATAGCCGCGCTGGCCGGCGAGTTCGGGTTTTTCGTAACTGCGTTTAAGATCGCTGGGGAGGCTAAAGAAAGACTTCACATAATTGTACAGTTCATCGATCAGTTCCTGCGGGATGCCGTGGTTTTTAACCGCTACAAACCCCACTTCTTCGTACGCTTTTCCAAGCTCGGCCACAAATTCCTTTCTTTCTTCATCTGTACCTTGGGTAAATTTCGCAAGGTCTACGCTGGGTATTGCCATATCAATCGTTTTAGTTTTGTAGATTTATTTTTTTTTCTTCAGGGCGGTAAAAATACAAAAGGTTTTTTGTTACACAACTATGGAATATACGGTTAGAAAAACGACTACCGGCCAATTCAACCGCCTTGACCTGCAACAAACAGTGTGTTTATCAGCAGGGGCAATGCCAGCAATAGCAATGGCTATATTATTGCTTATCTGGCTCAGTGGCTGCGTTAGCGCACCCAAATACCAATTGGCAGATTATACCACCAGTAATGTCAACACGCTTCCTGACTATAACCAATTATACTACTGGGCAGCCCATCCCTACAAATGGGACCCATCGGATAGTTTGCCAAAACCCTTTCGCAAAAACAGGCAAGACACCACGGTGGATGTATTTTTTATTTACCCAACCACTTATGGCGATAACGCCGAGATTGCTGATGAACCTAATGGTGGCCCCCGCTGGAATGCCAATATCAACGACGCAGCCCTGAATGCCAAAACAGACTATTCCACCATTTTAAACCAGGCGTCCGTGTTTAACCAGTGCAGGGTATTTGCACCGAGGTATCGCCAGGCCCATTACCGTTCGTTCTTTGTTCCCGATTCTGTAGCCAAGCCATTTTTTAATATTGCTTATTACGACGTAAAGACGGCATTTGAATTTTACCTGGCCCATTATAACCAGGGCAGGCCGTTTATAATTGCAGCACATAGTCAGGGTACGATACATGCTGCAAGGCTGATTAAAGAAATGGTCGAAGGGAAACCGCTGGCCAAAAAGATGATCGCTGCCTACCTGATTGGCATGCCTATCCGAACCGACTATTTTAGTTCCGTGGTTCCTTGCGCGGATTCTTTGCAAACCGGATGTTTTGTAAGCTGGCGTAGTTTTAAAGAGGGTTATGAAGCCCCGTTTGTAGCCAAAGAAACATTTACAGCCGCTGTTGTAAACCCGCTGAACTGGCAGATGAATGAGGAACCGGTCAGCCGAAAATTCAATAACGGCACCATCCTGTTTAAATTCAATAAGGTAAAAGTGCATAACATTGATGCCAGGGTAAAGGGCAACGTTTTATGGACCAGCAAGCCACGGTTTTTCGGAAATATCTTTTTAACGCGGACCAATTACCATATTGGCGACATCAATTTTTTCTGGAAAAATATCCGCGATAATGTGCAGACGAGGATCCGCTCGTTTAGGAAGAATTGAGGGGTGGCGGGTAGTAGTTCAGAATGCTATTCGCCCTGAAAGGGCTTTAAATAATAGCCCAGGGCATCGCCCTGGGAATAGACGTATTCGTGAACGAGAAGCCCTGAAAGGGCGAGACATTTCTCCACGTACATCATCATTCCGAATTGCAATTGTGTCGCCCTTTCGGGACTTGATTGTACCGCATCTTTTCCCCCAGGGCGATGCCTTGGGCTATTATGTTCCGCCCCTTTGGGGCTAAGTTGGCAGCCTTTATTATCAAAGTTTCGCTATTTCTGCAAGCACCTTTTCAATTCGTTCTTTCAACTCTTCGTATGGCGTAAAGCCTTTGGCCAACAGGTAAAAATTGGTGTCTCCGGTTTGCAGCAGCACTTGCGGGTAGCCGGTGACCTGTAGTTGTTTGCACAGCGAAAATTCGTAGTAGGCTTTTTCCTTATACTCCTCGCTCTTCAGTTTGGCGTAAAATGTTTCCGGCTGGATGCTGTATTTTTCCAACAGGTGGCGATAGGCTTCGTCGTCGCAGAGGTCGCGGCCTTCGAAATGCAGGGCGTATTGCAGATCGGCAGCAAACTCCACCTGGCGGTCTTCGTAAAACTCCTTAAAAATACAAAGCGCAATCGCCGGTTTTTCGCTGTTGGGAAACCAGTCGCTGAGGTCAGGATTTTTGATATGCCACAGGTAGTCTTCGCCGAACTGAATGCCGGAATATTCTTCCACTGTTTTATAGGCATTTAAGATATAGCCCGCAGTGGCGCTGATGGGTTGCGGGTTTTCGCTGATGATCATACCACCGCTTAATACTTCAAAAGGCAGGCGGTCTTTATATTCCTCAGCGATGCGTTTGATCACAGGACTAAAGGCATAGCACCAGCCGCAATATGCATCGTAACAATAATAAACTGTAGGGGTCATGCGGCGAAGATAGAAAGAACGATTTCACCTACAGTCCTTTGTTGCGGGCCGGCCGCTATTACTTTTTGAGCCCTGCAATCAAATTAATGGTGAGGGCAACCACAAATGTATTGAGAGCGAAAGATAGTAAGCTGTGCGCCAGGGCTGTCCGCCGCATACTGCTGGAACAAATCTCCACATCAGAAACCTGGAATGTCATGCCGATGATGAAAGCGAAATAGGCGAAATCAAGATAATCGGGTTTTTTCTCACCGGGGAAATCCAGGGGTTCCCCATCAGGTGTGCCATCTTTTTTGTCGAAATAATACATGTGCGCATAATGAAAAGTAAAAATGGTATGCACCATCACCCAGGATGCCATCATGCCGCTTACTGATAAGACAGTGGTGATTGCTGCAAGGCCGGGAGGTTGATCCTTAGAGATCATCAGCAGTAACACCGCGAACATGCTGGCAAAGGCACTGATCAAAATACTGGCTAGTACGAATGGCCTGCTTCCATCTTCCTTATTGGCCAGGTGTACAATTTCCTGCTGTGTTCTTGTAAAGAAAACAACCCAGCTACTACAGATAAAAGACACCGCAAATGTGTTCCAAATAATCGTGACGGTTAGAAAGGAAGGAAAATGAAAATTGCGGATAAGCAGGTAGACCACCAGCGACATGCCGAGGCTCAGCAATATGCGCTGCAGCGGATGCATTCGCAAAAATACGTTACGGCCTTTTTTATTTTTAGAAGCAGTGCTCATATGAAACTTGCATTTGGCTGGTCAATTGAATCATGAAATATACGCTATCGGCGATTCATGCAACGTTGACCTTTAAGCAAAAGCAACTACCGTATTTATCCAGTACTGGTTAAGTTGCTTTATCTTATCGCTTTTTAAAATCAAGCACCTAAATAAATTATGAACACAGCAATCTTAATGGCAGAAAACGAACCTGCTGATAAGGAGTTATCGGAATTAATGAAGGAAGTGGCTGCAGAAGCTAAACGTAAAGCCGTTGAAAGCCAGAATCAATTGCAAGCAACTGTAAAACAACTGCCAGGGTTGGCCGTACAGAAACAATGATAAAGCCCTTTATCTAAAAGCCAATTCTAATTGTAATTGCTGGTCCGAATGGGTCCGGCAATACATTCATTACACACAAAATTCTTAAACACGAATGGGTGGAAGATTGTGTTATATCAATCCAGACAATATTGCCAGGGATATATTTGGTGATTGGAACGATTACAATGCGGTAGATAGTGCGGCAAAGCTTTCATAACAAATGAGGGAAGAATGTATTGTCCAGGGAAATGGACTAAAATTTTAAACTGCACTTTCAGCCCAAGACAAAATCCTGTTTTTTGAGAGAGCAAAGGCCAAGGGCTACTTTATAAGGTTGTTTTTTGTGGGAACAGAGAGTCCTACCATTAATGCAAGCCGTATTGCTCAAAGAGTTATGGAAGGCGGCCATGACGTTCCTATTTTAAAAATCATTTCGAGATATAGCAAGTCGACTGCTAATTGTTGTATCGCTTCTAAAATTGTTGACTGGGCATATATTTACGATAATTCGGAACAATTTCAGGAGCCTAAATTGTTGTTCAGAGTTGCTGACGGAAAAATTGTAAAAGAATATGATTTTATCAATGATTGGGCCGTGGATGTGCTACGTTTTATCAAGAATTGAAATCCATAAGAGTTTATAAAGGCTTTTTTATTGCATGATGCGGCCCTTTATTTCGGCTGCTTTCAACGCAGTTTGCCTGATTACCCCGGGCGGCAATGCATAAAGATTCCGGAAGGAGTAAATGGCGACATACAACAAAATTTCCCCCACCAAACAGCTGTATTAAAAAATGCCGGTAATTCGTGCCATGAACCATCAGCAGATCCACTACATCTCTCCTCTATTGATGCTCAATCTGGATGGCAAAACCAGTTTTGACAAAAAAGACCTGCTACTGGCTAAAAAGAAAATGCTGGCCGAACTGGAGTTAAGTGGAGGCACCACCATTGATTTTAAAGGCAAGGCATTTTCTAAGAACGATATCGTTGTTTTTTTCGACCAACTCCACCAAACCGAAGAACTGGCATTTCACCAGGCAGTAGCAGCGGATACTACCTTACTTCATTTTTTAGAAGGGCGGGGGCTATTGTTGTTGCACCGGTTTGCCCAGCAGCCATTGTATTTGCAAGCTGCATTCATTGAGTGGATCAGTCCCTGGTTTGCTTTTGCGTTTAGCAAGGCGGCAAAAGAATGCTTTAAAAAATCCGACACCGAAGGCTGGAATTATCTAATGTCGCTTCCGCTAATGATGGACCTGCGGCACCAGGAGAAATGTTGGATGGTATTGGATAGCGCCATGCAGGAAAATATTGAGCAATTGAAGGAGTTGCATGATAGCGGTAAAGCCAAACTTTCCGCCCGTGACGAAGTACAGCGGATAGAAAAGTTATGCGATTACCGGCTTGTTAATATGATGGTACAACTGCCAGAAAACCGATTCGCCAGCCAGCGGGATGAGTATGCCTTTGACATGATGCAGGTGCTCATCGATCTGTTCAATGCACAAAACCGCACCTACGCGCTGGACACACTGCGCAACGCAAAAGTACTGGCGCACAGCGAATACATGCAGCAGCAATTGCAGGATAAGTACGACGAAATGCAGGCGATCGTTCGGAACAAAACTTATGTAAAACCGGGCAAGGGTTCTACCTCATCGGAATGGGGCGGTGCAAGGGCTATATTCTTTTTCGTATTCATTATTTTTAAGCTGATTACCTGTAACAATGAAATCGACCATAGTTCAAAATATGACAATATTACTTTTTCAACCCGGAGCCAACCATATACGATGCCTACCATTTCTGATAAGACGACCGCGGTGGAGCCGCCGGATGCTGCAAGTGCTGTACACGCTACGGATATGCATAATCCTGCTGCCCGGGCCATGGATAAATTTTTGAGCAGGATATTCAATGCAAGATATTCGGTGAACGATTCATTTCCTGTACAGAAGTTGGTTAACGGAGCCGACCCTTACGCTGCGGAATGGAAAGCGATATTTCAGCCGAAGGATACAAAGAAATATAAAACCTTCCCTTTTCGTATTGAGAACAACACCGGTGTGGACGCAATCATTTTTATTAAAGGTAACCACCGGGTTTTTAGCGTGTATGTAAAAGCAAAGAGCAAGTATATTACGACACTGTCTGAGGGAGACAATACTATTACCCCATATCTTGAACAGACTTTTAAAGATGGCCCCGCGCTGGATTTTACCGATACCAAAACAGGTAAAAAAGTCAATGGACCGGGCCTGTTTACAGAGCATTTGTCTTATAACGTACAATGGCTCAACCGGCCAATGGGGCATTTCCTGGAGGCGAATGCTGCAACTGGAGGTCACCTGGAAATAAGCGATAATGGCCAGTTGATTACAGATGTTTTTTTATTTCCCTATTGACGTTGTTATTTTAGTCCCGTTCCCTTTAATACTTCATCGTTGTCTTTATCAATCAGGATATCGTACAACTGGTAAATGATGCTCAGCATTTCATCTACGTTCTTCCGCTCTAATGCAGCATCACCGCGGGCTTTGAGCTGCGCTGCTTTTTTTGTATCCTTGTATTCTGCATTGTCCTTGGTAGCGTAATACATGTATATATGGATCACATGGCTAATGTCTTTACGGCGTATATCCCAGCTCAGCTTATTGAGTTCTGTTATCTTTCTTTTGATAGTGGTGGTGCTATCCGCATTGAGCCATTCGTTTTCCGCGGCAATTATTTCGTCGAACCTTTTCATTAAAAATGCTGCGGCTTCACCACCCTGGTTGAGGTAGTAATTGCAGCTATCTTTTGCGTCGAAATAATCTTCTTTAAATTCAATCAGGCGGTCTTCTTTTCCGGATGTGTCGATGACCTGTGCCAGTTTTCTTTTTTCCTCATCCAGCTGGTATTTGGTGTCAGTTACGTCGTCCTGTTTTAACTTTCGCAGCCTTTTGTTCAGGTCGTTTAGTTTGTCAATCGCAGCCTGCAGGATGGCACTTTGCTCGTACTTTTCTTTTTCCACCAGCTTAGCCCTATTGCGTTCGCCTACGCTTAGCAGGTAGCCCGTCTCTTCCTTCAGTCTTTCGATATTTACCGCGCGGCTGCTCGGATTGAATACTTCCTTATATTCCTGGTCGATCATGCTCACATACGCTTCGATAGTAATATCACGGCTTTCGCTGATTTCGAAAGTGATGTCGATATCGCAACCTTTTATGATATCTGTTTTCAGGTCTTTGCCCCGGATGGAAACAATGCCGATGGGCAGGTTAGTTTGCGGCGATGCGTACCGGCTGCCTTCCAGCACATTGATCACGAGCTGGTCGTCGCTGCCCCTTGCAATGGTGCGGCTAATGGTTTTTGTGATCGTGCGTTTGATGGGTAGCAAGGCATTTTTTTCGAAGATTACTTCGAGATGTGTGGTCTGCGTGCTGGTGTCGTCCACTTCCAGGCATATATCGTTCGGTAGCGGCTGGCCATAGATCGAAAATTTTCCCTGGACAATATTAATGGAGTCGATAGCAGCCTCCAGTTGTTGCCGGTTACTTGTATACAATCTCAGTTTAAAAACATTCATCGAATCCGGCAGCAGGTGCAACATTTCGCTGATGCGGTCTTCGGCGCTTTTAAAACCACTGTCGTAGCCGCCATCGTCGCGGGTGATGCGGTACCAGGTGCCCTGAGGCAGGTTGGTGATGGCTGCGGTAAAATATTCTTCTGTTTCGCGGCTGGCTTTCTGGTACGCCATTTTTACCATGATATCACTGGCAGTGGCTTTCTTTTCAGCTTGTGCCAAAGCGTCTGCATGAGCTGAGGCATCGGGGACATATTTGGTTTTAGTGCCTGCATAGTAGGCGGCGCCAACCACTACTGCGGTCGTTGGATCCACGCTGCAATTGATCTTAATGCCCAGCCTGTTTTCAATCGTATGCCGTACCAGCGGAATGTAGGTGCTGCCGCCCACCAATATTACTTCTTTGATATCTGATGGCAACAGTTTGTTGCGTTGCAGGAGCTTGTCAATAAAATCTACCGAGTAGATAATTTTGTCCCTCACAATCGCTTCAAAATGTTGTCTTTCGATGGAAAAGAATACTTCATGTTCATTTCCATTGCCGTCGGTAAATTCAAATTCTATATCGGCACTTTGCTGGCTGCTCAGCGTTATTTTCGCTTCTTCTGCTTTGTACAAAAGCTGGTACCAGAGCTTATTGTACAGTCCTTTGGCGCTGCGCATTTCTTCATCCACATTTGTGAGGCCGTACTGCTTTTCCAGGTAAGGCACAACGATGCCGGTTACAATCAGGCTGTCAAAATCCAGGCCGCCAAAGAAGTTGTCGCCTTCATGATCGGCCACGTTCATTTCTGCTTCATCGATGGTTACCAGGGCCACGTCGAAAGTGCCGCCGCCGAGATCATACACGAGCCATTGGCCGCCGATCTCTTCGGTACCGGTTTTATTGGCAAATGCCAGGCTGGCAGCGATCGGTTCCTGCAACAATACGACTTCTTTAAAGCCGGCTAAATGACCAGCTTCCTTCGTGGCATTACTCTGTATGGTGTCAAAAGAAGCGGGGATAGTAATCACCATGCTAAGCGGTTGCTCGCCGCTGTAGATAAAATTCTTAAGCTCCTGCAACACCATGCTGCTGAGTTCTATAGGCGTTATAAAACTGGTGCTGCTGGCCACAAAAAAGCTTTCACTCGTGCCCATTTTTCTTTTGAAGGACCCAAATACATTGAGCGGATCTTTTTCAATATGCTCCCGGGCTTTGTCGCCGATCAGAATGCGTTCTTTACGAAATGCCACCACGCTGGGCAATGTTTCCTTCATACCCGCCGGGTTCCGGAAAATCTCGATCCCATTTTTGCCCGACCGTGCGATGAGCGAATTAGTGGTGCCCAGGTCTATTCCAAAATCTATAGTAGAAGCCATAATAATTTATTTTTCGTGATAGGTGAGTGGTGATTAAGTCTGTAGGTGGGTCACTAAGTCAGTAGGTAGTTGGAGGTATACTGTCATTGCCAATCCACAATTCCTGAGGGCCATCAATCAGTGACCAAATGACAATTGACCAATGACCAATGACTGCGAAGCTTAACCCACCAGCACAACGGCTTTTTGCACCAATAGTTTCCGGCCGTCTTCGGAGGTATAAATAACTGGTTTCAATACTTCGGTTATTAATAGCTTACTGGTTTTGTCGCTGGTAAGGGTGGCTTCCACATCAGTTCTGGTTTCACTGAAGGGTTCGCCGATAGGGTTAAGTATTTGCAACCCATTCGCCTCGAGGATATTTTTCATTTTGTCCAGTATCCTTTTGGTGGCGGGTGAACCATCAGTTGGCGGCAGTTTTTTTTCCAGTTCAAAAATGCAGTTGGCCATCTTTATCCAGGGCTGTATATCCATAACAGTTATTTTCTGCAATGATACAGAAGGGTTGCCAACCTTTGAAGCCCTTAGAGTTTGCCAACCTTTTTCTGTAAACCATGTATCAGATTTCTAATCCCTCTGGCTACTTCATAGATTACATCCAGCAAAATGCCCTCGAAAGTTGGGCGTTTCAAAACACGATACCCATGCAAATAATACAAAGCATCCAAAACAGGATTTACGAATTACGTGGCGAAAGGGTAATGCTGGATTGAGATCTCGCTGCGCTTTATGAAACAGAGACGAAGTTTTTAAACCTGGCCGTTAAGCGAAATAGTAAGCGCTTCCCGGCTGATTTTATGTTTCAGCTTACCAAAGAGGAGTTTGCAAGCCTGAGATTTCAGTTTGAGGCTATGGAAGCCCCTCGTTCAAGGTTGCAAATTGCAACCTTGAACGAGGGAAACATCTCTGATAGCCCGAACACACCGGATTCTTTAAGGTTGCAATTTGCAACCTTAAAGAATCCAGGCAGAGGTAAACACCTAAAATACCTGCCCTATGCCTTCACTGAACAAGGGGTAGCCATGCTCAGTGGCGTCCTCAATTCCGACAAAGCCATTTCAATGAATATCGCCATTATGCGGGCATTCGTAGAAATACGCCGGCTTGCGCTCCAGCAAATGGACCTGAAGCAACAACTAAAGGAAATCAAAGACCGGATTGGTGCCCATGACACACAATTAAATCAGATCTACGACGCCATGGAAAACCTGCTCGATGAAAATGCTGCCCTAAGAAAATGGAATGACCGGGAATGGATTGGATTTAAAAAATAGGATTACAGCTGATCTTTCTTACTCTTAATCCTTCCGTTCGCGTCGTCGGAAGCAGTGTTTCGCTCCCGGGCTTTAAATTGTTGTTTGCCAAATTTCCAGCTGAACTGCAGGCGCAGGGCCTGGCTCTCCCACTTGCGTTCGAGGCTGAAATTTTGATTGGCATATTGCACAGCCTGGCGCCAGCGTTGGGTATTCAGCAAGTCTATCAGGGTGAGTTTAATACTACCTTTTTCTTTGAAAATAGTTTTCGATACACCCAGGTCGAGGCTCCCCAATCCACGGGTTCTAAACAGGGCGTCTTTGGTGGCAGCATTTCCCCAACTGCTCAGTTGGGCATTATAGCCCTTACCCAAAGTAAAACTATTATTTAGGTACCAGGTAAAACCAAAGCTGCCGGTGATAAGTTCGCCATCGGGCAGCTGTCCTTTAAATTGGTTGTAAAAGCCACTCATATAGGTGTAGCTATACCACCAACTGGTTATGGGTATGGGCAGGCTGAAGTTTAGATAGGCCGTGTTTTGAACCCCTACATTTTGTGGCTGCGCAAAACCTTGCTCACCTTGCTGTTGTGTTACCGTTTGGCTGTAATCGCTGGTATGGCTGTAGCCAAAAGTCAGATTGAGTGCATCCCGGTAGGTATAGCTTAGTTCGAGGTTATTTGCATAGGAGGGGCGCAGGTAGGCATTCCCTTTTTCCGATGCGTATGCGTCTATAATGTTTTCAAAAGGATTCAGATCCTGGTAGCTGGGGCGGTTGATCCGGCGGCTATAACTGAAGCCCACATTGTGTTTATCATTAAAAGTATAGCGAAGAAAAGCTGTAGGAAAAATATTAAAGTAAGTGGTGTCTGGATTATTGATCCTGGTATTTTTAAGATCGGTAGAAACACCTTTTATAAACGATTGCTCAGTTCGCAGGCCCACCTGGTATTCTATTTTTTTATACTTTTTGCTGTAACTGGCATAAGACGCCAGCACGCTTTCTTTGTAGTTGAAATCATTACTCCGACCTGTGTCTGCTATAAATTTATTGCTGTTCCATTTGCTGGCTGCGAGGTGGTTGGTAGTAGCTACCTGGTTGTATTTAATACCGGCTTCTATTTTGGATTGTTGTTTTTTTAGCTCTTTGGTGTAATCTGCTTTTGCCGAATAAATTTTGATGTTGGTGGCGATATACAACTTATTGGCGCCATAGTTATTGAGCTGCATTTGTTTGTTTAAATAGTCTGTCGTTACCTGTTGATCGTTGGTATTTTTAAAAGTGCTGTAATCGGCGTCTATGTTAAGTTGGTTGCCAATGGTGTCTTCATATTTGTAGTTGGCGTTATAGTTAAGACGGCGCGTGTTATTGAAATTAGCATTCACCGTTTGCAGGGAAGAGTCGGTAATTCCGCCGGTTTTGATCAGGGTTGTACCAATCGTTTTAAAAGGATTGTCGCCAAAACTGCCAGTAGCCAATAAGCCAAACGTATTTTTTTTACTGGCATATAGGTCCACACCGGTACGGAAGTTATGGCTGGTGTAAGGGTCAATGTCGGTTGTGTTATTATCAAAAACCTTAATGACGTTGCCGGCGGTAACGATCCGGTTAAGGTTGCCTTTAATGTGCTGCAGGTTATTTCCATAATTGTAGCTGCCAAACAGGTTTACCATTCCCTGCCGGTGGTTCAGGTTGATCCCGGTATTTGTGCGGTAGTGTGCCTGTTGCGTGTAGCCAGCACTTAAGCTGCCATTGGTGCCTTGCAATTTGCTTTTTTTGAGGCGGATATTAATGATGCCGCCGTTGCCCTGGGCATCGTATTTGCTACCTGGATTGCTGATGATTTCGACTTTATCGACCATACTGCCGGGTGTGCTTTTAAGAAAAATGGCCAGGTCGCGTTGGCTCATTTGGGTGGGCTTTCCATCTATCAAAACATTGACACCGGATTTGCCGCTCATATTGATAGTTTCATCGTTTATGATGCTTACGCCAGGGGCTTTCTGGATGATCTCAAAAAGCGTACTTCCTGCGGCGGTGATGTCGGTTTGGACATTCAGGATCAACTTACCTATCTGGCGTTCTATGTACTGCTTTTGGGCGGTGACAGTTACGTTTTTTAGTTTGTTGTTGAGGGTATCAAACTTGGTAACGCTGGTGTCTTGTTGCTGAGCGGCAGTAGTACCTGCAAGTAAACACAAGACGAAAAAAGAGAGCAACATTTTCATGATAGTAGTTTTGGAATGGTTTTTTTGCGATTCCGGACTGCGAAAGGGATTGGAGTGGAAATCTTTTTTGGCCTTGGTTTCGGCCAAAAAAATTGGAATGGAAAGCCCGACCCCGCTGGTTTTCGCGGGGTTTCGTCCAAAAAATCCTGATAGATTAGTCAGAAATATTGAACGTTTTCCCTTCGTCTTCCACTTTTACAATTAAAAATGGCTTGTCTTGCAGGCGGTTGCCGCTCATTACGGTATCTACCTGCAGGCTGCCGGCCAGGTACAGTTTAGTGCCAGGCGGGTACTTGCATTCGCGGCTGGTAAAACACAGGAGTATAAAGCCATTGGTACCGTTTCCGCCTTGGTAGGGACGGTAGCTAACCAGGGTGATTTTTTTTGGCAGCAGGCTGTTGTTTTTAAGATTGAAACTGATGTCATCAGCCCGTGGCAATGGCTGCGCATTTGAGGTAATGACCTGCATGGAACCTGTGATAACGACGCAGGTGATGAGGCAGTAAAAAATGGTTTTGAAGGATGGTTTTTGGTTCATAAAAAGGTTTTTGAGTGGTGATTTATTTTGACCACTCAAAAATGAAACGAACCGCGTTGGCACTCGCCTCAAATCATGTTTTGGAACAAATGAAGTTGGTATCAAATAAAAATGAGCCGATCGCTACAACGGCTCATGTTATCTACCTGGTTGATTTACAGCCTACTTATGCGCTCGCAATATTTAAAGCGATCCAATCTTTGGGTGACGTGCCGGCTTCTTTTTTAAAGGCCCTGTTAAAAGTAGCCTTGCTATTAAAGCCGCAATCGTAAGCGATACCGAGTAATGTCTGGGTTTGTTGTTCGCCCGCCAGCAGCTTTTCCTGCACAGCTTTTACCCGGTAGCGGTTTACAAAATCATTGAAATTCTGATTGAAACCCTGGTTGATAATTTTGGATAAAACGGATGGGTTTGTTTCCAGTCTTTTAGCCAAATCTGTGAGGCTGAGTTCAGGATCTTCATAGACCAGCCCTGTCGTAAAAAGAGCTGTAATTTTCTGCTTCCAGTCATGTAGTGGAAAGGTGTTTTCGAAACTGGTTGTAGCCGCTTCACTATTTATTTCGATAAACACGGCATCTTCAATTATGGCGTTGGCTACGGTTTGTGGCCTGGGTTGGTACTGCAGCAGCAGCTGTGGTTTATAGGTAAGCAAATGCTGCACCCGGAACGATACTTTGGTTTCGATGGCATTGGAATAGCCGGTAATGGCGATGTAATAAAAGATGATGGCAAAGCTGAGGAAATACCACCAGGTGCCCCAGTAATTGCCGAGCGTGGGGACGAGGATGGCCAAAAGGTTGAACCCGATTCTGACTACGAGCATGAGCAAAAAAGCCAATAGGAAATTGCGAACCCAGCGGAACAAAACCTGTTCTGCATAGCTTACCAGTTGCACAATCACGCTGCAATATAGCTGGTAGTATCGGAGTGATAAAACAAAATACACCAACATAGAAAAGAAACCGGTGTACTGGTACCAGGCGTCAAAATCGGGATCCGCACCATCGGCCAAAAAATAATAACGTTTCAGCACCAGCTTATCAGTAACAAACATGGTCACCGAAAAAAGCAGGTATAGTATGCCGGGAACAAAATGCCAGGCCTGCTTTTTTGAAAATCTAAACGAAGGGTTGAGCAAAGATTGCACATAGAAGAAGACCACGGGGCCGATCACAAAGAGGTGTTGAAAAGGCGTGTAAAAAAGAATATCGCGGTAGGGCTGGTTGTCGTACCAGCCTGCGAAGCCGATCATCCAGGGAGCGATGTATAAAATGCAAAGCAGTAGAAAGAGTGCCAGCCATTTGTCGGATACATGTTCGTTAATGATTCCTTTGCGAAACATAAGTATCGCATACACCAGGCCGTGCACAAAAAAAATGAGCAGCAGGGAACTGTAAAAGTTGAATTCGAAAAGCATGGGGTAAACAAGATACGCGGTTAACAGCTTTTACCAAAGGTTGTTCAATTAAGCTGCCTTAAATTGTGACAGTGCTAAATGCTTCTAGGTATTTCTCAATATACAGTTCCTTTTGCTTCAGCTTATATTGCATAATAAATCGTGGATGCGACAGCGGGATGATTTGTTCAAAAAAACCATGTTCCTTGTTCAGCTGCGAAAGAAATTTAAAATTCTTGCCGTCACCAAAACAGAAGGCTGTCGTTCGGTGCAGGCCCCAGTTTAACTGCTGTTGCAGGCAATCCACTGCAAATGGCCTGATGGTTTGAATGAGTTCCTTATCGTCGTAATAGTTTAGATTTTTACCATCTTTTGTAAAACCCAGCGGACTTACCGAAGTGATGTAGAATTTGCTGTAAAATGCCTTGGGTCCACCAAATGCCTTAATCACTTCGTACACAAATACGCTGGATAGCTCTTGCTTTTTTTGCCAGGTATTTCCTATGCCACATTCCTGTTGTAATCTTATCGGGTCGGTAAATGGAATGCCAGTAACGCCGCCTCCAAACCTGCCCGGGTTAATGCCAATGATGCAATAGCGCGGACGGTTGTCACTATAATATTTGCCATAGAAAGCCCGGCAGGCCTGCTTTGTAGCCTCATCCGCAAAAGGAAACAGCGTTTCAATGGCATTTGGAGGTAGCGAATGAAGTTTTAGGTTGAAAAGGAATTTGGTAATTTGCGTGGCGAGTACGGGAGGGGGCATTCTGTGGTTAGTTGTAATGATTGTTGATTTATTTGTACATGAATAATACATGTATAACCTTTGAGAGCAGCGTGCTAAAAATTTATTTGGGGCTCGCACATTGTCCCCCGCAGGCGGGATAGGTTTTGCCGACCAGGCAAAACCGGGGGTGGTAGCAGCTGCAGCACAAGTAATATATAAGCGAATGGCTGTGTTAAAGATCCCTAAATTTAATCTCCCACACGGTCTTCTGCCAGGTAAACCCGTAAGTCGCATCCGTTGTTCAGATATATTTATGAAAGACCAATCTATTTTTCGGCTCCCAGCACATTCCCACCCCTGCTTTTGCCTGGTCGGCAAAAGCTGTCCCCGCCAGCGGGGAATATAGTGCGGCCGTTGCTTATCAGGTCAAAGCACGCAGATAGTCACTGATGTTTTATCTCAGATAGTTCTATGACCATCTTTAATCAGTCTCCTCCAATAGCTTCAAAAACTCCGCCTCACTAATAATCCGGATCGTATTGATCTTCTTGGCTTTTTCCAGTTTGCTGCCAGCGTCTTCACCCACCACCAGGTAATTCAGTTTGCTACTCACACCGCTTAATAATTTGCCACCACGTGCTTCAGCCATCGCTTCGGCGGCATCTCTTTTTAAAGTAGGTAAGGTGCCGGTAAATAAGAATGTTTGCCCGCTCAGGCCACCTTGTACAACTGCAGATTTTTTATCATTGGTCAATTTCAAACCCAGTGTTTCCAGCTGGTGCAGCATCTCCAGGTTTTGGTCGTTGCTAAAAAAATGACGAATACTCTTTGCTACTTTAACACCAACGTCTTCCAGCTGCTGCAGGTCTTCTTCCGTTTTGTCTTTATAATCCAGGAGATGGGTGGTGGCGTTGGCCAGGGTTTTGGCGGTGCTTTCGCCCACGAAGCGGATGCCCAAGCCATACGTGAGTCTGTGAAGCGGCTGTTGCTTGCTGGCTGCAATAGCAGCCTGCAGGTTGTCGATCGATTTTTTGCCAAAGCCTTCCATAGTACCAATAGCGCTAAAATCTAAAGTGTAGATACCTGGGATATCTTTTAGCAGCCCCATATCGTAAAATTTCCGCACATTGGCCTCGCCGAAGCTTTTGATATCCATCGCATCCTTGCTCACAAAATGAATGATGCGTTCTACCACCTGTGCCTTGCACTCGATATTAATGCAGCGCCATACAGCTTCTCCATCCTCTTTAAATAATTTACTCTCGCATACCGGGCAAGTGGTTGGGAAAATGATCGGCTGTTCGTCGCCCGTTCTTAATTCCGGCATCGATTTTACAATTTGCGGGATCACGTCGCCGGCTCTTTCTATCAATACCGTGTCGCCTATTTTAAGGTCTTTTTCTTTAATGTACTCCTCGTTGTGCACCGAGATGCTGCCCACCGTAACGCCACCTAACGGCACCAGGTCCAGTTTGGCCACTGGCGTTATGGCACCCGTACGGCCCACCTGGAATTCAACAGCACGAAGTTTGGTCGTCGCCTCTCTTGCCTTGAATTTAAAAGCGATGGCCCAGCGGGGATGGTGGCTGGTCTGGCCCAGTTTTTCCTGTAGCGATATATTATTTACTTTCACCACCATGCCATCTATTTCATAAGGCAGGTTGTCGCGGGTGGTTTCAAATTGCAGTACATAGTCGATTACACCCTGTATGCCATGCACCACTTTTTTCTCTTTTTCCGGAGAACGGAAGCCGAGATCCCAGAGCATTTTAAGTTGGGAAGCGTGGGTCGTGAGGGTCTCGTCGACCGTCGGCAGTTGACTGCTGATCGGAGTCATATAACTTACGTGATACAGGAACGCATCGAGGTTTCGCCGGCCTACTTCTTTTGGGTCTTTGATACGCAGGCTGCCAGCGGCGGTATTGCGTGGGTTGGCGACAGGCTGCAGGCCTTGCTGTACCAGCCTTTCATTATAGGCATTAAATGATTTGTGGGTCATGATCACTTCGCCGCGGATCTCTATCTGCTGGATGCCATATTTGCTAAAGGGGGCTGACAAAGGAATTGACCGCACCTGCCTGATATTGGCCGTAATATCATCGCCTTCCACACCATTGCCCCGGGTGGTGGCACGTGTCAGCAGGTCGTTTTCATAAATCAGGCTGATGCTGGCCCCATCAAACTTCGGCTCCACACAATATTCAATTTCGGCCAGGCCGCTGGCTTCTCTTGCCTTGCGGTCAAAATCCTGCAGGTCTTCGGCATTATAGCTGTTGTCGAGGCTCAGCATTGGCAGTAAATGCTGCACGGTGGCAAAGCCATCGTTCAAACTGCTGCCTACCCTTTGCGTGGGGCTGTCGGGTGTAATCCAATCCGGGTTTTCCTGCTCCGCCTTTTCCAGCAGTTTATACAACTGATCGTATTCAAAGTCGCTGATCAGCGGCGCGCTGGCTATATAATACAGGTGCTCGTGAAATCGCAGGAGGGTTTTCAGGTCTGCCAGCTCAGCTTTACTAACCGAAGTGGTTTTTTGAAATGTTTCTGTCAGGCTCATGGCTTCCAATGTATTTGTATAAGGCATTTGATAAAAGTTATGGGTGACGCGTAATTCGGATAGGCAAATTAGCAGGTTCCGATTTTAGGATAAAATATTTTTGGAGGATGGTAGGGTAGATGGTCAAGGGGGGTGAGTCGCCCGGCATGTATTCGCGGGTCCGGATTGGCTGTCATTTCCGCCAATGAAATAGCCTGATTATTAGCCGCTGTATTTTAAGAAAACAAACTGTTGTCTTGGTCGGTAATATCTCGTTTTGCATCTTCTTGTAGATACAAAGTTTTACAACTTGGGCATAAAAGGATGTATTCGTAGTAATAAGTCTGCCCCGGCTTTGCCATTTTCTTTTTTGTTGACTTTTTTATGACGCTTGTCCCACATTTTCTGCAAGGATCGCCTTCCGTATTTACTTTGATATTCTTGAACTGGCCTTTAATATATTCCCTCTCGTCTCCTACTTCACTTCGCAATTGATTTGGTTGGTAACCTGTGTCACACAGTAAATTGACACCCTTCAGTGCTGCTAAAGCAAGCGCATCGCATCTCTCGTTTTCAGGATGTCCGGCATGACCTTTAATCCAATTGAATGTAACTTTTTCCTGCGCAGAAATCAGATTTAAAAGTCTGGCCCATAGATCATAGTTAACCGCTTTGTCGGTTCTTGTTCGATACCAATTTTTTGACCTCCACCGTATGGCCCAGCCTTTTTCTATGCCATCTATCACATAACGGGAGTCGGTAAAGACATTCACTATCGACCTTGTTTTAAGCCTTTCAAGTCCATAAATAACTCCCATTAGTTCCATTCGATTGTTCGTAGTCAATATATAACCTTGGCTGAATTCCTTTTTATTTTCCTTAAAGGACATAATAACTCCAAACCCACCTTTCCCTGGATTTGGTTCAGCTCCACCGTCTGAATACAAGTTTATTTCAGGTATCCCATTCCACTCCATGAATTACTGACGAATTTTTATTGCTGCTAACGTTTTAAAGGTTTGTATTGTGTTAAGAATCAATAAATGTCAGCCAAGCCGTAGCCAAAAATAAAATTTAAAAATAACGATAGGCTTTAGCCCTTTAGCCCACTGTAATAAAAAATCCATGTTTACTGTCAGGGTCTTAACCCGAACTGTCCAAATATAAAGTTAAGGCCGTTGCCTTCTGGAATAATAATTATGTTTAGTTCATTATTGGGTTTTATAGTTTCTGCGGTTACATAATGTGGCAAAACTGCCTTTGGTTTATTTATATAAAAAATATAGAAATAACCATTAATCATAAATGAGTATACTTGAAGGTCATCAGTTGATGATAATTGTATTGGTTGTGCGATAAGTTGTTTGGGTAAATCATGATTATTGGCGTAAGAAGAAACAAAAATGGGATATTTAGCTACATCTCCTCCATCTTTCGTCAACATCATGTTCCGTATTTCTTCCTCATGCTCACTAGTCAAAATAATTTCACTAAAAAATGGCCTTGTAGATATACTCGCTCTCCAAAGAATAGATAAAAGAAATAATTTGTACTTATGATAATTTAGTCTTTCACATTTGATAAACCCAATTCCATGCTGGCTAATACAATTTTGAAAAATGGGGCATTCATTTTCACGTAGTTTTCCACCATACAATGCCTTACTAGAATAGTTCTCAAAATGCCCTAAAAGATTGTTATCGCAATCATCACATAATAGCCCACCTTCATATTCTCCGTCTGACGGGCGTTTAATTTCATACTTTTCAACTGTTCCTTGTCTAAATGGTTGAACAATAAGTTTATGATTTTCGTCAAACATTTCTTTGTACATAAAGTCAGGAATGATATGAGACTTTTTAATCAGAGGCTTTTTTTGTAGGCAAAGTTTACATGTTTTCATAATTGGTTTGTCATGGGCTGCACACCACGTTCGAGTATTTGCGAAGGCAGGGAATTCATTGCTCGTCTGCCCGGAACAAATGCTGATTGAAAAACTAAAATTGAAGATAACAACTAAAAGCCAAATTAATAACGTCCAGCCGAAACACAAGCTGATAGAGAACTACAGCCGATGATAACAACGTCCAGCCCTGCTTTTGCAAATACTTTTGTTGTGCGTTGTTTTATTTGAACGTCTGCCACCATAAGTTTATTTCCATCGGTCTTTCAGTTTTGTCTAAATACTGCGAACCAAATTGATATTGCTTGTCGGTTAAGAAAATTATGTGTCCATCGTTATTAAACAAAATCGGATAAACTCTCTCGTCAGAATTATAAATGGCTAACTGGTCGTTAATAATTTCAACAAAGTTTTTTGTCGCAATTCCCCAAGCCCTTAAATCATTTGGGTCGCCTTTAAATGGATAATATTTTTTGTCGTTAATAACTACTGTATGTTCTGTTGCGTCCTCGCTAAAATGGTCGTCTTTCCAATGAAACGGAATATTTAGTTTGTCAAAGGTTGGTTTAATATCTTTCAAATAATCTTCAACTCCGCCAAGTTCAAATAATGTCTCTCCGTCACAGCTATAAAGTCGGTAGCAAAAAGATTGGAAAGGTGGTTTCATATAACTCACTGTTGTCAAAACTTTATGTTGGTCGAATACACTTGTAATTTCCTTTTTTAAAGTGTCTAAGTTTTGTGTGTCGGTATATTTAAAATAACCAAGTTCGGTTAATGTGTCCACGAAGCTTTGTCCTGTAATTGATGAAATAACTGGTTGTTTGGATGTTGTCGGAGCGGTATCAGTTTTCTTTTTGTTTTTAGAAAATGAAATTATCAACAAGGTCAATATGATTAGTCCAACTGTTACTATTATTGCTGTCTTCATAATTTTAAAAGAGGTCTGTCAAAAATAACGCACAACGTTTTCATTGCCGCTATTACCTGCAATCTACCCCAAAAATGCATAATACTTAATCCCTGTTCCTCAATGTTTTGGCATTATGAATTTCCAATTGTTTTTAAATGCCGGTTGCGTTAATCCACAAGTTGAATTAACCGCCAAGAAAGGGGATACCCTGGTTTTCTTAGTTCCCTACATTTCGGTCGCTGTAGTTTTAACTACTAAATCCCGAACTTCCCGCAACACTTTTTTTGCATATTTTCACTCCGCCCAACGCCTGCCCATGAAAACATCCTTCACCCTCCTAAGCTTTTTTAGCATCCTCCTCCTCCATGCACAAACACCCGCCACTTCCTATCCTATAGATTCCGCAAGCGTGGAACATGCAGGTGTTCCCAAAGGTGAGCTATTGAAATTCACTTTTAACCGATCTGCTATTTTCCCCGGCACATTCCGCGACTACTGGATTTATATTCCGGCGCAATACCAGCCTGGCAAACCGGCCTGCGTGTATGTAAACCAGGACGGCATCCAGTGGAAAGCACCGACGGTTTTTGACAACCTGATCTTTAGCCACGAAATGCCTGTGACCATCGGCATATTCGTAACACCGGGCAGGGTGCTGGCCGATAGCGGCGCGACTGCGCTGGACCGCTTCAACCGGAGCTTTGAATACGATGGACTGGGCGACAACTATGCGCGGTTTCTTTTGGAAGAGTTATTGCCCGATGTGGAAACCAAAACAACAAGCGATGGTCGCCCCATCCGTTTATCAAAAAACGGAAATGACCGGGCCATCGGCGGATCCAGCAGCGGCGCGGTGTGTGCATTTACCGCTGCCTGGGAAAAGCCGGAAGCTTTTTGCAGGGTGTTCAGCGCCATTGGTACGTATGTGGGCCTGCGCGGGGCCGAACGCTATCCTACGCTGATCCGCAAGTATGAACCAAAACCGATACGTGTTTTTTTGCAGGATGGCAGCCAGGACCTGAATATTTATGGCGGCGATTGGTGGAAGGCCAACGAAGCCATGGAACGCGCCTTGCAGTTTGCGGGATACGAAGTAAATCATATATGGGGCGAAGAAGGCCATAGTGGCAATCAGGGTACCGCTATATTTCCGCTAGTTATGCGCTGGCTTTGGAAAGACTGGCCTGCAATAGTGGCACAAGGGCGTTCAAAAAATCAATTCCTTAGCGACCTGCTGCTGCCGGGTGAAGATTGGCAACTGGTGGGCGAAGGATACCAGTTTACAGAAGGCCCGGCTTCTAACGCAAAAGGGGAAGTATTTTTCCAGGACATTCCTGCATCAATCACCTACAAAATAGGCCGTGATGGCAAACCGGTTCCATTACCGTTCGATGCCAAACGGGCAAGTGGCACTGCTTTCGGCCCCGACGGTAAACGCTATACTGCTGCAACAGGTACGAAGCAAATCATCTGTTATGACGCTAATGAAAAATCCACTGTTTTTGCCGATAGCATTGACGCGAATGACCTGACCATCGCCAGCAATGGTGCCATGTATGTGACCGCTCCCGACGGTGCCGTAAAACCTGGGAAAATATACCTGCTCAAACCTGGACAGCAGAAGATACTCCTGGATGAAGGTTTAAAATACCCCAATGGCCTGGCACTTTCCCCCGACCAAAGCCAGCTATATGTTACCGAATCAGCTTCGCATTGGGTTTGGGTTTACCAAATAAAAAATGATACCCTGGCCTACAAACAGCGCTATGGCTGGCTGCATGTGCTGGATGGCGATGAAAATGCCTGGGCCGATGGCATTAAATGCGATAGCGCCGGTCGGGTATATGTAGCTACCAAAATGGGTATCCAGGTACTCGATCAAACTGGAAGGGTAAATGCCATTATTCCTTTGCCTTCCGGAAAGGGCAACGCATCCAACCTTTACTTCGGCGGGCCTGGAATGAATATTCTTTACGTAACATACCGGGATAAAGTCTATCGGCGGAAGTTGAATACCCGTGGCGCACATGCTTTTGAAAAGCCGGTAAGGCCAGTCAAACCTAGATTGTAACTGAAAGTGTACTATGGTGCTCTTCCAGGTTTCTGAAAAATGCAGCCACCCAAACAACTGAACCCGTGAACATGTAAACCTGTGAACTGGTAAACCGGCCCTACACCACGAGTGGCGTCTCTATAAAATGCGTGCCCGGCTCCACCGGTTTTTTTTCAATCAAATCAAACAACAATCCAGCCGCTTCGAGGCCCAACTGGTAGCCGGAAGTATGAATAAACGGAATATGAAACGGAAGGAACTTCGGAAAATAGCCATCGCTGATGGCAATCGCCTTTAAATCTTTTGATACATCGATATCCAGATCTTTAATACCAATTGCTATACCCGCCAGTAATTCATCGCTCATGATAAACACACCATCCGGCTTTTCTTTCGACGTATAGATAGCTTTGAAAATTGCGGTAGCCTCATCCGGGGTGTTTGCAAACCCGATCAAATCTTCAGCATTTTTTACCTTATGGTCCGTCAATGCCTGTTCGAAACCACGGAGTCGATCCTTTGTTATAGACAATCGCTTGTCGCCGAAAATACCACAGATACGTTTGCAGGGTTTAGGCCCGGTTAGTAGGTAACTCATGGCATCATAAGCCGCCCCTTCTCCAAATACCACCAGGTTAAACGTTTCATCGTTTACCGGTGTTTTATCGAGATACACAATCGGTACGCCATTATCGGTAAGCATATTAAAATGGCTGGTGCTGGTCGTTTCTTTTGTGAGCGAAACCAGCAGGCCATCTATCCCTACTGCTGCGCAGATCTTCGCATTCTTTATCTCCCGGGCCAATTCGTCGTTTGAGTGCAGTACCATCAGGTGATAGTCTTTCTTATGCACTGCCTCCTCAATTGCTTTGATCAGTGATGGAAAAAAATACATGGATATTTCGGGTATTACCAGCGCTATAGTAAAGCTTTTACCATATCGTAAATTCACTGCGTATTGGTTCGGACTGTACCCCAATTCCTCCGCAATGGTTTTGATCTTTTCCTTAAGTTGCTTACCAATATCCGGGTGGTCTTTCAATGCCCTTGATACCGTTGAGGGATTGATGCCCAATACATGGGCAATGTCTTTAATAGTTGTTCTTGACAAGGTTTCGCTTTGAGTTAAAGGTAAGTTAAGTAATTTTCCAACAACAAACGATTGCGGAAACCATTGCGGAAAAATGGACTGCTAAACGTAGGTAAAACAAAGTGTAATTTGTACACGGTTTCCAAAAAAAACTAACGCCATATGAAATTAAAAAAACTCTGTATGAGGGTTTTTGCACTGTTGATTGCCACAATCAGCTTCGGTGCATTGCAAGCCCAAACCGTTTCAGGAACGGTTACTGACAAAGACGGTGCTCCCATTGCAGGAGTCTCCGTAGTCATTAAAAACTCAAACGTTGGTACCAGTACCGACAATGCTGGGAAATTCACTATCAGGACCGCCCGCAATGCAACCCTTATTTTTACTTCGATCGGTTTTGGTACCGAAGAGGTAGCCATTGGCGGAAAAACAGATGTAATGGTTACGATGCTTGTATCCACTAACTCAAACCTAAATGAGGTAGTGGTGATTGGGTACGGAAGCGCCTCCAAGAAATCACTCACCGGGTCTGTTATCTCTATTAAGGCCAAAGACTTTAATCAGGGAGTTATCGCAGCGCCGGATCAACTGCTGCAAAGCAAGGTTGCCGGTTTGGAAGTAACCAACACCAGCGGTCAGCCAGGTGCTGCCACTACCATCCAGATCCGGGGTAACTCCTCTATCCGTTCCAGCAACAACCCCCTTTATGTAGTGGATGGTGTGCCACTGGATGGGGGATCAGCAAGGCCTAACCTGGGAAATACATTTGGTAGTACACCCAATTCCAACCCGTTGCTTTTTATTGATCCGAACAGCATTGCCCAGATTGACGTATTAAAAGACGCATCTTCTGCCGCTATCTACGGTTCAAGAGGTGCCAATGGCGTAATTGTGATCACTACTAAAAAAGGTTCAAGCGGACCTATGAAAGTGGAAGCTGGTGTAAGCCTGGGTTTAAATGCCGGCTACATGAAGCGGTTTGAAGTGCTGAATTCCGACCAATACAAAGCAGCTCTTACAAAATACAATCAACCGGCTACCCTGAATGGTGGCGTTAATGAGGATGCGCTAAAAGCCATCACTCAAAACACATTGTCGCAAAACTATTCCGTGGCATTCAGCGGCGGCAATGAAGTCGGCAAATTCAGGGCCAGCGTTCTTGCTTCAAAAGCACAAGGTTTATTAAAGAAATCTTCCCTTGAAAAATATATCGCCACTATGGGCGGAAATTATAAATTTCTGGATAACAAGCTGACCCTTGATTTTAACCTGATTGCCACTAACTATGGCGAAGAGTTAACAACGGTTTCTAATACTGCGGGTTCTGAGGGTAATATTATTTCATCAGCCCTGAGCTGGAACCCTACACAGCCATTAAGATTGGCTAGCGGCTTGTACAATTTTCCAAGCAACGGATCAGGTAATCCACTAGCGTTTAACGATGCGTATTCAGATCTTAGCCGGGTTAACTCGTTCCTGGGCAACCTCTCTGCTGCCTATAAAATTACAGATAAACTAGAGTTCAAACTTTTGTATGGCATTAACCATAGCAGTGGTAGAAGAGATATGAACATTGACGGGTGGCTGGTAGGCGTTGCGCAGATTTCGGGTTCCGGATTCGCTGCCATCGCAAATGCAGTTTTAACATCAGAAACGTTTTCTCATACACTGAACTACAAAACCAGTTTTAGTAAAAATTTCAGCCTGGATGCCGTGGCCGGTTATGAGTATTTTAAAACAGATTTTTCCGGTGGCTCTATTGCAGCTAAAGGCTTCAACACTAATTTAAGCCAAACCAATAGAATCGGTATTCCGTATACCAAATTATTTCAGAATGCGCAGACACAGTCTCCGTATTTCACCTATGCCAATCCAACAGCAGAATTGCAATCTTTCTTTGGCAGGGCTACTTTCAACTACATGGATAAGCTGGTGTTGAGCGCGTCTTTAAGGGCAGATGGTTCCAGCAAATTTGGTAAAAATAACCGTTACGGTTATTTCCCTGCAGTAGGAGTAAGGTGGGTTGCCAGCAACGAAAACTTCCTTAAGAACAGCAACCTCTTCTCCAATCTTGCGATCCGTGCATCTTTCGGACAAACAGGTAACCAGGAGTTTCCTGCAGGTTCTTCGCAGGAGCAATTTGGTTTAAGTTCTTACAACAATGCGCCGCAGGTGGTGAATGGTAATCCTAGTTTGAAATGGGAGACTACCAACTCATTTAATATCGGTGCAGACTTCGCGTTTGCAAAAGGTAAGATTTACGGTTCATTAGACTACTACTACAAAAACACTTCTGATATCCTGTTCCAGACAAGCGCTATTCAACCAGCCCCTTCTTCTGTAACATTTGTAAACCTCGCTGATGCCAACCTGATCAATTCTGGTGTGGAACTTGCTTTGGGATCAACTATTGTTGACCATAAGAATTTTGGAGTAGAAGCAAACTTTAATCTGGCGTACAATAAAAACAATGTAAAGAATTTTAAGGATCCACTTACAGGTCTTGATCTGCTGGTTACGACAGGACAGATTAACGGCCAGGGTGTATCTGGTACATTGGCGCAGGTAATTACCAATAATCAGGCAGTTAACGTATATTACCTGAAACCATTTACGGGTTTTGATGCTAACGGCAATCAGACAAAAGGCGATTTGCCAGGATTTGCCGGCGATCCTAACCCGCATGTTTTAGCAGGGTTAAGCACTACGATCCGCTATAAGAAGTTCTCATTAGGGATCAACTTTGGTGGTGCATTTGGTTTCCTGATCTACAACAATACTGCTACTTCAGTTACCAATATTGCTGGTATTGTACAGGGAAGAAATATCGATCTGGCCGCTTACAATTCTCCTGAAAAGCCATCAAGTGGTGTAGGTGCATCCACCCGTTTTCTTGAAAAAGGAGACTATGTAAAATTGAGAAACACAACGCTTCGTTACAATTTGGGCAACAAGGGTAAATACCTGAAAAACGTCACGGCATTTGTTAGCGGAAGTAACCTGTTTGTCATTACCGGGTTCTCCGGATTCGATCCTGAAGTAAACATTGATAAGAGCAACAACTCATATCCTTCCCGCTCCATTGAGTATGTTCCTTATCCTACTCCCCGGGTTATCACATTCGGTCTTAATTTTTCCCTGTAGAAAATTCAAAATTTTAAGTGTATGAAACAATATAAGAAAATATCAAAATACGCGCTGTTGCTTGCATCAGTAGCTACAATAGCAGGGTGTACCAAACTTAAGGAGGACCTCAACAGCACTTTAACCAGCAGCCAGGTTTCCACATCGTTGGGCAGTACCGGTACCGGCTTGCTTTTGTCTGCAGCTTACGCCGATTTGGGCGGGCCGCTTACATCCCAGGATCTGCTGTTCTCCCTGGAAGAAAATACTTCTGACGAAGCCCTGGTGCCTACCCGTGGCGGCGACTGGGATGACAACGGCGTATGGCGTGTATTACATGCGCAAACTTGGAATGCAGATCACCAGTACATCCTCAACGTATTCAATGCATTAAACAAAGTAAACTTTGATGCCACCAACGTATTGGGCTTTAACCCAACACCTGCGCAGGCTGCTGAAGCAAAATTTATCAGGGCACTTGCTTTGTATTACCTGTTGGATTTGTACGGACAATACCCTATCCGCAACCCGGGCGACAACCTGCTGCTGGCACCTACGGTAAAATCCGGAGCCGATGCAGTAGATTTCATTATTGCTGAGTTAACAGCTGCACTACCAGCGTTACCTGCCGGAAACGGATCAGATAAAGCAAATCCAGATGCTTGCAGGGTATTGTTGATGAAATGCTACCTCCAGAAAGGTGCTTTTGTAAACCGGGCTGCTCCCACTTTCGCTGCAGCTGATCTTACACAGGTAATTACCTTGGGCAATGCGATTCTGGCGAATCCTAAATATGTTTACAGCTCTAATTATTTCGACAATTTTAATCCAAACAACACGGCCGCGTCTAAAGAGGGAATTTTTGTGTATCCCAATACAGCTGGTGTAAATGCTAATAATTCCGGTATTGCTGCTCGTTGGAATATGACCCTGCACTACAATTGCTGGACGCCCAACAATCCAAATGCAGGCTGGAATGGTTTTTCCACCATCAGCGATTTCTATAATAGCTTTAATACAGGTGCGGGTACCACCGCCTTTGGGCCAGCAGATACGTTGCTTGATCCACGTATTGGCGGAAGGGTTTATCCTGGTGTAACCAATATCTCGGGCATGCGGCCTGGCTTCCTGGTTAACCAGCAGTTTAACGAAGCGGGTGTAGCTATTAAAGACAGGAAAGGTGCTCCATTGGCTTTTACTCCTGCTATCGCTGCTAACATGATCGAAACCGGCGCCAACCTTGAAGTGACTGGTATCCGTGTGCTGAAATATCCACCTGATTATACACAATATGGTAACCCTGCTGGTAACGACCTGATGATTTTCCGCGTATCCGATGTAGCATTGATGGTAGCCGAAGCAAAAGGGCGCAATGGTGATATGCCAGGTGCCTTAACAATGGTAAATGCGCTAAGGGCCACAAGAGGTGCACCTGCGCTGGCTTCTATGACTTTGGTAAACACTGCCAACGTGGAAGATCCTAAAACCCTTCTTGCAGAAAGGGGTCGTGAATTGTATTGGGAAAGCCACAGGAGAACTGACCTGATTCGTTTCGGCGTATTCCTGAAACCATGGCAGCTGAAGACTAGTCTTGATGCCAAAAACCTGGTATTCCCCGTTCCCAACCAGGCCCTTGCAGCCAATCCAAACCTGAAACAGAACACAGGTTATTAATAATTTTATTGTTTTTAGCAAAAGAAAGGTCATTGAAAAATGGCCTTTCTTTTTTCAATAGGTTTGTAGATGGCCGTACTGAAGAGTCAGCGCGTCGCTTTAAAAAAACGGTTGAACACCATGAGATTGACTTGTAAAATGCCTGCCCGCATTGCTCCGCGGGGTTTAAGCTGCCGGGCGTCTTTTTGTTATTACACAACCGGGTTATTATTGCTGGCATTTGTTAGTTCTTGTCACAGTCCGGCAGAAATTCCGCCTTTGTTTCAGTTGATGGATAGCACCGGTATCAATTTCAACAACAAGGTAGAAGACGCCAAACAGGAAAACAGTTTCCTGTTCCGGAATTTTTATAATGGTGGTGGCGTGGGTATCGGTGATATCAATAATGATGGTTTGCCGGATGTGTTTCTCACTTCTAACGCTGGTTCCAATAAACTATACCTCAACAAGGGTAATTTTAAATTTGAAGATATCAGCAAAAAGGCGGGCATCATAGAAGATGACAAATGGAATACCGGTGTCACTTTTGCGGATGTCAACGCCGATGGCTGGCTGGATATTTACGTGTGCGCCTCTGGCCATATGGGTACAGGCAACCGAAAGAACAAGCTGTACATTAATAATAAAAACAATTCATTTACCGAGTCGGCAGCTTTGTATGGCCTTGATATTTCAGCCTACACTACGCAGGTTTCGTTTTTTGATTATGATATGGATGGGGACCTGGATTGTTTTATGATTAACAACAGTCCCATACCGGTAAACCAGTTAGAATACAGCAACCGCCGCGACCTGCCCGAACAGGATTGGAAGGTGGCGCCTTTTCTGAAAGGTGGCGGCGATCACTTGTTCCGGAATGATGGCCCATTAGTAACGACAAAGGGCGGCGTACGAAAGGGTGGCTTTACCGAAGTAACCAAACAGGCAGGCATCCATGGCTCGCTCATAAGCTTTGGGCTGGGTGTTTCCGTGTCAGATATTAATGGTGACGGCTATCCTGATGTATTTGTATCCAACGATTCTTACGAACGGGATTATCTCTACATCAACCAGAAGAATGGCACTTTTATAGATCAGCTGGAGTCCGCTATGCAGCACGTGAGCTTTTCTTCCATGGGGGCCGATATTGCCGATATTAACAACGATGGGTACCCTGATCTTTTTACAACCGATATGCTGCCGGTAAACGACTACCGCCTCAAAACCATGGGTGCTTTTGATAATATAGATTTGTTTAATGCAAAACTGAAAGCCGGATTTTATTACCAGTACACACAAAACTGCCTGCAACTGAATGATAAGAATGGTATGTTTAAAGATATTGCCAACTATAGCGGGGTAGCTGCCACCGACTGGAGTTGGGGCGCGTTGATCTTCGACATGGATAACGATGGGTTTAACGATATCTATGTAAGCAATGGCGTAAACCGCGATGTGACCGACCTGGATTTTATGAACTTTTTCGCTGACGAAGCTTATCATAAAATGGTGCTGACCGGTGAAAAAAAGGACGTGGACCAGGTGGTAAAAGAAATCCCCAGAACGCCTTTGCCTAACTGCGTTTTCAGGAATGGCGGAGATTTAAAATTTACGGAAGTAGCCAAAGCCTGGGGCATGGCCCAGCCCGGGTTTTCGAATGGAGCTGCTTATGCCGACCTGGATAATGATGGCGACCTGGATTTGATCGTGAGTAATGAAAACGGGCCGGCCTTCACCTATAAAAACAATTCCCGGGAACAGAATAAAAACAACTACCTCGGCATTACGCTTACAGGTAAAGGCCAGAATACCTTCGCCATCGGCGCAAAAATAACTTTGTATGCAGGCAGCCAGACATTCACAAGAGAACTGGTGCCATGCCGGGGCTTTCAATCGTCGGTGGATTATAAACTGGTATTCGGGCTTGGTAGTGCCAATGCAAAAATCGATTCGCTGGTTGTGAGATGGCCCGACCGTACTACCACGAAAATGGTCGGCCCGAAAATCAACACCTTGTTACATATCGACCAGAAAGATGCAGGGCCGCTGATGGCTTCCACCCAGCCAGCTACCGCACCGGCTACCTGGCTGATTCCGGCGCCAGCCGCCTTCGACAAGCATGTGGAAGATGACGTGAATGATTTTTATGTGGAGCGGAATATTCCAAGAATGCTGTCAAGAGAGGGGCCAAAAGCTGCCACCGGCGATGTGAATGGCGATGGTCTCGAAGATGTTTTTGTGGGTGGAACTGTGGGTCACCCCGCTCAATTATACCTGCAGGCTTCGGAAGGTAAGTTTGTGAAAAAGGAGCAAAAGGTATTGCAGCAGTTTACTGATTTTGAAGACGTAGCTGTGTTGCTTTTTGATGCGGACAAAGATGGAGACCTGGACTTGCTGCTTTGCCCAGGCGGGAATGTGGCCACACCCGATAGCAGGCAGTTACAATTGCGCCTGTTTACAAATGATGGCATGGGTAATTTTACCCTCGACGCAACAGCCTTTCCTAATGTAGGTGTAAATGTTTCGGTGGCTGTGGCCAACGATTTTAATGGGGATGGTTTTCAGGACCTGTTCGTGGGCGGCAGAAGTTATCCCGGAATATATGGCAATAATCCCCCAAGCTTTCTTTTTCTGAACGATGGCAAAGGACATTTTAAGGATATCGCTAAAACAGAGAACCCGGTGATCGGAAAGATCGGTATGGTCTGCGGCGCCGCCTGGGCTGACGTGGCCGGAGATGCAAAAAAAGAACTGATCATTGTTGGTGAATGGATGGCGCCAAGAATTTTCAGCGTCAGTGGGACCGTATTTACGGAAGTCAAAACAAACCTTGCGGATATGTATGGCTGGTGGCAAACGGTTACCGCTGCAGATATCAACGGTGATGGAAAGCAGGACCTGGTATTAGGAAATATGGGTGAAAATTATTACTTGCACCCCAGCCCTTCGGCGCCAGTTAAATTATGGGTCAATGATTTTGACAACAATGGAGCGATAGACAAAGTGATGTCGTACACGATTGATGGGAAAGACATGCCGGTGTTTTTAAAACGCGATATGGAAGAGCAAATGCCGTTTATCAAGAAGGGCAATTTGAAGGCACAGGTATATGCCAAAAAAAGTATCCAGGAATTGTTTACACCAGAAATGCTGGAGAAGACACTGCAGAAGCAGGTAACCTATGCGGCCTCCTGTGTGGCCATCAATAATGGCAATGGAAATTTTTCCATCCAGAAATTGCCGGCGATGTCGCAGTTATCCTGTGTAAACGTAGCCAGTGCGGTGGATGTAAATAAAGATGGCCATCCCGACCTCGTACTTGGCGGAAACCAGTTTGGATTTTTGCCGCAGTTTGAAAGGCTGGATGCCAGCCTGGGTGATATCCTCATCAACGACGGAAAAGGCAATTTCATCTTCCAGGATGCTGCAAAAACAGGCCTTCATTTACGTGGTGAAATACGTGACATAGCAGTGATCAAAGGGAAGACGAAAACATACATGCTCTTTCTTCAGAACGACCAGGTGCCGCTCCTGTATGAGTTCAGGTAACACCTATGAGGTCTGTTTACAAACCTATAAGGTCTTTTCGGGACTTCAAACATGTGCGAACGTTGAACAGACCTTATAGGTTTTAGTTCGGGACATCGACCTGAGTAAAAGGCGTGCAGACCTTATAGGTTTTAGTTCGGGACATCGACCAGAAGACATGGAATCCCTGGAACACCGCACTAAAACCATCAGCTCAATAGTAGCAATCACCTGAACGGAGCGTCGCCACTGAAGCTCCATCGACGGTACCAGCTCGCTACCTAAACGAAAAAAAAGATTGAAAAACTTGAAGTATATACACTGGATTGGGCTGTTTATTATTCTGGGTTCCTGCAAAACAAAACCAGTAGTGCCGGCACTGTTTTCTTTGAAAGACAGCACCGGTATTACTTTCATAAATACAGTAAGGGACACGAAGGAACTAAATATTTTAAACTATCGTAATTTTTACAATGGCGGTGGCGTTGCCACAGGCGACATTAACAACGATGGACTGGCGGATGTGTTTTTTACCGCCAACCAGGGTGCCAATAAATTATACCTGAATAAAGGCAATTTTAAGTTTGATGACATCTCGGAGAAAGCTGGCTTTCACGATAAGCAGCAATGGAGCACCGGCACTGTAATGGTGGATATTAACAACGATGGCTGGCTGGATATTTTTGTCTGCAATGCAGGTCACATGGAAGATTCCACGCTGCGCCGCAACCAGCTTTTTATCAACAACCACGATCTCACTTTTACAGAAAGCGCTCATGCATATGGCCTGGACGATGATGGCTTTTCTACACAGGTTTCTTTTTTCGACTATGATATGGATGGCGACCTCGATTGTTTCCTGATCAATAACCATCCCATTTCGCCAACCCTCCTCAACAATGAAAATTTGCGCGAAGAGCCCACGGCGAAACTGAATACAAGCGCAGCAGGCAAGGGCGGCGGTGATCATTTGTTTCGCAACGATAACGGGCACTTTACCGAGGTAACTAAACAGGCCGGCATCCATGGAAACATCATCAGTTTTGGCCTGGGCGTAACCACCGGAGATGTAAATGGCGATGGTTATATGGATGTATATGTGAGCAACGATTTTTACGAAAAGGATTACCTGTATATCAACCAGAAAGACGGAACTTTTAAAGATGAAGCCGAGCAATGGTTGCAGCACACCAGCCTGGCTTCGATGGGTGCTGATTTTGGCGATATCAACAACGATGGGTTTCCGGATATTTTCACCACGGATATGTTGCCGGGTGATGATTACCGGCTAAAGACCACGCTGGCTTTTGAAGACATCAATATCTACCGGCTCAAACAAAAGAATGGGTTTTACCACCAGTTCTTTCAAAATACCTTACAACTGAATAACGGGAATGGCAAGTTTTGCGATGTGGCGAATTACAGTGGCGTTGCCGCTACCGACTGGAGCTGGGGCGGCCTGATGTTTGACGCGGATAACGACGGGAATTCCGATTTGTATGTCTGCAATGGCATTAACCACGACCTGATCAACCAGGACTTTATAGATTTTTATGCCAATGATGTGATGCAGAAAATGGCGGCCACCGGTAAGAAGGAAGACCTGAATGTATTGGTAGACAAGATGCCCAGTATACATGTAGAAAATAAGACCTATCAAAATAACGGCAACCTGAAATTTACCGATGTAGGCGAAAGCTGGGGCCTGGGCCAGCCCTCATTCAGCAATGGCGCATCCTATGCCGACCTGGATAACGATGGCGACCTGGACCTGGTGGTTAACAATGTAAACCAGCCGGCATTTATTTACCAGAACCATTCGCGGGAGCAAAATAATAACAGCTATATCGGCTTCGCATTGCAGGGCAAAGATAAAAACAGGTTTGCCATCGGTGCCACCATCAAAGCGTATAAAGGCAGTGAGATCCTGACACGGGAAGTGATGCCCAGCCGTGGCTTCCAGTCGTCGATGGATTATAAAGTGATCATTGGGCTTGGTAAAAATCCGGTTGTGGATTCGGTGATCATTCAATGGCCCGATCTTTCGATGTCGGCTTATTTTAAGCCAGCCATCAATAAGGTGTACACTTTAAAACAGGAAACAGAAAAACGGTACGAGCCAAACGCTGCGCCGGCACTGCCACCCGGTAATACCTATTTATCGGTTGTAGCCAGCAGTTTTGAAAAACATATTGAGGACGACTATGTAGACTTTTTCTACGAACGAAATGTTCCATGTATGCTTTCCCGGCAAGGTCCTAAGTCCGCAGTTGGCGATGTAGACGGAGATGGGCTGGACGACGTATTTATTGGCGGAACGAATGGCCACCCCGGGCAATTGTACCTACAGAATGCATCCGGGCAATTTGTAAAAAAGGAAGTAAAAGTATTGCAGCAGTATGCAGATTTTGAAGATGTGGCCGTTTTATTATTCGATTGTGATGGGGATGGCGATCTTGATTTGGTGATAGGCCCAGGTGGTAATAATACACCAGCGAATAGCCGGCAGTTACAGCTACGATTATTTAAGAATGATGGCAAGGCCAACTTCGAATTGGATGCTGCTGCTTTTCCGATGAACAGTTCTAATATCAGTGTGGCTGTGGCCAATGATTTTGATGGTGATGGCGACCTGGATCTTTTTATAGGTGGCCGCAGTACCCCGCAGGAGTATGGCATTAACCCGGCCAGCTACCTGTTTGTAAATGATGGTCATGGGCACTTTACTGATATGGCGGCCACTAAAAATCCTGAGATCGCTCACATAGGCATGGTGACGGGCGCTGTATGGGCCAACGTTACGGGTGATGCGAAAAAGGAATTGGTGATCGTAGGCGAATGGATGGCACCGAAGGTCTACAGTTTTGCAAAGGATCATTTTGTAGCGACCGCCACCAACCTGGATCAGATGCTGGGCTGGTGGCAAACCGTTTGCGCCGCCGACGTAGATGGCGATGGCAAAGAGGATCTCTTACTGGGCAACATAGGTGATAATTTTTACCTGCGACCAGATGCAACCCACCCCGTAAAAATGTGGGTAAGTGATTTTGACCAGAATGGGATCACAGATAAAATATTAAGCTATACGATTGATGGCAAAGACAAACCGGTGTTTTTGAAACGCGACCTGGAAGAGGCGATGCCGTCGCTTAAAAAGAAGAATTTAAAACATGCTGACTTTGCAGTGACCGCGGTAAAAGACCTGTTTACTCCGGAAGTGCTGGCTAAGGCGACCGTAAAGGAGTTTAATTTTTCTGCTTCGGGTATGGCGCTTAACAAGGGCAATGGCCAGTTTAATTTTCAAGCGTTCCCGTCAATGGTGCAGCTATCGAGTGTAAATGCCATGCAATGTACCGACGTAAATGGCGATGGCAAACCTGATATCGTGCTGGGAGGAAACCAGTTTGATTTCTTGCCGCAGCTGGGAAGGCTGGATGCCAGCCTGGGCGATATCCTGATCAATGATGGAAAGGACCATTTCAGGTGGACAGCTTCAAGCCACACAGGCATGGAACTCCGCGGCCAGGTAAGGGATATGCAGATCATAAAAGGCAAGAAAGGAAAAATGCTGCTCGTGTTGCAAAATGATGAGCTGCCGGTTTTATTTAATGTGAATAGGTAAAGCCTCCCTGCACTCCGAAGGCGGGTTCAGGAACCGTGGTTGCAGGGCAGATCATATTAGTAATCAACGCTCCAACATCACGGTTCTAAAGCCCTTTCTTCGGAAGGTCCAGGAGCCATGGATTTGAAGGCTGATTATTATTCGGAATCAACCCGCCTATATCACGGTTTTAAAGCCCCTCTTTTGGAGGATTTGGGGAGGCTGCCTAGAAAATAGGATAAAAAATCTTCGTCATCCATTTTGAAGTATCCGTTTCAGTGCTGCGGTTGGTGATCATGGATTCAAAAGGCAGGGCCGGAGAAACATGCCGGTGCTGGCGGAAATAATCCGACAACCGGCTGAACGCATATTTGATCGTTTCGGGCCCGCCATTAACCGTTTGGACCAGGATTTTTCCCGGGATCATGCGGCTCATGTAGATATCGCCGCTCACGGGAAGGGCCTTGCTAACTGGCTGTGCAACGGTGCATTGAAAATGGGAACTGTCAAGGATCGTCATATTCAGCATTGGCGCATTCGTAAGTGCCGCACCATTGTCAGCAGCGTATTTTTTCTGGGCGTCCGCAATTGCAAAGATCTGCGCCGGGCTGGGGTTTGAAGGGAATATTTTTCGCGTGGTGAGCAATAGCGTATCTACAACTTTGCTTTCGACAATCGGGAAATTATACACATTTTGCGGAACGGAAATAAAGCGGCTATAAACGTTGAGAATCTCCGTTACATGTTCTTTGATAGCGCTGGCTTTTACATAATTGGCGATCCGGCCTACGGGGTTGGACCCAGCATTGATTTCTGCCTCCCAGATAATGATGGTAGAATCGTTGCCTGCCGGTATCATCAGCACCTTGCTACTTGTTTTTTCCTTTTCATTGCCAATCATCACGGTAACAGAAGGTACATGTACTGCGGTTACATAGAAGCTATCTCCTTTAAAAACAAAAGCCTGGCAGGCCGGTGTTATGCTGGCCGCGGCAGGAGCTGCATTGGAACTAGCAAGCCATTTTTGCCGCAATTGGGCATCTGTAAAATACCGGTATACTTCTTCGGAATTGGCGGCTACTTTTTCAATCCTGGACAACTTGATGACCGATGGAATAAATGCAAAGGAAGCGATGACAACACCCAGGATAATGACGAGTAAAACCAGTAACCATTTTTTCATAAAACGCAAGTCTGTTAAGGGTTTGCAAGGTAGCAAATAATATTCCGCTCATAACGAAACTATTGGGCACAAGGGGTTATTTTTAGCAACTTAATTTTACTTCGATCTAAAATGTTTTTAATGCCCCGGTTATCGTTCATTGCTTGCTTACTGAATATCTTTCTCCTGGTGTCGTGCAGTGAAAAAAAGGTGGCTGAAAAACCATTATTCCGTTTATTGCCCGCGGCCGAAACGGGGGTGGATTTTGTTAACCATAACGAAGACACCGACACCCTCAATATTCTCGACTACCTGTACTACTATAACGGCGCCGGAGTGGCTACCGGCGATATAAACAACGACTCGCTGCCCGATATCTATTTTGCCAGTAACCAGGATGGGAATAAGCTATACCTGAACAAGGGAGGCTTTAAATTTGAAGATATTACACAAAAGGCCGGTGTAAAAGGCCTGAAGGGGTGGACTACCGGTGTTACGATGGCCGATGTAAATGGTGATGGCTGGCTGGATATCTATGTGTGCATGGTGGCCAACCATACCCCTACCAGCGGCAACAATAAAGGCAGTCATACTTATTTTACCGGGTCAAAAAATCAGTTGCTGATTAACAACCACAACGGCACCTTTACCGATAGTGCGAAGGAGTATGGTTTGGATATTGCCGGCTACAGCACACAGGCAGTATTTTTTGATTATGATAAAGATGGCGACCTCGATATGTTCCTGTTGCAACACAGTATTCACCGAACTGAGACCTATGGCGATACGTCCCTGCGCAGCGTCTACAGCGATATCAGTGGCAACAAGTTATTCCGGAATGATGGCCCTGTAGTTTTCTCTGCCACAGGTGTACGGAAGGGCGGCTTTACCAATGTTACCAAAGGCAGCGGTTTGATCAGCAGTGCGCTGGGATATGGACTGGGCGTGGCTGTCAGCGATTTTAACAACGATGGCTGGGAAGATATTTATGTCGGTAACGATTTTCATGAAAATGATTATTACTACCTCGGCAGTGCCGCCGGTACTTTTACCGAAATGAACCGGACAGCCTTTGGCCACGAAAGTAATTTCAGCATGGGTAATGATGCCGCCGACCTCAACCACGATGGCTGGATGGATATCGTAACACTTGACATGCTGCCGCAGGATGAAAAAGCCATTAAGACAACACTTGGGGATGAAGATTTTGATGTATATGAACAATTGCATAGTATGGGCTATCACCATCAGTATAGCAAGAATTGCCTGCAGATCAATACGGCTAATGGCAGGCGCTTTACCGATATGGGTTTATACGCGGGTGCCGCCGCAACCGACTGGAGCTGGAGTGTATTGGCTAATGATTTTGATGATGACGGCAACAACGATCTTTTTGTAACCAATGGCATCAAGCACCGGCTTAACGACCTCGATTATATTAAATACTTAAGTGAAGCAACACTCAAAGCGACGATGGAAGGTAAAAAAAATGACAAGGAGCTCCTGAGCAAAATGCCGGATGGTAAATGGCATAACTATTTATTAAAAGGGAGCGATAGTCTAAAGTTTGAAGATAAGAGCATCGCCTGGGGATTTGAAACGCCCAATCTTAGCAATGGCGCAGTCTACGCTGACCTGGACGGTGACGGCGACCTGGACCTGGTCACCAATAACATGAACGAAGCGGCGGGCATTTACCAGAATAATACGATACATGATTCCGCTTCAAATTGGCTCAATATTTTTTTCAAGGGAACGGGTGCCAATACAAAAGGCATCGGTGCCCGGGCGGTGCTATTTGCCGGCGGTAAAACGTTTTACCAGTTGCTACAGCCCTGTCATGGTTTTATGAGTTCTAGTGAACCGATGCTGCATTTTGGGCTGGGTAAAAACAAAGCCATCGACAGCCTGGTAATCGTATGGCCGGATGGTAAGCGGGATGTAAAAAAGGGCATTGCTTTAAATCAAAAATTATACGTAGGCCAGGAAACCTTTACCAGGCCCGCAGCGGGAACATGGTTGGAAATGTCGGGGCTGATACATGGATATTTCGAATACCCGAATGTGCCACAAAGTGCCACCGCGTGGAAGCATCAGGAAAACCTGAGCTATAACGACTTTGCAAGGAACCCTTTTATTCCCCACGAGCTAAGTACGTTTGGCCCTAAGGTGGCGGTAGGCGACATTAATGGCGATAGCCTTGGGGATTTTTATGCATGCGGCGCCAAAGAACAACCCGGTGCCCTGTTCCTGCAGCAAAAAGATGGAAAATTTATCATGCGTAGCCAGCCGGCAATTGCTGCCGATAGCACCGATGAAGATGTGGATGCCGTATTTTTTGACGCGGATGGCGACAACGACCTGGACCTGTATGTAGCCAGCGGCGGCAACGAATTCTATGGCGAAGCGATACAGCTTACGGACCGTTTGTACTTAAACGACGGTCAGGGTAATTTCACCAAAAGCCATGGCCTGCCTGCATTGTATGAAAATAAAAGTTGTGTTCGCCCCTGCGACTTTGACCGTGATGGCGATATAGATTTGTTTGTAGGCGGCCGGGCCAACAGTTTGGTCTATGGCGAGATTCCGACTTCATTTCTTTTGCAAAATGATGGGCATGGAAATTTTACCGTAGTCACAAAAACGTTGGCGCCTGGATTGGAAAAAGCTGGCATGATCAGCGATGCCCAATGGGTAGATGTAAATGGAGATGGCTTTCAAGACCTGGTGGTAGCAGGCGAATGGATGGCGCCCACATTTTTCATCAACCATAAAGGAAAGCTGGTTAAGGATGAAACTTTTAATAAACCCTTTGCAGGCCTTACCGGCTGGTGGCAAAGTATTTATGTTACTGATGTAAACCATGATAGCATCCCTGATATTTTAATGGGTAATTATGGCCTTAACAGTAAGATCACCGCGTCGGCAGCGCACCCGTTGAGAATGTACCTGAAAGACATCGACAACAACCAGAATCCCGACCAGATACTCAGCGTTTTTCACGGCGATAACTACTACCCGTTTCTGGGTAAGGAAACATTGGAAAAACATCTGCCCTACCTTAAAAAAGAGTTTTTAAGCTACCAGAAAATGGCAGGTAAAACGACTGAAGAAATCTTCGGCGATAAGCTGACAGGTGCTACCATTTTTGAAGCCAATACCATGGCGTCGATGTTGTTGTTAGGAGATCGTAAAGGCGGGTATACTGTCGGCAAATTGCCGGTGCTGATGCAGGCTGCGCCTTTGTTTGCCTGGTATAATATGACAGATTACACCGGCTTGCTTGCAGGTGGCGGCTTTTATGGCGTGTCGCCTTACGAGGGGCGCTGCGATGGCCTGGATCTCTGTGTATTCCGCTATCCGGAAGCCGTGCTGATGAATCCGTTTATGGATAAGAATAACTGGTTTGGAGAAGTACGCGATATCAAGGAAATCAAAACAGGAGCTAAATCGAAGGCGGTCATTATTGCAAGAAATAACAAGCCTTTGCAAATACTTAAGCTAATCGGCGGCGGCAAGGTGGAATATTATTGACCAGGTTAATTGTGTGGGTGATAACCTATGTCATGTAGATGAATTTCGCCTAAACGGATATTTACCAATCCTGGGTTTCAGCCAGGGTTACAATAAAACAACTATATGAAAAAACAATTGCTTTTGTTGACGATGGCGGCTATCTGCTTTGCCAGTCACGCTCAAAAAAACACCTGGCAGATCAATGCCGACAAAATTGATCCCTCCAATTATTCCGGTATTACGGTGGCCAATGGGCAGATAGGTATCGTAAGCAGTTCGCAGCCATTAAAAGTGCAGGATGTAGTGTTGGCGGGGGCTTACGACCAGTACGGTCGTGGCAGGGTCAGTAATTTTCTGCGGAGTTTTAACCTGCTCAATATGCGACTGAATATCGGCGGCATGGATGTAGATGCTAAAACGGTAACCAATTTTAAGCAAAGCCTGGATATGAAAAGGGCAGCTTTTTCCGGTACTTTTACCCTTGGTAATAGAGCCGATGTCAGTTATACCTATTATGCCCTGCGCCAATTGCCATTCAGTGTGTTAATGGAAGTAACCGTTACGCCAAAGCAAAACACCACCATGCAGGCAGCCAGCGTGATGGAAGCGCCGGACGCACTGAAAGATGTGCAGAATTATTATAATGAGATCGACAGGCCGCATGTAACCCTAAGCCTGCTAACTTCACAGGCCAAAAGCCCCACTGGCAAGCTCACCATGTGCGCCAGCAACAGCTTTATGTTTAGCGAACCCCATGGTAGCGAACCCCGCATCATCCATGAAATGTGGGATAACAATATGCACCTGATGAAGTTTAATAAAAACCTCGAAGCCGGTATACCGTATACGTTCTGGGTGACTGGCTCATCCATTACCTCTGCCCAGCATGATGATCCGCTGAATGAAGCGGAGCGCCTGACTATTTTTGCGGTGCTCGAAGGTGCCAACCGGTTAAAACAATTTCATACCAAAGCCTGGGAAGACCTTTGGCAAAGCGATATTATCATTGATGGTGACGATGAAACACAGTTGGAAGTGAGGAGTATGCTGTATCATTTATACTCATTTGTACGCGAAGGCAATACCAATAGCCCCAGCCCGATGGGCCTGAGTGGATTGGGTTATAATGGCCATGTATTCTGGGATACCGAATTGTGGATGTTTCCTGCGCTGCTGGTGATGAAACCCGGGATGGCAAGAAGTATGATCGACTACCGTTTTGACCGCCTCGAAGCGGCCCGCAGGAATGCATACGCTCACGGATACAAAGGCGCCATGTTTCCCTGGGAGAGTGCGGGCACGGGTGTAGAAGAAACGCCGGTGTGGGCGCTTACCGGTCCCTTCGAACATCATATTACAGCCGACATTGGCGTAGCAGCCTGGAACTATTTTTGCGTGACCAAAGACACCGCCTGGCTAAAAGAAAAAGGCTGGCCATTGTTGAAAGCTACCGCTGAATTCTGGGCGAGCAGGGTAGAAAGGAATAGCCCCGGACATTACGATATTAAAAATGTGGTAGCGGCCGATGAGTGGGCGGAAAACGTGGATAACAATGCATTTACCAATGGCGCTGCTAAAGTAAACCTGCTGAATGCCAACAAAGCTGCGACAGTGCTGGGCCTTGCTCAGAATGCGGATTGGAACCTGGTAGCTGCTAATATTCCATTTTCTCAAAATTCTGAAGGTGTAACCAAAGAACATGACGCTTATAACGGCGAAACCATTAAGCAAGCCGATGTCGCCTTATTGGCTTATCCTTTGAAACTGATTAAAGATCCGAAGCAAATAGAAAAAGACCTGGCTTTTTACGAAGGCCGGTATGATGTAAATGGTCCGGCCATGACACGCGCAGTCATTGCCCTGCAATACAGCCGCCTGGGCAAAGGCGATAAAGCCTTTGAGCAATTCAAGAAAAGTTACACACCCAACCTGCGTGCGCCTTTTGGCGTAATTGCGGAGTGCGCCACTTGCCAGAATCCTTATTTCGCTACTGGTGCCGGCGGCATGCTGCAAGCTATGATCATGGGTTTTGGCGGGCTCGATATTTCCGATGATGGAATCAAACAAGTCAGTTCTTCATTGCCTAAACACTGGAAAAGCGTTACTATAAAAGGCTATGGCCCGGATATGAAAACGGTTGTAGTCAAACAATGACATTCACTATACATTAGGAAAACGGTGCAGGCATTGCCTGCACTATTTTCGTAATCGATTTTACGTAGGGGCTTCAACCCAGGCGTCAGACACTGTGCGGTGTTTACACGTTACTTTTCTTTCCCGATCTCCTGCTGTGATCAGTAACAACCCGGCCTACCACCGGAAGGGAAATATAAAGTGTTTATAATTGTTAAGTATTGTGTACCATTCTTTAAATTCTGAATTAAGTAACTCGCCATCACAGGCCAGAAGGCCTGCGCCAGTGGGACAACTTTTCAAATTATCAAATAAAGAATTCTTCCGAAATGACTTTTCCGTCTTTTACTTTATAAAGGCATAGTTCCTGCATGTCCATGCGTTTACCGTGCATGGTAACATCGAGGGCCATCTTCAGCGTAAAGGAATTACCAGCCACCAGTGGTTCCGATACTTCTATACTATGCATAGTCTCTACCGAATCATGAAACTTCCTTATTTTTTCATTGATTTTTTCGAGGCCCTTTGTCTCTTTTTCAAACATTTCCGATGCTACTGGTTCTATACTAATGGCGTCCGTGGCATAGAGCTCTTTTTGAGCTGCTTCAAACTGGCCGGTCCTGCTCATTTCGGCAAGTCGGTTTGCTATTTCTGTGGTTGTCATGATTGTTGCTTTTAGAAATAATGAAAAATTCCGGCTCTTTATTGGCCGGGCTATTGTTGTTGTCTTCTGATTGTTTCCAAGTATTATGCCGTGTCTGTAGATACCGCATCCCAGTCGTGTATAAATTACCCGCAAGCATTTTCGCGAAAATGGTAAGGAAAATATTTCCCCATAGCAGGTGAATAATATACCAGCACGTTTTCAGAATAAGGTAGACAGGTGTTATCTTGTTGTTTTGAGGGCCTCTTTTGTTTTGCGAAATGAATGCGAATTTTACAAACCTGTTGAATATGGAAATTGACACAAAATGAACCCTGCACGGAAACCTAACATAGTAATCGTTGAGTAGGTTTTGCCTATTTTCGAACGCAATAAATAATTAGTGAGCAGTTAAGTTCTCATCACAGTTACCACAAAGAAATTCATAGTTCAATCATTAATCATGTCCACTTTCAAAGAAAATATGCTGAACTGCCTGCTCGAAGTGAAAGGCAGCGGTTCTTTCGTAAGTAGCCATACAGCAGCTTTCCAATTCCCGGGTCTGGAAGTAAAGGGCGTTGGTGAAATATCTTATCCGGTAAATGTGACGCAAGCCGGGGAACTGATAAAAATGGCGAAGAAGGCACCGTTTGGCAAAGGGGATAAAACCGTTGTGGATACCCATGTGCGCAGTGCCTGGGAAATAGATGCCAGCGAGCTAAAGTTTAACAGCCGCGAATGGCCCGGATTTTTGAAAAAATTGCTTGCGAAAATAAAGCCCGATCTTGGCATTGAAGATTATAACATTTCGGCCAACCTGTATAAAATGCTGATATATGAAAAGGGCGATTTTTTCTTGTCGCATCAGGATTCTGAAAAGGAAAAGGGCATGTTCGGCACACTGATTATCGGTCTGCCCGGCAACCATACCGGGGGCGACCTGCTGGTAAGGTTCGACGGCAAAGAAACTTGTGTAAATTTTGCAGAAGCCGCCGCCGATTTTAAAATGCCTTATGTTGCTTTTTATGCGGATTGTGAACACGAAATAAAGCCGCTGCTTTCGGGGTATCGGGTTTGCCTGGTCTATAATCTTGTGCAGCAAAAAGCCGGTAAAAATATAAAGCTGGAACCGCTTTCGGGCTATATCAGCAAAGTGGTGACGCTGCTTCAGCAGGCGGAAAATAACGCCACCGATACTCCGACCATAATTTTGCTGGGACATCAATATACACCTGAGAATTTTTCCATGGAGGGGCTAAAACTCAACGATCGCAGTAAGGCAGAAGTCTTGCTACACGCAGCGGAGGCAGCAGGCTATTATGCAAAAATGTGCCTCGTCACTTCATACATCACGGGGATACCCGAGCCGGGTGGCGGCTACTACGGAGACGATGTGGACGAAGATGCCGTGATGCAGGAAGTCATCGATGAGTCCCTGGACATAGAACATTGGCTGGAGGAAGGCGTTCCACCTTTGCGGAATATAAAATTTGAAGAAGAAGACCTGATCACTTCTTTCAAGTTGGATGAGGATGAACCGATAGTGAAAGAAGTAGAAGGTTATATGGGTAACTATGGTCCCGACCTGATGCACTGGTACCATTATGGCGCGGTGATGCTCTGGCCACAAAAAGACCATGCGGCTATGCTGTTGCAGCAGGATGTGGCCAATAAATTGGAATGGTTGGGGTATTATAACAGGCAGCAAACGTTGAACGATTTTGAGATCAATGCCGCAGAAACCGTTTTGTTGAGCAATCTCGATGGCGGTGGCCGGTCTGGCGAAAAAGCTGACTATTCGGTGATCGTAGATTGGCTGGTCAACAGGAATGACGAGCAGTATTTTTCTGGTGCCGGCGACCACTTATTACAAAGCCATTTCACAAAAATAGACACGTCCAATCTTTCCCGGCTGGCTGATTCTTTCCCGACCGCTTTCCCCAAAACAATTGAAAAAGTAGTGGCTGCCTGCCCGGAAAAAGGAGTGGTTGTTCACTATTTGTCGTTATTGAATGTATTGTCAAAAAAATTCATATTTTTAAAGTGGGCGGCGCAGCAAATGAAGGTATTGCCGGGCCTGTTACTTGCACTGACGGATGGCGGCAAAAAGCCGGAAGCGATCATAAAAAGCAAGACATGGCAGGATTTACTGGAACTGGAAAAAAACATACCGCAGGAGGCGGAATGGGTAAACGACATGGCGGCAATCATTACAGGGAGTAAGGCCAGAAATTATATCAACAACGTTCTGGTAACTGAATTAATCACACAGAAGCAGCACACACCACTTGCCCTCAAAGTATTAGAAGCCTGCCGCGAAGACTTGCAGCACCGGGTAGACAATCAACCCCAACCGCCCGAAAACTGGTCCAGGGCATTGCCCCATATCACTGCCTACCAAAAACAATGGACGATCTTAGCAGCCTTTCTCCAATCGCCAACCGAGGCAGTTTTTGATTATAGAATTAACCAGAGTGATCGCAACCTTATGGAAAATGCGATTCATCAGGTGACCATCGATCTGAAAACAGCAACAATTAAAAAAGGGTCGCCGCATACGCTCAGGATCACCAAAACACAGGCTGCTTACGAATGGCAAATGAAGGAATGGAACGACGATGTTTTGCTGCTTGGCAGGGTGAAACGGGTGGCAGGCCTATGCCAGTAAGTGGAACGCAGACTTTACTATTCAAGTTGTTTTTTTACGTTCCAACCAAGAAATGGTTTGACAGTAGCACAATTTGGTCCGCCATCCTTTCCGGTTCCTGGCACAGCTGTTTGAATGATGAGATTTGATACAGTTTGCACCTGATCAATCATCTCCCAGGTGATTCCTTTTAAAGGAATTTTAAGACGACGCCCCCAAATTGAATCTTTTTGGCCCGCATAAGTACCAATATCCAGGTAAATAAATTTATCAGGATTTGTACCCTGCACGAAAGAACCAACAAAATTGGGTGCCTCCGATTTTACGGCAGTGGCCTTCAGTTGTACTGCTACATCAAATTGTAAATCTTTGGCCTTTGACCGTTGCGTCTGAATCGTTTCATAAATATTCCCGCTCCCTTTTTGTAAGCCAAAATCAATACCTGGTGGAGGCGTTTCCAGGATGATGCGAAGTATTAATTCCTGATTCATTTTCATTGAGTTAAAAAGCTAGGGCGAAGAAGCTGGAGAGCGTTTAAATTAGGGCCCGGTGATGTTTGCACTATTGCAATCCCTATTAATCGCAATTTAAATAAGAATTCGTAAAAACGCTAATAACTACATTATCAGTCAGTTTCATATCATTCAATAATTGGCTTTCAAACTTAGCAAAGAAACCCAGCAAGATGGTTGCTACTTTAAAGCCTTCCTGAAACAACCATCTTAACTGGTAGATCTCTTGACAAGCTTTTTTTTAAGCCAATATTTCTATTACAGATAAGGGTTCTATTTTTTGAAGCGCTCATTTTCTAACCTGTGGTTGTAGCCTTTTCAAGATGTAATGATCGAAAGCCTGCAGCAAATTCGCAAAGCCTTTTGAAATGTAGCATGACCATCGCCATCAGTTTTCGTTCCCCAAAAATGTTATACTATTGCCTATCGATTTCAGAAAATCAGGCCATTTATGAAAAATATTGTTGCTCTTGCTTTATGTGTGGTGTTATTATTTGCCTGTAAAAACGGCCCCGTAAAACCCACCTATTTCGCAGACCCATTTAGCTACAATAAGACGGTTAAAGAACTGAATAATGTGGTGATGGATAATAATTTTCCACCGGTAATTGCGAGTCGTAATTATGCCTACGCCAATATTGCAGCCTATGAATGTATCGCTGCCGGGTATCCTAAACAATACAGTTCCCTAAGTGGCCAGATTAATGGGTTCGTCAATAAAGCAAAACCGGCGGCTACCCCTGTCGATTTTGAATTTGCGGCGCTTCTATCTTTTTGTAAAGTAGGCGAAGCCGTTACATTTCCCGAGGGAAGCATGCAGGACTATGTGGATAGCCTGAAAAAACAGGCAACCACCAATGGAATGCCGGACGATATGTTCCAGAATACGGTGGCGTTTGCTGATACCGTTGCCAAAACAGTTTTGGCCTGGAGTAAAAAAGACCACTATGCAGAGACCCGCAGTGCTACCAAGTATACGGTGCAGGATGTGCCCGGCCGGTGGATACCCACGCCACCCATGTACGGGCAGGCAGTGGAGCCCCATTGGGCAGAAATAAGAACAATCGGTATTGACAGTGCCAACCAGTTTCCACCGCCGCCGCCGATCGCTTTTAATATGACCGATAAGAATAGCCCCTATTACAAACAGGTGTTATCGATTAAAAATGCCATTGACAGCATTACGCCCGAACAGGCACATATCGCCGTATTTTGGGATGACCTGGGCAACCGCCTGAATGTGAGCGGGCATGTACAGTTCATTACCAAAAAGTTTTCGCCGGTAGGCCACTGGATGAATATCGTGGGAATTGCTTCGCAGAAAAGCAAGGCTGATTTCGCCAAAACAGTCTATGCATATGCCCTAACCTCGATCTGCGTTTTCGATGCGTTTATCGAGTGCTGGGAAGAGAAATACCGCAGCAATACGGTGCGGCCGGAAACAGTGATCAATAAATATATTGACCCCAACTGGAAGCCCTATATTCAAACGCCTCCTTTCCCTGAATATACCTGCGGCCATAGCACCGTTAGTAGCAGTGCCGCCGAAGCGCTCACACAAGTGTATGGCGACAATTTCGCATATACCGATACCAGCGAACTTGAATTTGGGATTAAGAACCGCTCTTTCGCGTCGTTCAGGCAAGCAGCTCTTGAAAACAACTGGGCCCGGTTCTATGGCGGTATTCACTTTCATTACAGCTGTGTTATTAGCACAGAGTACGGTAAAAAAGTAGGCGATTTTATTATTGGCAAATTAAAGATGAAGAGATAGTGGCACGTGGCCGGTTGCCGGTATCCGGGTTAAATCAAATCTGCGAACTTTTTAACGGGTGAACTTGTAAAGAATTGTCTCGAGCTGGATTTTCAGGATAGGGGGATTTTCAGGATTGGAACCAACTCCTGAACACGTGAACTCGTGAACGCTTACATCCCAACATCGCCAACACCTAACTAAAAAACGATCAAGCCTTGTCCAGAACAACCATACGTGATATCGCCAATGCATTGGGCATTAATCCGTCTACCGTATCCCGTGCGTTGAAAGACCATCCTGATATCGGCAAACCACTCAAGGAAAAGATCCAGGCGGTAGCTTCGGACCTGGGTTATATGCCAAACCAGTACGCCTCTAATTTACGCAGCGGGAAAACATTTACCATCGGTCTTATTGTGCCGGAAATGTGTTATTTCTTTTTTCCTTCCGTGATACAGGCAGCTGAAGAAATGACCCACCAATATGGCTATCGCCTACTGACCCTTCATTCAAATGACCGCCTGGAAACGGAGGCGGAGAATGCCCGGATACTGGCTCGCTATGGGGTAGACGGGGTGTTGGCGTCCTTGTCACGGGAAACCCAAAATCTGAATCACTTTCGGTGTCTTACCGACAATGAAATACCCTTACTTTTTTACGATAAAATTGCCAGCCAGCCGAATACCCACAATATCAGCTTTCAGAATGATGCAGCGGTAAACAATGCCGTGGAATACCTGATGTCAAATGGCAAAAAGCCCGATCGTTTTGTAGGTTTTTTTGGCGACGAAAAGCTATCTATTTCCTACTCCGGCGAAAGACTGGCAGCTTTTAAAAATGCGATGAATATGCATGGCTATGGCGTTGGAGACTATGATATCGTATTTGCCGATAGCGTGGGCGAAGCGGCTATGAAATCAAAGGAATTATTTGCAAGGCAAGACAGGCCGGATGCATGTGTGGCAATGGGCGACGACCGCCTGCTCGGGGTCTCTAAATCGATACTGCAACTGGGCATCCGCGTGCCTGATGAAATGGCCATCATCTCTCTGAGTGATGGATTTATTCCTGGCACGCTTGCATTTGAGATGCCCTATGTGCTTACTTCAGGTTATCGTATGGGAAAAGCGGCGACCCAGCTGCTTTTCGACCTAATAGAACATAAAGAAATTGCTCCCGGTATTTCCTGGCTTGAGACGCCGGTAATGCACACCCTGTATAGCGGCATTAATGCAGCGCCGAATGTTGTATTCGAGCAATAGATATGCTTTTTCCGGGCCTGGTACCAGGTAATTGTTCCCCCCGGGGAACCAGGCACGAGTTAATAAATTGATCAGGGATGGTCGCGGTCTCAAATTTGATAAGTATTTTTCCGGTGAAAATATTTATCAAAGCAAATCTATTTGTATGAAATCGTTGCTG
>JBDSXW010000082.1:0-7405 GCA_039925965.1 Chitinophagaceae bacterium
AATGCCGGCGGCGGTTACAGCCGATGGAAAAATATAGCGGTTACCCGCTGGCGGGAAGACAGCACCTGCGATGATTGGGGTAATTTCTGTTATATCCGTGATGTGGATAATAATGCTTTCTGGTCAACATCCTTTCAGCCGACATTACAAACCGGTGAAAATTATGAAGCAGTTTTTACACAAGGCCGTGCCGAGTTCCGCCGCAGGGACTTTTCACTTGATACCCATACAGAGATCGTTGTTTCGCCCGAAGATGATATTGAATTGAGAAGAGTGCACATCACCAACCGCAGCCGTAAAAAAAGAACCATTGAAATCACCAGCTACTGCGAAGTTGTGCTTACAACGGCACTTGCAGATGAAATGCACCCTGCGTTTAGCAATCTTTTTGTGCAAACGGAGATCAACCGTCAACGGCATGCCATTATGTGTACCAGGCGCCCTCGCTCGGTTGATGAGCACAATCCATTTATGTTTCACCTGATGAAAGTGCACGATGCCGAGATCAAAGACATTTCTTATGAAACAAGCAGGGCCATTTTTATAGGAAGAGGAAATACGATTCATCACCCTGCCGCAATGATGCAGGGAGCCAAATTGTCCAATACAGAAGGCTCTGTGCTTGATCCGATTGTATCTATCCGCTACCGCATCATCATCGAAGCGGGTGCAACAGTCACCATAGATATGATCAATGGTATCGCCGACACAAAGGAAGCATGTACCGTACTCGTAGAAAAATACCAGGATCGCCAACTTACCAAAAGAGTATTGGAGCTTGCGTGGACACATAGCCTGTTGATACTGCGTCAAATCAATGCAAGCGAAGCCGATGCACAATTATATGCCCGGCTCACCGCTTCTGTGATTTTTACCAATGCATCGCTGCGGGCAGACCAGGGTGTAATTATTAAAAACCGTCGTGGCCAGTCGGGCCTTTGGGGATATTCCATTTCCGGCGACCTGCCGATTGTTCTTTTGCTGATAGAAGAGGCTTCCAATATAAACCTCGTTAAGCAAATGATACAGGCCCATTCCTACTGGCGCACCAAAGGCGTGATGGTAGATTTGGTAATATGGAATGAAGATCGCGGAGGTTACCGGCAGGATCTGCAAAACCAGGTGATGGCGCTTATTACACCGTCGATGGCTGCTGATGTGAAAGATAAGCCGGGAGGTATTTTTATCCGTGCAGCAGACCAGATTTCTATTGAAGACCGCATACTATTTCAAACGGTTGCACATATTGTACTCTCCGATAAAATGGGTTCGCTTGAAGAACAGCTCAACCGCAGAACAAAATTAAAACATACCATCCCTGTATTCACTCCAACCAAGTTTCATTCATCTGTTGATACAGAAGTAGTTCCCCGAAATGATCTTGTGTTTTTTAATGGCTATGGCGGTTTTTCGAAAGATGGTAAAGAATATGTGATTACCACAATGCCCGGCAAGTCGACACCTGCACCATGGAGCAATGTACTTGCCAATCCTCGTTTTGGTAGCATAATTTCAGAAACAGGGCAATCCTATACATGGGCGGAAAATGCACATGAATTCAGGCTAACTCCATGGAACAATGACCCTATCAACGACCTGAAAGGAGAAGCTTTTTATTTAAGAGATGAGGAAAGCGGCCGTTTCTGGTCACCAGCTCCTTTTCCTTCGCGTGGTAAATCGCCGTATATCACCCGACACGGATTTGGTTACAGCATTTACGAACATAGTGAAGATGGCATCGTCTCCGAAATGTGTGTGTTCACCGATACAGTGGCACCCGTGAAATTTATTGTGTTGAAATTGCGCAATATTTCAAGCCGGTCACGGCGGATATCCGCTACTGGTTATGTAGAATGGGTGTTGGGCGATTTGCGGGCAAAAACACAGATGCACATTATCACCGATATGGATCAGCCCAGTGGCGCAATTATAGCTACTAACGCCTACAATACAGAGTTTACAGAGCGGGTGGCTTTCTTTGATGTGGATGATGTAAATAAATCGTATACCGCCGACCGGGCAGAGTTTATTGGGAGAAATGGAACTATGAGCAACCCGGAGGCGATGAACAAAACAAGGTTATCTGGCCGCATTGGCGCTACACTCGATCCGTGTGCGGCTTTGCAGGTAGTATTCGATTTAAACGAAGATGAAGAACGGGAAGTGGCATTTCGCCTTGGCGCAGGCAGCAACCTGCAGGAAGCCCTCAATACCATTCAAACATTTGCAGGAAGTGCAGCATCAGGTGCGGCTTTTAAAAGAGTAAAAGAATTTTGGAGTACAACACTCAACCAGGTACAAATTGAAACTCCAGACGAGGCAGTGAATATGCTTGCCAATGGCTGGCTAACTTACCAAACCATTGCATGCCGTATTTGGGCAAGAAGCGGATTTTACCAGTCTGGTGGTGCTTTTGGTTTTAGAGATCAACTGCAGGACACACTTTCGCTGATGCATGTACGGCCGCAAATGGTAAGGGATCAAATACTGCTTTGCGCCTCCAGGCAATTTAAAGAAGGCGATGTTCAGCACTGGTGGCACCCGCCAATGGGAAGAGGTGTGCGTACCACCTGCTCTGATGATTATCTATGGCTGCCTTTTGTAACCGCCAGGTATATTATTGCTACCGGTGAACAATCGATCTTAAATGAAAGCGTGCATTTCATCGAAGGCCGGCTCCTCAATTTAGGCGAAGAATCATTTTACGATCTTCCTGTGCAATCGAACGAAATGGTAAGCCTTTACGATCATTGTAAAGCAGCAATTAATCACGGCTTAAGATTCGGTGAATTTGGCTTGCCACTGATTGGCTCGGGCGATTGGAACGACGGCCTCGACAGGGTTGGCCAACATGGAAAGGGCGAAAGCGTATGGCTGGCGTTCTTCCTGTATGAAGTTTTAAAAGATTTCGTAAAAATAGCCGACCTGCAAATGGATAAAGATTTCTCCATAAAATGCAAAGAACAAGCAGAGGTTTTACAGGCAAATATTGAAAAAAATGCATGGGATGGAGAATGGTACCGCCGTGCATATTTTGATGATGGTACGCCGCTTGGCTCGGCGCAGAATGTGGAGTGCAAAATCGATTCAATTGCGCAAAGCTGGTCGGTATTATCCCGCTCCGGCTCGCCAGAACGAACAAAAGTTGCCATGGCTTCGGCCCACAAATACCTGGTACGAAAGGAAAGTAAGATTATACAGTTATTTGATCCGCCCTTCGACAAATCTGATCTTAACCCCGGCTATATCAAGGGTTATGTTCCCGGGGTGAGAGAAAATGGCGGGCAATATACACATGCCGCGGTATGGCTGGTAATGGCTTTTGCCGCTATGGGCGATAAGGAAAAAACATGGGAACTGATGCAATTGATTAATCCCATTAACCATGGCAAAAACCCCGAACTAATCAGTGAGTATAAGGTAGAACCCTATGTTGTGGCAGCGGATGTTTACGGCGAAGCTTTGAACAAAGGCCGTGGTGGCTGGACCTGGTACACAGGTTCCGCCGGGTGGATGTATCAATTGATCATCGATTCATTTATTGGTTTAAAAAAGCAGGGATCAACATTAAATTTTGAACCTTGCATACCTACGGAATGGGCTTCTGTAAAAATCAGGTACCATTATAAAACAAGTTTATTCATTATTGAATATCAACAGGCAAAAGGCGGTATGGCAGAAGCGGTAAAAATAATATTAGATGGTGTAGAACATACGGGCAGCAATATTGAAATGGAGGACGACGGATTAACCCATGAGGTAATGGTGAAGTTTACGGTGTAGAGGTATGTTTAAACCTCACAGGTTCTAAAAACCTGTGAGGTTTTTTATTAGCTATTCAAACTTTTTAAAAAGACTGGTAGCAATATGGCCGCCAAAACCAAAGGTGTTGCTCATTGCATACCGTACCGTTTTATGCTCCGCTTTGCCAAGTGTAAGATTGAATTTTCCCGCATATTCCGGCTCCACCTCACGGGTATTAATGGTTGGTGGAATAATCCCTTCCCTGATCGCATTGATACAGGCGATTGCTTCGATGGCACCAGCAGCACCCAATAAATGCCCCGTCATAGATTTTGTTGCACTTATATTCAATGATGTATTTGTATCAAAAATCCTTGCAACTGCTTTTAATTCACTGCTGTCGCCCATGGGTGTTGACGTAGCATGTACATTCAGGTAATCGATATCGGCGGCTTGTATACCTGCTTCATTCATCGCTTCGAGCATACCGAGGTAAGCACCTTCCCCTTCGGGATGAGTGCCTGTTAAATGATATGCATCGGCCGTCATTCCGCCTCCCACTATTTCTGCAAGTATTGTCGCGTTTCTGCTCATGGCATGCTCATAGCTTTCCAGCACCAGTGCGCCCGCACCTTCCCCCATCACAAAACCATCCCTGCTAATATCAAAAGGCCGCGAAGCCGTTAACGGATCATCGTTGCGGGTTGACAAGGCTCTTGAGGCATTGAATCCGCCCACTGCTGTTTCATTAACAGCTGCCTCGGAACCACCGGTAATGATCATATCCGCCTTACCCCAACGGATATGGTTAAACGAATCAATAATTGCTGTATTAGAAGTAGCACAGGCGGATACAGTGGTAAAGTTTACGCCCCTTAATCCGTACTTGATGGAGATAATTCCCGAGGCAATATCGACAATCATTTTTGGAATGAAAAATGGATTGAACCTGGGTGTTCCATCGCCCGTTGCAAACTCCGCTACCTGCTCCTGGAAGGTTTGAATGCCACCGTTTCCACTCCCCCAAATTACGCCAATGCGGTTTTTATTCAGGCTGTTAAAGTCAACACCAGCGTGCTTTACAGCTTCGGCTACTGCTACCAGCGCATATTGTGTATAAGGGTCAAATCTTCTTGCCTCAGCTTTTTCAATAAAATCAAAAACATTAAAATTCTTTAACTCGCAGGCAAACCTTGTTTTAAACTTTGCAGCATTAAACTTTGTGATTGGTGCTGCGCCACTCGTGCCTGCAATCAATGCTTCCCAATAATCTTTTACCGTATTCCCTATTGGGGTTAATGCCCCCATTCCGGTAATTACTACTCTTTTTAAAACCTGGGTTTTTTCCATAATGTTGTTGCTTGGTTAAATTCATAGGAGGTTGTTTGAATACTTATACTGCAGAAATTTTATCCATTGACGATATAAAAAAAGAATTACTGCCAAACTACCCTTTAATACATTTTTCCGGGTGCAAAGATGTATCAACTTCTTTTCAAAAGCCAAATGTTTTTTCAATGCAGTTGACTAGATTTAGTAAAATCAAGCGACTGGCAGGGATCTGTTATATGATCAAAATGGTGTTTCGTTCAACTCGAATTCCCTGGCCAATTACCTACACAAATGTTACTTGAAATTCAATTATTCAAGGTTTAAATATACATTGCGCTCCTATGCTGCAGGATTACTTGGGAAATCGATCTTCTTATGATGAGATGCTGGGGAAAGATGGCACGCTTCGCCCTCATTGGAATTCCCTATTTGAATCTTTCAACCAATTGGGACAAGAGGAAATTCAAAACCGCAACAACGAAATTTCAAGGCTGCTGAAGGAAAATGGAGTTACCTATAATACTTTCAATGGTAACGCTGTTATTAACCGCGACTGGAATGTAGATGCAATACCCTTGCTGATAAGCAAGGACGAATGGGAAAAAACAGAAACTGCATTAATACAAAGGGCCGAATTACTAAACCTTTTATTGCAAGATATTTATGGTGATCAGCGGTTGGTAAAAAATGGTATTCTGCCGCTGGAACTTATTTACAACCACACCGGTTTTTTAAGGCAATGCGCTGGTATCAAATTTCCTGGTAAACATAGCCTTGTACTTTATTCAGCAGATCTTGCCCGCAGCCCTGATGGTAAATTATGGATCATCAGCGACCGCACGCAGGCACCTTCGGGTTCTGGTTATGCGCTGGAGAACAGGAATGTAATGAACCGTGTTTTGCCTGAATTGTTTAGCGGAATTACGGTAAGGCATATCTCTCCATGGTTTGATACACTCAGGAATTCGTTGAACGAATTAGGGTCACGCCAACATCAAAATCCCGGCATTGTTATACTCACTCCAGGGCCAGGCAACGAAACCTATTTTGAACATTCCTATCTTTCTTCACAGCTGGGCTATACACTTGTACAGGGCAACGACCTAATGGTAAAAAATAATTTTGTGTGGCTAAAAACGCTTGGCGGCTTAGAGAAAGTAGATGTGATTATTCGCCGCATAGATGACGAATATTGTGATCCATTGGAGTTGAAACAAGATTCTCAACTGGGTGTAGCGGGACTGCTGCAGGTGATGCGGCGGGGAAATGTGAGTATTGCAAATCCACCAGGCAGCAGCATTCTCGAAAACCCCGGCATGATGCCTTTTCTCGGGAATATTGCGAAATATTTTTTTGGTACAGGGCTGCTGATGCCTGCGATCGCTTCGTGGTGGTGCGGCCAGCCAAAAGAGCTGAAATATGTTTTAGACAATATCCAATCGCTGGTGATCAAACGCATTTATCGCGGCAACAACAGGAGCACCTCGGTAGATGGGGCAAGCATGTCTCAATCGCAGTTGAGCGTTTTAAAACAACAGATCAATCAAAACCCTTTCTTATATGTGGGCCAGGAAAAAATTGGGCTGAGTTCTACACCCTCCCTGGTGAACGGAAAAATTGAACCCAGGAAAACCATCTTCCGCGGTTTTTTAGTAAGCAATGGTTACAGTTATACAGCAATGGCGGGTGGACTAAGCCGAACCTCATCAGACGCTTTAAACTTTATTGTTTCCAATCAATCCGGCGGTAGCAGCAAGGATACCTGGATCATTTCGCCGGAGCCTGCTTTTAATTTAAATGTGCCGAAAAAGAACATCGATGCTGTGCCGGTTCCGGCAAAGGGAGTGTTGCCCAGCCATACGGCAGAAAATCTTTTTTGGGTGGGCCGCTATACAGAGCGGCTTTTGGGAAATGCACGCTTTCATCGCACCGTAATTCAATTTATAGCAGGCGGTAACAAGCTGATGATGGACAATGATATACAGACTGGTCAAATATTATTAAAGGCGCTTACTCATTATACTTTTACTTACCCCGGCTTTATTGATGCAGACGAACAAACATTACAAAAACCATGGCCGGAGATTACCGATATCTTATTTAATGAATCAAGGGAAGGTAGCCTTAAATACGATTTCAATCTTTTTTTAAGAGCCGTACATGCCGCACGGGATCATTGGTCGATGGACACCTGGCGGGTTTTACGGGGCATGGAAGAGGAGTGGGCTGTTCTGAAAGACATGTCCTCCCCGGGGTTTTTAAAGATGCAGCATTTGCTGGATAGCCTTGTAACCTCTGTGGTAGCATTTATAGGAATGAACCGCGAAAG
>JBDSXW010000083.1:0-27605 GCA_039925965.1 Chitinophagaceae bacterium
CCGGGTAAAAAAACAAATGGCCGCTATTTACCAGGCCATCGCAGAACAACAGTTTATCTACACCGCCCCGCCTGTTTCTTTTGAAGCCGCCGGGCAAAGAATCCGGTTGGCCGATGATATGTTTACGAGCCGGATGGGTAATTGCATCGATATGTCGCTGCTCTATGCGGCCTGCCTGGAAGCGGTGGGCCTGCATCCACTTATCGTCATCATCAAAGCACATGCATTTGTGGGTGCCTGGTTGATCAATGATTCGTTTCCGGACGCCGTGAGTTACGACCCTTCATTATTGACCAAACGGATGGCCGAAGGCATCCACGAACTGGCGCTCGTAGAAGGCACCTGCATGAACAGTGGTAAGAATATGGCTTTTGACGAAGCCCTTGCGGCCGCTGGTGCACACATGATGAATACCGAAGACTTTATTCTTTTTGTGGATGTAAAGCGGGCCAGGTTCAGCGGCATCAGGCCATTGCCCTTGCGGATCGCGACAGCAACCGGCTGGGAGCTGGAAGCACCCGAATTTTTGGAAAGGAATGATGGGCTGCCGCAACAAATTACGGTAACTGCAAAAGTGATATCGGTAGACCATATTGAAGTCAACAAACAGCGTTTATGGGAACGCAAGCTGCTGGACCTTACCCTGCGCAACAGCCTGTTGAACATGCGCATCACCAAAGGCATGGTGCAACTTATTTCCGTAGACCTGGCAAGGCTGGAAGATGCATTTGCTGCAGGCGATGAATTCCAGGTATTACCCAAACCAAATGATTGGGATAATCCGCTTCGCAGCGCCGGCGTGTACCTGGCGATTCATCATACCAACCCCATCACCGACCTCATCAAACAGGAGATGACGCAGAAACGGCTACGCAGTTATTTCGACGAAGCCGGGCTGGCCGACAGCCTGACAGGCTTGTACCGCAGCAGCCGGCTGTCGCTTGAGGAAAATGGCGCTAACACACTGTTTATATCACTGGGCGTACTACGATGGTACGAATCTGAAGTCAGCGAAAAACCCAGGTATGCACCATTGCTTTTATTGCCGGTAGAAATTGTACGCAAGACCAGCCAAAAGGGATTTATCATCCGGAGCCGCGACGAGGAAACGATGATCAACATCACGTTGCTCGAAATGCTACGCCAGGATTTTGGAATTACCATCGGCGGGCTCGAAAACCTGGCAAGAGACGACCAAGGCGTGGATGTACGATCTGTGTTTAATACGGTTCGTCAGGCTGTGATGTCGAACAGCCGCTGGGATGTGGAGGAGCAAGCTTTCCTGGGCACTTTTTCATTCAATAAATTCATCATGTGGCATGATATCCACACGAATTCCGAAAAGCTCCGGCAAAATAAAATCGTTGCCAGCCTTGTTTCCGGCAAGTTGGAATGGGATACGGTATCAGACACAGCCACTACTCCTCCCGACCTCGACAAAACCTTCCATCCTTCGAAACTGATCTTCCCGATCAGCGCCGACTCATCGCAGGTAGAAGCGATCGGCGCGGCAGTTGATGGAAAGAGTTTTGTACTGCATGGACCGCCGGGTACGGGCAAGTCACAAACCATTACCAACATCATTGCGAATGCATTATACCAGGGTAAAAAAGTATTATTCGTTGCCGAAAAAATGGCAGCCCTCAGCGTGGTGGAGAAGCGGTTGGATGATATAAAACTCGGGCCATTTTGCCTGGAGTTGCATTCGAACAAATCAAAGAAATCGGCTATTTTAGAACAGTTGAAGCAAACCACCGAAGTAGCACAACAGTCCTCCAATGCTGTATTTGCAACAGAAGCGGACCGGCTCTATACGTTGCGCAGCCAACTGAATGAATATGCCGAAGCAGTCCATAAAAAACAGGCCTTTGGCTTCTCCCTGTATGATGCGTTCAACAGGTATGTAGACTACGCCGAAGCACAAGCCGGTATTCGTTTTCCAGCAGCCATATTTGCAACCCTTACGCCTGAAAAATTAATTGAGTGGCAGGATATTATTGAAGAACTGCAAGCCACCGGCAGTCTCTGCGGTGGCCCATTTAAACACCCGCTTAGCGCAATTGCATTGTCGCAGTACACAACCGTTATCAAAAATGAAGCAAGGCAGCAGCTGGAGGAATGGCTGGACCTGCTAACGGTATTCAAAGCTTCGGTAGTTGCTGCCTCCGATGCATTAAAAATAACCACCATACCAAACCGCGAGGAAGAAATTGATGAATTGGGCGCCATCGTTTCGCTGCTGCTTACCGCATCCAATATACCGGCTGGTATTTTTGCGGCCGATAACCTGGAGCAGACCATGGAAAGGGTTAGGCTGCTAACAGAAAATGGCAACAAAAGAAATGGGCTGAGAACCGAATTGTCCAATGAATTTACCAACAATGTTTTACAGGCACCCGCAGAGCGGCTTCTCGCCGACTGGAATACGGCTTCGCAAAAGTGGTTTATCCCAAAATGGTTTGGGCAAGGTTCGGTGGTAAAAGAAATAAGCAGTTATTCTATCCGAGGGAAAGTACCCAAAGACCGGGTTACAGAGAACCTGCAAACCATTATACATTATCAAAAAGAGCAAGCCATTATTGACGCTGCTAAAAAATGGCTGCAACCCTTGCTTGGTTTTTTATGGCAGGAAGGCGAATGCGACTGGACCCAACTATCCATTCTCTGCAATACATTGATCACCATTAATCACCGTGCTATCAACTTTACCCGAAGCCCTGCAAAAGCCAAAGAATGGCGCTCTGCATTGGCCACAGCGTTTATAGATGGCAGTAGTGCCTGGCTAATCGCCAACAAGAAGGAACTAGAGCAATTTGTGAAGTCTCACAAAAGCATTCTTGCCAAACAAGCCGCTCTTTCGCATTTATTGCAGATCGACTTCAACGCTGTGGATCAGCAAAACCCGACGTGGCTGGAAGCGAATATCGGAGCAGCTCAATTATGGCTGCAGCATTTGGAAAAACTAAAAGACTGGGCTGGTTATATGGGTGTAAAAAACAAAACACTTAGTTCCGGGCTCGCCGATGTAGTGGCTACTTATGAACAAGGAAAGATCGAAACCGCCGGACTTACAAATAGTTATCAAAAAGGATTATACCATTCGGCCGCGGAATCCATCATTTCGCAGAACCCTGTACTGGCTTCATTCAACGGCAGCCTGTTTGTAGATAAAATAAAAAAGCTCAGGGAAATGAGCCATCGGTTTGAGCAACTGACCCGGGATGAATTGTATGCAAGGATGGCATCTAAAATTCCAACTTTTAGCCAGGAAGCAGCCCAGAGCAGCGAGACCGCCATCCTGCAAAAGGCCATCCGCAATGGTGGTCGCGGCATCAGCATCCGCAAGCTGTTCGACAGTATTCCCAACCTGCTGCCAAGGCTGTGTCCCTGCATGCTGATGAGCCCGATCTCCGCAGCGCAATATTTAGATGTAAATCATATTCAATTTGACCTCGTAATTTTTGATGAAGCTTCGCAGATGCCCACCTGCGAAGCCGTGGGTGCTATGGCAAGGGGAAAGAACCTCATCGTCGTAGGCGATCCGAGGCAAATGCCTCCCACCAATTTTTTCTCCACCAATAATTTTGATGAGGAAAACGCGGAGCAGGAAGACCTGGAAAGTATCCTGGACGATTGCCTGGCGCTGTCTATGCCGTCCCGGTATTTATCCTGGCATTACCGCAGCAAGCATGAGAGCCTGATCGCTTTCAGCAACGCTAAATATTACGATAATAAACTATTCACTTTCCCGTCGCCGGATGACATTGCCAGTAAGGTCTCTTTCATCCCGGTGGAGGGCCATTACGACCGCGGCAAAACCAAACAGAATGTTGCGGAAGCCAGCGCCATCATCAGCGAAATCACCAGGCGGCTTTCTGACCCACAACTGCAACATCAAAGCATCGGTGTGGTGACCTTTAGTTCGGTGCAACAAAAACTGGTGCAGGACCTGCTGGATGATACGTTTAAAAAACAACCGCAACTGGAAATACTCGCCAACAAAAGCGCCGAGCCGATCTTTATAAAAAACCTGGAAAACGTACAGGGAGATGAGCGGGATGTCATCTTATTTTCTGTTGGCTATGGCCCCGATGCGGATGGCAAAGTGTACCTGAATTTTGGCCCGCTCAACCGCGACGGTGGCTGGCGCAGGCTCAATGTGGCCGTAAGCCGGGCCCGTTACGAAATGAAAGTATATTCCACGCTGCGAGCCGACCAGGTGGATATTACAAGAATGGCCGCAAAAGGCGTAGCAGGATTAAAAGCATTTTTGGAATATGCTGAAAAGGGCAAATCATCGCTGGCATTTAAAAGCAATACGCACCAATCGCAATCGGGTAGCCTCGAGCTGTTGATAGCGAACCGCATCAAAAAGGCAGGCTTTAAGGTAGCTACTAATATTGGCTGCTCAGGGTTCCGCATCGACATTGGCATTGTACATCCCCAAAAAGAAAACACCTATCTGCTGGCCATACTTTGCGATGGTCAAAACTATGGTAGTGCCCGTAACGCAAACGACCGTGACATCATTCAACCCGAAGTCCTCAAAAAGTTGGGCTGGGCTGTCCACCGCGTTTGGAGTACCGATTGGTGGGAAGATGAAGGCAAAACCATGGGAGGCATACTGGAAGCCATCAGGTGCGCCATTGAAAAGCCTGAAGCAATCGTTGTGGTTACTGAACCCGTTGCATTGAATCCAGAGCCAACTGCATTGGAAAATAATATTCCTTTTGGAAACAATGTGGAAGTGCCTATCCAGCCTGTTGCCTCACCTTCACTGCCGTATGAAATTTGCCAGCTAAAGATCATGCCGGTTACTACCATTGAAGATTTTCTAATGCCCCGCAATGCCCAGGTAATTACAAGGCAACTGATACAGGTGTTGGAAAAAGAAGCGCCGATCAGCGGCAACCTGTTGTACAAAAGGGTATTGGCCGCCTGGGGAATCACCCGCATCAGTGGGCGTATGCAGTCGCATATGGATGGCCTGGTAGCAGCATTGCATCTTTTCACCGCTTCCTGCGAGGGGCAGGTTTTCTACTGGAGTGCCACACAGTCACCGGCCACCTATTCAATCTACCGGATAGCCAGTGATCTTAACAAACGGGAGGCGGAAGACCTGCCACCCGAAGAAGTGGCTGTTGCCGTGAAGCATGTGCTTTCGGTACAGATCAGTTTAGCCAAAAATGACCTGGTATTGGCTACCGCAAAACTCTTCGGCTTTGCCCGTCGCGGCAGCAATGTAGAACTGGCCATGACCCGCGGCATCGACCTGGCCATCAGCAGCGGGCATGCGGCAGAAGTGATGGGAAGAATTGTGTGGCGGGGGTAAGGAATGAAACGACATCCACTTTAGCAAAGAAAAGACTGGCAGCCAAATGACGGGTATAGGAATTGCCCTGATAAGAATTTCGCCTTCTCCTATTCCAATAAATCGGGCTTTCCCGAATGTCCACAGTGCCTCTAAAGTCTGCCGGTTGCAGTAAGGTTGATAAGATACAATTAAAAAATAACCTTCAAAACCCATCCGCGGCCTGTACATTTGCACAATTTATTTTTTTGCAAATGATCAATACAGTTTATAAAAAAGCATTGCTGGTTCTTGCCGATGGCGTCGTGGTGACGGGGCGGGCATTCGGAAAAATAGGCACCACCAGCGGTGAAATTTGTTTTAATACTGGCATGACAGGCTACCAGGAAGTATTTACCGACCCCAGCTACTATGGCCAGGTGCTGATTATGAACTCGGTACATATAGGTAATTATGGGGTAAAAAACGCGGATGTGGAAAGCGATTCTGTCAAGATCCGGGGATTGATCGCCCGCAACCTCGAAAATGATTTCAGCCGCATGATGGGGGATGGCAACCTGCAGGATTACCTGGTGGCCAACAATATCGTGGCGATTGATGGCGTAGATACCAGGGCATTGGTGGCTGAAGTGCGCACCAGGGGCGCTATGAACTGCATTATCAGCAGTGAAGACAAAACGGTGGAAGAACTACAGGCCGAACTAGCAGCCGTGCCATCTATGGACGGGCTGGAACTGGCCAGTATGGTAAGCACCAGCGAAGCGTATTTTAGCGGCAACCCGGCGTCTACCAAAAAAGTAGCAGTACTGGACTATGGTATCAAACAAAATATATTGCAGTGCATGACCAGCCGCGGTATATATGCCAAAGTATTTCCGGCAAAAACCACAGCCGCTGAGTTATTAGCTTTTGAGCCCGATGGTATTTTTATCAGCAATGGCCCGGGCGACCCGGCTGCGATGCCTTACGCAGTTGACACTATCAGGGAACTGACGAAAACCGGCAAACCGATGTTTGGCATCTGCCTTGGGCACCAGCTACTGGCGTTGGCACACGATATACCTACTTTTAAAATGCACCATGGTCACCGTGGGCTCAATCATCCGGTAAAAAACATTATCACCGGCCGCAGCGAGATCACTACCCAGAACCATGGCTTTGGAGTAAACCCGGACGCTGTGCGTAATGCGGATCATGTCGAGATCACACATGTGAACCTCAATGACGATTCTATCGAAGGTATCCGCATCAAAGGCAAACCCTTTTTCTCCGTTCAATACCACCCAGAAGCCACACCAGGTCCGCACGACAGCAGGTACCTTTTTGATGATTTCATGGCGTTAATGAATTAGGTATTGAGTATCAAGTATTAAGTATCAAGTATTAAGTATCAAGTATTAAGTATTAAGTATCAAGTATTAAGTGTAAAGTATTGAGTATTAAGTATCAAGTATCAAGTATTAAGTATCAAATATTAAGTATCAAGTATTAAGTATCAAGTATTAAGATTGAGGGTTTAACAGATAAGCGGAAAAATCAAGATCTGATAGAGGAAAATACTCCGGTCCTAAATCAGGAAATCGTAAATCAAAATCGTAAATCAAAATGACGCTGGCAATCATCAACGGCCCCAACCTCAACCTGTTGGGTAAAAGGGAAGTGGATATTTATGGCAATCAGTCTTTTGACTTGTTTTTGGAAACCCTGAAAACTAAACATCCAGGTATTACGTTTAGCTATTACCAGAGCAATATTGAAGGCGAGCTGGTCAATTATATCCAGGAAGCGGGCTTCAGCGTGGATGGTATCATCCTGAACCCTGCAGCATACACACACACATCGGTGGCACTTGGTGATGCCATTGCGGCCGTAAAATCGCCGGTGGTGGAGGTGCATATTTCCAATACCGCCGCCAGGGAAGAATTCCGTCACATCAGTCATGTGTCAGCCAAATGTGCGGGCACAATTATTGGATTAGGCTTAAAAGGCTACGAGTTGGCAATTGAGTATTTCCTTTCAAAATAAATTATACTACAGCTGGTGAAATGGATCGTTTCCATATTATTGATCGTCGTTGCGGCCAGCGCTTCCGGCCGTGAGGGGCAGTCCAGGTTTTTTATTGACAATTTTTGGAATGGATTTCACTATTATCATGAAAAGAAAATTCAGGAGCGGTTGCAAGCATCTATTTTGATGCCGTCAAAAAACATTTTTCTTTATGGCGGTGAAACAAGTGTACTACAGCAAAAACTGTTGCTTCATGAAGTTGGAGTACCCCAATTTTTCAAACCATCAGAGGACGACGGCGATGATGTGGGTCAATACCTGAAATGGATTATTTTTTCCAAACAGGATCCCAAAAAACTCTTCCCTGATATCATCCGCCGACCCCTTGGCTATGTACCCAACTTTATTACCGAAAGCTTTTACAGATTTGGCATCACTGTGCCAATCAACTAAAAAGTAACTGGCGGCCAGGCAGTAGTCATTTATACCACGCAATTACTGCTTTCATAATTCCATTAATTTTTATTACGGGTAGGTCCAAAGCAGGATCCAGCAACAATATTTTCATCCTGGTTCTTTTTTCCTGAATCAGATCGGAATGCTGGATTTGGCTGCCTTCTACAATGCCGAGGTACGGTTGTTTGTATTTTTTATGCACCCATAAGTAACAGCACATTTTGCCATGATAGCAGTAAAACGGCATACCATATTTCCAGGTTTCCGTAACAGCATCATCCCGTAGCTGAATGTATTCTCTCAAAAATTGCAGGCAGGATCGTATGGGTTCATCATGCTGAAGAAACCAGGCATCGATTGGGCGGAGCATGTAGTGGAAGTTGAGATGGTGTGCAGAGAGATGAACCAGGAATATAGAAGCGCAAATGAAGCGGATAGTGTCGGATTTTTCCTTTTATCATTATTGAATCGGAAACACTTTTTCGAGTGGTGTTGATCAAATTACACTATATCACCAGCCCAGACGATCCGTGTTAGCAATGTCACGATCAACGGCACAAATAATTCCCCGAAAAGTAGTTCCTGCCGATGTCCGGTATCCCTACGATGCTGTCTGTAAGCTGCACTTTGGTGATATTGCCTTTGGTATCAAATTGATAATTGGAAAAAGTAGTGGTTACTTCGGGTACCGGCAGCAAAGGGATGTTCAACCTGGTTACCGTTTTTTCTATTGCTTTTTCGGTAAGCCTTCCCATGCCGAAACAAGGCAGATACAATCGCAGTTCCGGGAAATTAGAGGCGAACACAAACAGGTTATAATCTTTCACTTTTGTAGTGGCTGAATAAGTGTAGGTAGTGGTAAGTGCATTAGCTGTTCCCAACGCCGGCTCATCCATTTTCGATAGTTCGTCACCCGTAAATGTATAGGTTGTAGTTTGCGAATTGGATCCGTCGTCAAAAATTCTGGTGGCCAAATGGCCGGTGGCATCGTAGGTATAAAAATAAGTGCCATCTGGGGCAATTCCATTTACAGAATTACGCTCTTCTAATCTGTATATCCGTTTGCTATTGTCCAATACTGCGTAGGAACCCTGGTTAAAATAGATAGTATCCTTCGTAAAAACAGGCACCACGGTCTGCGAATTACCACTCGCAATATCGTTGTATTGAAGCAGGACCGGCTTGCCGGAAGTTGAATCATAAGTGAAGCCAAATGTTTCCACTGCATTGCTGGCAGAATCAAGGTCTGCCCATTGCTGAACTTTACATCCGAACGTAAAAAGGGAACCATCCAGTTCCTTCTGGCAACTGGGGAGAAAGATAGCTGCCACCGCTACACATACTATTACAAAAAGCATTTTTTTTACAAAAAAAAACTTCATAAACTATTTGATTCTAAGTAGCTTAAAAAACTTGATACCTGGTTAATTCCGTGGTAAAAGGAGAGGACGCATCTATTTGGTTAATCATCCCAATTCCTTTTGCATACCATAGTTCAGAATTCTCTGTAGTAATATAGGGTGCCCCTGCTAACGAGAACAGGAGTTCTTGTTTTACAACGATCGTATTTGCGAAGGCTTTCGAACCAACTACCTTAGTGGTGTTTTTTTCTATTATTGTAAGTCTGAATTTAGCCTTGCCAACAATAGGCGGAGTGTTTATAATATATTCAGCAGACTCCCATTGGGTGTTTACCGGCACATTATCTTTTAAGAAAATATACTCGCCGCCCACTCCCGAGCCTGCTAAATCAGTAAAATACTGATAGTACAATCCCGATCCCTTCCGGTAAAAAAAACTATCAGGACTCGATCCGTTATCATAGAAAAAAGTAGTGTAAGTATTGCCCGCCAGATCGCGATTCACACCTGTGGCAGTAACCCTGAATGTATCTGTAGAGAACAGGTCTTTATAGGTCCAGTTGCTGTTGGTTGTTGTGGGGAAATAATCAGTGCCATTGGGAGTAGCTACGGCTAATACTTCCACTTCAAAGCTACAGGAACTACCTTTATATTTTACCGTATTGGTGAAAAGTCCCGGATTAGCTGGGGTGCCAAATGCTTTAAGTGTTACAGATTGGGTACCGCTATCTGTAAAGGTTCCAGATTTTAGAAAATAGATCCCATTAACTGTATCTGTGCCAATGGTATAAGTTCCCGGAGTGGTAATGGTGACCGAGACGGTAAGGTATTTCGTGCTGTCAGTAAGTGATACTCCCTGGGCATATACCCCGTTTACTACTGCATTTGCACAGGCTCCGGGTGTACCTCCTAAAGATCCGGCAGAAGTGCCGCTATTGGTATCACCGCTACCAGCTATACCGGCTCCTTCTATGCTGAATTCTTTCTGGCAGCTGTACAAAAAACAAGTGGCTCCAAGAAATATGATCGAAAGTAATTGCTTCATATTGATTTAACTGTGTTTACTTATTGTTGTACTTGCGTTACAAGATCTGGCTTTCGTCGTTTACCGGTGTTTTGGTTTCTATGGTATGATGCTGTTCCGCGGCAGGTTGCTGCTTAAAGAAACGCTTCTGAAACAATAATATTATAATCAGGCCTGTTGAAATGGATGCATCAGCAATATTAAAGACCGGGCTAAAGAACTCAAACGGCTTACCTCCTACCCACGGCACCCATTGCGGATAATGGCTGTTGATGACCGGAAAATAGAGCATGTCCACCACCTTGCCGTGCAGGAAACTTCCGTAGCCACCCCCGGAGGGCAAAAACTTTGCCACATTTTGCATATACGGGTCGCTGTTCTCGAAAATAATACCGTAAAAAAGAGAATCGATCAGGTTGCCAAAAGCGCCTGCAAAAATGAGCCCCACGCAGATTATGAAGCCCCGGCTGTATTTTTTATTGATAATCTTATTAATGTAGTAAACTCCAAAAATCACCGCGCCGAGCCGGAAGACTGTCAATGCCAGCTTGCCCCAGCCACCGGCTTCACCAAATTTCCAGCCCCAGGCCATCCCTTCATTTTCTACAAAATGTAGCCTGAACCAATTTCCAGCAACGAGGTGTTCCTGCCCGATAAAATAATTTGTTTTGATATAAAACTTCAAAGCCTGGTCGGCGATAAGAATCAGCAGTATAAAAATGACGATCTGGTATTTCTTCACGGATGGAATTTTATGATGCGGTCAAAGATAAAGGATTACCCCTATCCTGACAGGGCTGGCTTTCGCCTTGCAAGGGTCCTAGGATACCAGCATAAAATTTTGAAATGTAAATACCGAAGGGTGGGGTTTTCATAAATTATGCTCCTTTTTTCAAGCTTCGCAAAAACCTGGCAGGGCGGGCTTTCGCCCTTATTTGGATTCTTTGGTGCTGGAATTAAATTTGATCTCCAGCAAATAGAAGCTGGGTTAAAAAAAATCATACCCTACTTCATCAGCCTTAGTATAACTGACAGGGCGAAAGCCAGGCCCCCGGCAGGGTTCTGTTTAAATTCCTGTCAGGGAGCTATTTCTCCCACCATCTCCGCCGGAATCACCCAGGCGTCAAAATCTTCAGGAGTTACATAGCCCAGCCTAACTGCCATTTCTTTTAAGGTCGTGCCTTCTTTGTGGGCGGTTTGAGCTATTTCAGCAGCTTTGTAATACCCAATTTTTGTATTAAGGCTGGTTACCAGCATCAGGCTATTATCTACATGTTTTTTAATATTGGCTTCGATGGGTGCGATGCCTATGGCACATTTATCGTTGAAGGAAACACAACCGTCACCAATGAGCCTTGCGCTATGTAAAAAGTTATAGATCATCATGGGCTTGTACACATTGAGCTCAAAATGACCCTGGCTGCCGCCAATGCTGATGGCCACATCGTTGCCCATTACCTGGGCGGCGATCATGGTAAGTGCTTCACACTGTGTTGGGTTCACTTTGCCCGGCATAATGGAAGATCCCGGTTCATTATCAGGTATATATAATTCGCCGATGCCGCTGCGCGGACCGCTGCTCAGCATCCGGATATCATTGGCGATTTTAAATAAACTCACAGCTACTGTTTTCAGGGCCCCGTGGCTTTCCACGATCGCATCATGCGCGGCCAAAGCCTCGAACTTATTTTCGGCAGTTACAAACGGAAGTCCCGTCAATGCTGCAATGTGTGCGGCCACATTCTCCGAATAATTTGTCGGCGTGTTGATACCAGTGCCTACCGCCGTGCCTCCCAGCGCCAGTTCGCTCAGGTGTGCCAGGGTGTTTTTGATGGCTTTCAAACCATGGGTCAGCTGGCTTACATAACCGCTCAACTCCTGCCCTACGGTAAGTGGCGTAGCATCCATAAAATGCGTACGGCCAATTTTTACCACATGCATATACTCCTTACTTTTCGCAGCCAGTGTATCACGCAATTTTTCAATGCTGGGTATGGTTAGTTCTATTAATATTTTGTAGGCAGCGATATGCATAGCTGTCGGAAAAGTATCGTTGCTGCTCTGGGATTTATTCACGTCGTCATTGGGGTGCAGGAACTTTTGTTTGTCTTCGAGGCTGCCACCATTAAGCACATGGCCGCGGTAAGCCACCACTTCGTTTACATTCATATTGCTCTGGGTACCGCTTCCCGTTTGCCATACCACCAGCGGAAAATATTGATCCAATTTACCTTCCAGTATTTCATCACACACTTTACCTATCAGGCCGCTTTTTTCTTTTGGCAATACACCAGCTTCGAAATTGGTGATAGCAGCTGCCTTTTTGAGGTAGGCAAAGGCACGGATGATTTCTTTCGGCATCTTGTTGATATCCTGTGCTATTTTGAAATTTTCAACGCTGCGCTGGGTTTGGGCACCATACAAGGCATCGGCGGGTACCTGCACTTCGCCCATGGTGTCTTTCTCTATACGGAAGTTCATACAAATGGTTGCCTGTTTACCTTACAGGCGGGTTTTAAATGATACAAAGATGGATAACGGCTGTGAGTCGTTGGGCTGCAAAAGTAGGGGGCTTACACCATGATACAGAATGGAAGCGTAAGCTTTATACGAATGCCTCGAATGCCGCAATAAGATTGCTTTTAAGGAAATGGGCACTCGGATGGTACGGAAGGGACGGATGCACACCGATTATACACGGCATAGCAGCACGGATCGTGCGTGGTGTATCCAGTTACATGCAGTTTTTAGCCGGAGTCTGGCAATAACCTACTAAAAAGACAAGCACACGGATAATAAGGAGGGTACTGTTCGTGCGTCTGTTTCATCCATTTGCATGTAATTTTTAGCGGGGGCTTCGCAACAATCTGCCGTCTGTTCAGCGTGAAGACTTGCAGCCTGAAAAATCTTCTTTCCCACTGGAAAAAGAATCCGTGTGCATCCGTCTCCTCCTTATTATACGTGTGCTCACCCCTTCGAAATCATCTATTTTATTTCAAATCTTCCACCGTAACCCGCGAAGGGGTGTCCTTGCCGGCCACGATGCCTTGGGCACTGATGGCGATGGACTTAATAATCTCAGTCATGTTGGCAAGATTCAATGTTCCGATTTCATCATCTGCTTTATGGTAGTGCGGTTCATTGTCCATTTTTGAAGTGGAAATGGTATGCGCAGGCACCCCCAATCTTGCCAGGGTGGCATTATCGCTGCGGTAAAAAAGGTTTTGTGTAGTATAGGGATCCGGGTAAAATTTAAACGAACTGCCTTTGAGGTTTTCCTGGAGAATATCGCCAAAGCTTGTTTTCTCATAACCGGTAATATAGGCGCTGTTATCACCCCACTTACTGTCTGTACCAATCATTTCGATATTGAACATCGCCGCTACCTTATCGGCCTGCAACTGGCGCGAAAAATAAGTAGCTCCAAAACCCCCAGATTCTTCGGCGGTAAAAGCTACAAAAATCAGGGTGCGTTCGTTATTATTTAAGGCCTTGTAATACTTCGCAAGTTGAAGCACAGCGGTGACACCGCTGGCATCGTCGTTGGCTCCGTTGTACAGCGAATCACCGGTGGCATTGGGCCTGCCAAACCCAAGGTGGTCGTAGTGGGCGCCAAAAATTACATACTCATCCTTTTTACTTTTGCCAGGTAAAATGCCCACGATATTGGCGAGTTTTTGTTTTTCCAATCTTTGACGGATATCGAAGCTGTACCCGGATTCGCCCGTACCGGACGTGAGCACATACACTTGCGAATATTCTGAAGGAAATTTGGCGGACCTGAATCTTTTCAGCCCATTGAATGACCTGCTTTGGGCGGTATCTACCAGCACTAACAGGTTTTCTTTTGCCCTGGCCAACGGCGAAAATTTTGCCCGGAAATCATCTGTAGCGCCAATTGTCACTATCCGATATCCGCTTTGAGGACTCAATACCAGCGAGGCCTTCGATGTCATAGCGACAATATTGGCGGCTGGTATTTCCTTTCCGTCTATCGTGCCGGTAGCGGAAAGTAGCGTAGGAACGAGCATCGTAAATGATTGGCGGAATTTGCAGGTGCCTTTCATTTTTTTCAAGCCCATTGCTTTCATTTCCGACCTGATAAAGGCTGCTGCTTTCTCAATGCCCGGCGTAAATATTTTGCGGCCCATCATGTCATCCGAACTCAGGGTTCGTTCGATCCGTTCGGTTTCGCCCGGTGTAATGAGGTCATCGATTTTCTGGCCGCTGGCCAAAATAAAAAGGCTGCCAAAAGCAACCAGTAAAAATATTTTTTTCATCAATAGAACGAGGGGAATAATTGATAATGAATAATGGATAATGAGATAATGGATAATGGCGAAAAGGACAATGGGTAATTGATTACACCGCTCAAAAATCGTATAGACAGGTTTTGAGTGGAGCAGCACATTACGGCGTTGATATTTAGACGCTACAATTGACCCAGTAAGCTTGTGAACCTCTGAACGGGTGAACTTGCGAACATGTGAACTCAAGCCCTAAACATCTAAACTCTAAAGGCTCATCATCTCCTTAAACTTCACTGTTTGCCGGCGGCTGACTTCGATTTTATCGCCGCCTTTTAATTCTACCAGCAGGCCCCCGTTAAAGTAAGGTTCTATTTTTTCGATCATGCGTAAGTTGATGATATGCTTTCGATTGGCCCTGAAAAACACTTTTTCATCGAGCCTTTCCTCCAGGGCATTCAAGCTTTTTAAGATCAGGGGTTTATTGGGGCCAAAAAACACTTTGGCATAGTTACCTACGCTTTCAAAAAGGCGGATCTCATTGAGTTTTACAAACCAGCAACGTTCGCCATCCTTCACAAAAACCTGGTCGTTATCGTTGAGTTTATCGCGATTGATATATTCTCCCGTGCCGATAGTCTCCTTGATCATGAGCTCGTTTAACTTGTGCACTGCATCGGCCAGGCGCCGGGGCTCTATGGGCTTCATCAGGTAATCCAACGCATTTACTTCAAATGCCTTGATGGCAAATTCATCGTAGGCCGTAGTAAAAATCACATGCGGTGTGCGGTCTATTTCCTGCAACAGGTCGAAGCCGGTTTTCCCGGGCATCTGGATATCCAAAAAAATCAGGTCCGGGTGATGCTGGTCTATCTTGTCGATGCCCTCGTCCACATTCGCAGCTTCATCCACCACTTCTATCTCAGGATAATCCATCAGCAGTTTTCTCAATTCAGTCCTGGCAAGGCGTTCGTCATCGATAATGATTGCTCTTTTAGTCATAGGGTGATTTAGGATTTACGATTTCAGATTTACGATTTATAGGTATCCAGGACTAATTACCAATTACCATGGTGTAGAAACACTGTCAACCGCCAAATGACCAATGACCCCGTGACTTATTGATTTATTCCCACCTCCGCTAAATAACAACAATTTACATAGATAAAGGCAATGTTACTTTAGCTTCCACTTCATTTTCGTTCAGGTCTTTTATCTGGAAAGCAGCTTTGTCGCCATACAGCAGGTTAAGCCTGTTTTTGGTACTACCGATACCGAAACCTTCCTCGCTTGCACCACCGTTGAGGTGGCCGGTATTCCGGATGATGAGTTCGTGGTGGTTGTCGGTAAAATCGCTGATGATATAAATATGACCACCGGCTACTGTTTTGCCAATTCCGTGCTTAATGGCATTTTCAACCAGGGTCTGCAGCATCATGGGGGGCACTGGCTGGTCGAGGGTATCCTCGTCAATATGCATTTCTATTTGTAAGCGTTCCTCAAACCTGATCTGCTCAAGGGCGAGGTAGTCTTTCACAATACTGAGTTCCTTTTCCAGCGAAACTGTTTCCACCTTATCACTGGTCATACTGCTACGAAGGATATTACTTAGTTCGGTAATGGCCGTCCGGGCGCGGATCGGATTTTCATCCACAAGGGCCCGGATACTGTTCAACGCATTAAAAATAAAATGCGGGTTAATATGCGCTTTGATAGTTTTAAGCTCGAGCTCTTTTACTAGGGCGATCAACCTGATCTTATCGACCTGCTCCCGCCGGCTCCGCCCCACATAATGGTAAATAAAATAAATCAGGGTCCAGATCGTCAAAAAAAGAAAACACCCAAAAGTGGTACGAATGATCTTATTGTATAAAGAATATTCGGCCATTTTGGGTCCTTCTATGCCCAGCCTTTCATCCATAAAAATATTTATCATGGAAAAAGCCAGGGAAAAAACAATGGTAAACAATATTAGCTGGATGATCTGATTGTTGAGCTTTTTATCGAGTAACCTGGTTTGCTTGATTAGCAGACGCATAATATGGGTCACTATTAATCCCTGACCAGCTTCCAGAAATAGCTGTAGAAAAAAATGCGGTTGCTCTTTGGGTTTTATGCTCAGTGTGAAATAGAAGAATGTATACAGCAATACAAATGCACCCCATCCCCCAAACTGGAAAAGCCAGTATCGCTGGTTTATTTTTTTCATTCTTAAGCCTCGTTTAATTTCATTGCCGTTTGCAATAACACAAATCTATAGGACTCAAGCCCGGCGATTGCCTTTATTTTGTACCAAAGGCAATATGGTTGCGTTGATTGGTCAGTTCCGTGAGGGGTTGACTGGTGTATTAATTATGGTCGGTAAAGGGCAAATCTGTTAATTGGTCAATGGGTCAACCAGCATTAGGCCATTGACCTTTTGACCCAATGAATCAGGTCAGTTGAAAACAGATCCATACCCATTCGCTGCCCCCACCGTAGTGCTTCCTGAGTATTTTTGAAATACCTGCGAAACTTTCCGGCAGAAATACTGTTTGTCATCTGTACCACATTAAAAAGTTGGTATTGAGGTCTTATTCATCAATGCAAATTGAAAATAAAATAACAAAATGAGCTTTCGTTTCATGCAAAATAAACTCGTTGCTGCGATCGTGGTGATGACTGCGCTGCTCTATGGCTGCGAAAAGGCCGTGGATATCGAACTACATGCTGCCACTGATGTACTGGTAGTCGATGCATCCATAGAAAACGACCAGGCACCATTCGTGTACCTGTCAACGTCTTTTAATTATTTCAGTCAACTCTCACCCGACCTCCTGTCCAAATCTTTTGTGCACAATGCGGTGGTTTCGTTAAGCGATGGCACCCGCACCGTAAAACTGAAAGAATACCAATTTATTTCTGGCACAAACGCAGTATATGTGTATTCGCTGGATACCAGCAACCTGTCACAAATAATGCTGGGGAAATTCGCAACGGCTTATTCATTGTCGATAACGGTAAACGGCATTGCCTATACTGCGAAAACGACGATTCCGGCACTCGCCAAAAAAGTGGATTCGTTGTGGTATAAACAAGCGCCCAACAACCCCGATACGCTTAAACGCGTAGTCTATGCGCGAATTACCGACCCGCCCGGCCTCGGCAATTATATACGGTATTTCACTAGTGTAAATGATAGTGCCTTCCTGCCAGGTTATAATTCCGTTTTCGATGATGATGTGATCGACGGCACCACTTACGACGCGATTGTAAATAAAGGCGTAGACCGCAATGCCAAGACCAGCGATGCAGAAGCCGGGTATTTCAAAAAAGGCGATACGGTACAAACTAAGCTCTGTAATATCGACCGCGCCCACTTCGATTTCTGGCGCACTTTGGAGTTTTCCAAACAATCGGTTGGCAACCCTTTTAGCCAACCAGGAGTGGTATTGGGCAATATAAGCGGCGGTGCACTGGGTTATTTTGGAGGCTATGCGGCGCAGTATAGTAAGATCATTATAAAAAAATAGCCGCGCAGAATACAGTATCAAAAGAACCTATGACCACACTAATTTCCAAAATACAATACAGCACTTTTGAACCGGGCGAATTTATCGAAGTACGTGAACGGAATTATGATGAAACAATTAGATTGATTGAGAACTTTACCTGGGAAAGCCAAAGAAAAAAAATCAATGTCGACCTGACCAATCCATCGGTCACAATTGAGGGAACAAACCATGATTTTCTGAAGTTGGCACTCACTTTTAATGGGAAATTTGTAGTGCACTATATCAAAAGTGATGATACGCTTTATACAAAAACGTTCGTTCATTTAAAGGACAGTTATAGTTATCTCTTCAGCTATTTCTCCGCGACATTTGACACAAAAGATTTCAAAAAAGAAAACACCCTCCTGCAACATAACATCAAACATTTTCTAAGTCGCAGTTTCAGGTATGAGGTAAATAAACGGGTGGCATGGAACTATTTGCTATCAACAAGTTGCATAAATCTGTTGTTCTCATTTTTTATTATTTGGTTTTCAGTGTCATGGTCTCTTCGCCCCCATCCTTATCAGCAGCCGAGGTGCTCACAATAGCGATGTGCTTTTATTATTTTGGTGGCGGGATAAATCTTCTCTTATTCTTCAACTTCTATCTCTATGCGAAAGATAAATTGCTAATCATGTCAGAGGGGAATGACATTTTTTATTACGGCGATAAAGCCGCCCCTGTTCAATACGATAAAAAAGAAATAGTGGAGATCAGGGCAATCCGGCCACAGGTTTTTGGAAGCCCGATAAGCCAGTTTATAGCTACTACCATAAAATTTAGCGATGGGACGGTAATTATCATCCCCAACATCTTTACCGGTCGTTTTGCTTTGGGAAATAAATTGTCGGGCTACAATTATGTCGAAGAAGGCGGTTTCCCGTTTATCAGGACCGGGTGATGCCAAATCATCCCGGTGGCATTTTTCATTAACCATTTTTGTCCTGAAAGTGACAATACCGCCTGTTTATACCCGCCATTTCTGTGTTGGTAAAATATTTGATGGTCATTGCCGGTAAAACAACATTTTTGCCGGCAATCTTAAGAGAGTAATCGAAACTGATGCAGGAAGGCAGGAGTAGCTTTTGACATTCCCTTAAATTTGAACAAACATTTGCAACATGCGAACACTGAATATTTCCATATCGGATATCGAGTATAACAAATTCGGATTGAAAGATGAGCAGTTAACTTTTACTGATTTTATTGACCTGGTGACTAAGGAACTAATAAGGCAAAACCTGGATAAATGCCTGGAACTTGCAGAAAAATACAATCTTTCGAAAATGACCATGGATGAAATAACGAATGAAGTAAAAGCTGTAAGAAGGAATGGAAAAAATCGTAATTGACACCAATATCATCGTTTCATCGCTGATACAACGTGGCTATCCCCACCTCATCATAAACGAACTTTTTATTGGGCAAAAGTTTCAGCTATGTGTTTCTGAAGAATTACTGGCGGAATACTATGAGGTTTTGGCAAGACCCCGATTTTCAAAATTCCAGGATTTTTTTATTCGTGCCGAAGCTTTGCTGGCGGAAATTGAAACCAAGGCTACAAAGTATAATCCTACAATTACATTAACCCTTATTTCCGACGATGATGACAATATGATCTTAGAACTCGCAGACGCCTGTGCGGCCGACTTTGTAATAACCGGCAACACCACTGACTTCACATTTCCGGTTTATAAGCAAACAAAAATTGTTACCCCTAAGGACTATTGGGAAAACCATAAACCAGACTAACAAACAAATCAACTAATCTCTAATCAACTAACTATGGAGCACATACATTGTTTAATTATTGGCAGCGGCCCCGCTGGTTACACAGCCGCCATTTACGCAAGCCGCGCGGGTTTGAACCCGGTTTTATACCAGGGTATACAGCCTGGCGGACAATTAACCATTACCACCGAAGTGGAAAACTACCCTGGCTATGCCGATGGCGTGCAGGGACCGGAAATGATGGTGCATTTTGAAAAACAGGCCGCCCGCATGGGAACCGATATCCGCTACGGTATTGTAAGTAAAGTAGATTTCAGCACCAAACCCTACAAAGTAGAAGTGGATGAAGAAAAATGGCTGACCGCAGATGCCATCATCATCTCCACCGGTGCTTCCGCCAAATGGCTGGGGCTGCCAAGTGAAGAACGGCTCAACGGTTTTGGTGTAAGTGCCTGCGCCGTTTGTGATGGATTTTTCTTTAAAGGAAAAGAAGTGGCGATCGTGGGTGCCGGTGATACCGCCGCCGAGGAAGCGTTATACCTGAGCAAGATCTGCAGCAAGGTGCACATGATCGTGCGCAAGGATTTTGATGGCATGAAAGCCAGCAAAGTAATGAAGGATCGCGTGGTAGCTACTGCCAATATTGAAGCCCATTGGCATACTGAAACAGTAGAAGTGTTGGGTGAAAACAAAGTAGATAGTGTGAAAGTAAAGAACAACCAAACCAACGAAGAAAGCATCATCCCGATCAGCGCTTTTTTCGTGGCCATCGGCCACCAGCCCAACAGTGATATTTTTAAACCCTGGTTAGATATGGACGAAACCGGCTATATTAAAACCATCCCCGGCAGCAGCAAAACCAATGTGGAAGGCGTTTTCGCCAGTGGCGATGTACAGGATAAAATCTACCGCCAGGCTGTTACAGCGGCTGGTAGTGGCTGTATGGCAGCGCTGGATGCTGAAAGGTATTTGCAAACGTTGGAGCATTAATTTGATTATTGATTATTGATTATTGGTTATTGATTATTGGTTATTGATTATTGGTTATTAGTAAATGGTCAAAAGTCATTGGTGAATGACTTTTGACCAATGTCCCCAAAGACCCCAATGTCCCCGATGTCCCCAATGACGCCAATAGCTTAATGACCATTGACTTAATGATTAATGATTTAATAATTGCCCCACCGAAAGCCTTTAAACGCCGTTGCGATGCAGCGGCGTTTTCTTTTACATTTACAGCATGCTAACCATTCATTTATCCGATCTGCAGTTTCACGGCTGCCATGGCTTATACAAAGAAGAAAAAATAACCGGTGGTGACTTCCTGGTCAATGTAGAGGTGGAGGTGGACGAGCCCGAGGAACTGATCACCTCGCTGCACCAGTCGCTGAATTATGTACTGGTGTATGATATTGTCAAAAAAAGGATGACCATTCCCACACCCCTGCTGGAAACTATCGCTATGGAATTGGCGCATGAAATTATCACCGCCTCGTCGATGGTAAAAAAAGTAACCATCAGCATTGTAAAACAAGCTGCACCCATAGTAAACTTTATTGGTAAGGTGGGGGTTAGGTACGTGAAGGAGAGAGAAGCGTTTTGATGTATGATTTATGAGGTGTGATGTCGGAAATCTGACAAGGTTACTGCCCCGGAGCATTTCCGGAGCGGTCGTACTGTCAGTTTTTTCGAACACCGAAGAAAAAGAACGGTTTCAACGTTTTCCAAACCTTTATTCGTAAACCCCCACTACACCTGGTATAACCTGAAGGGCTCTTTGCATCCGACATGATTCGGAAGGCAAACAGCCCTTCGACGTTTTGATAACCCCCAAAGAAATAAGATAGAAGGCAATGGGAGGTTTATTTTGTGGGGCCTGAAATGAACGTTGTCATAAAGTGCTTTGTCATAAATTTATTTTATGACAAAGCAATTTATGACAGGAACTAAATTAGCTGTCCTGAAAAACAAGCATTTGCAACAACCTGGATCTTTCATGAGAGCCCTGAGCCTGATTGTAGCTGTCGTACAACCTTCAATGGATTTTTTTCAAAAAAATGCGCTGCGGGGAATTTGACTGTGCCCGAGCCTGCTGGCTGCGATAAAATGGGAAACAGGCAACATGGCGGTCACTTCCGTTAAAAGCCCAATAGTAGCACGATCCCTGAACGGAGCGTCGCCACCGCAGCTCTATCAATGCACTGCTGCTCGTTACCAAAAGATCCCCAGGGCAGTTGCGTTCACTGTTCCAACCCGGCTCTAAACTAATCAACCAATCAACTGATCAACTAATTAACTAATCCTACATTTGCCGCAAATAACAACGCTATGGCCTGGAAGAAAAATATACTGGAAACGATTGGTAATACCCCGATGATCCAACTGAATAAGATTACCAAAGACCTGCCCTGTACGGTGCTGGCAAAGGTGGATTATTTTAACCCCGGTAACAGTATCAAAGACCGTATGGCGCTAAAGATGCTGGAAGTGGCGGAGGCAGAAGGCAAGATTAAACCAGGCGGCACTATTATCGAAGGTACCAGCGGCAATACCGGTATGGGCCTGGCTTTGGCAGCTTGTGTGAAAGGCTATAAATGCATTTTTGTTACGACAGATAAGCAATCAAAAGAGAAGGCCGACATCCTGAAAGCGGTAGGTGCAGAAGTGATCGTATGCCCCACCAACGTGGTGCCCGAAGACCCGATGAGCTATTACAGTGTAGCCAAAAGGCTGTCGAAAGAAGTGCCCAATAGTTACCATATGAACCAATATGATAACCTCGCAAACAGGCTCGCACATTACGAAAGTACCGGGCCCGAAATATGGGAGCAGACGGAAGGGAAAATCACGCATTTTGTATGCACTGCAGGCACAGGTGGTACGGTTACAGGAACGGCGCAATACCTGAAAGAAAAAAATCCAGCTATCCAGGTGTGGGCTATCGATGTATATGGCTCGCTACTGACCAAATATTACCGCACTGGCGAGATCGATATGGGCGAAGTACATCCCTATATCAGCGAAGGTTTTGGCGAAGACTTTGTGCCACTGAATTACGATATGAGCGTGATCGATTATTTTGAACAGGTAACCGACAGAGATGGTGCCATCATGGCCCGCCGCATCGCCAAGGAAGAGGGCCTGTTCTGCGGCTACAGCGCTGGTAGCTGCCTCCAGGGCCTAATGCAACTTAAAGACAAATTAAAAAAAGACGACCTGGTGGTATGTGTGTTTCACGATCATGGCAGCCGCTATGTGGGCAAAATTTATAACGACCAATGGATGATGGAGCGTGGTTTCCTGGAAGTGAAAACCTTCAGGGATATTGTAAGCGGAAGGGCAAAGCAAAAACTGGTTAGCACGCAGCCGCAGCACACCGTTGGCGAGGCGGTAGCATTGATGGATCAGTACGATATTGAAAATATTCCGGTAATGAAAGACTTTGAAAATATTGGTGCCTTAAGCCAGCAGGGCTTGTTCGGCAAAATCTTCAGCAACCCGGACATTAAAAACCAAACCGTGGAAAGTGTTATGGAGCGGGCCTATCCCGAGGTAGCTTTCGATACTCCTGTAGAAAGATTAAGTTCATTGATGAACAAAGAAAACGGTGCCGTACTGGGCAAGGATGAAAGCGGCAACTACCATATCGTTACCAAATACGATGTGATTAAGAGCCTGAGTTGAGAGATGTTTCAATGATTTTTTTTGCCACGAATGGCACTATTGAACACGAATAGTAGTGTGATAGCCGACTTTGCATTCGTTCAAAAGTATTTAACAAAAGCTAAAGAAGTCAAGTTTTTAAAACTTGACTTCTTTTTGTTATAACAGGTTTGGCGCAAGTCGCTGTGTAATTAAGATTATGTCACGGCTCAAAATTGCAGACTTTTTATTTGTGCTCATTAGTGCCAATCGTGGCCAAAATTTTCCCTAACAATCATCTCAATTCCCCAATAAAAATATAACCGGCCGTTTGTGCAAAGCGGGTAGTGATGTCTTCCATTCCTGTATTTTTTTGGTGACAATAAATTCCGTGGCTGCGGTGATATCAGCCGCAATACAAAGGCGGGTAGCTGGCTTGCAGCTTTGCATGATCTCTTTTAATAATGCATCGTTGCGGTAAGGCGTTTCAATAAAGATTTGGGCTACGCTATTTTTGATGGCTTCATCCTCCAGTTGCAGCAATGTCTTTTTCCGCTCGGTGGCATCAATCGGCAGGTAGCCATTAAAGCGAAAAGCCTGACCATTCATGCCGCTGGCCATCAGTGCCAACAAGATAGATGATGGACCAACTAACGGCCTCACGACACCGCCCAGCTCCTGCGCTTTCGCCACCAGTACCTGGCCCGGATCTGCCACACCCGGGCAGCCAGCCTCGCTTAATATCCCGATGGTATCTCCTTTTTTTACATGCGCTGCAAACTGCTTCAATACTTCTTCTTCCGCTTTGTGAATGGTGTACCACTGGTAATCATCGATCACCATTTCCCGCCAAACACTTTTCAGAAAACGCCTGGCAGTCCGCTCATTTTCTACAAAAAAAATCTGGCATTGCTGCACCGCATCCAGCACGTAGGCCGGGATAGTTTCGGTGATGCCTTCTGCGAGAACGGTGGGAATGAGGTAAACCATAGTAAGGGGATATTTTGATGTCGGATGTCGGATGTCTGATGAAATCGAGCCAGGGGATGTATAACTTATGAACCTTTTGCCTGAGGCAGTTTTAGAGTGATTAAAGGATTTGCAGGATCTTAAAGCCGGGAACTAGTGAACCTTTGAACATGTGAACTTGTAGCCTTGGAACTTGATCTTTGGAACCTGGAACTTGAACCTTGCACCCTGGACCCTGGCCTTTTAAAATTGATCCTTCTGATGGTACATACTAATCGTGGCAGCCACTACGGCGTATGACGGCGCCAGCACCCAGCCTACAAATGGCAATAGGTGCATCAGGTAAAAAATAAACCCATTACCAATGGCAAGCCCCTTGTGGTTACCAATAAAACTGATACTTTGAGCAGTGCTGAGCCTATGTCGTTCACAACTATAATCCAGCATAGAAAAGCCATAATAATAGCACTCAATAAACAGGCTTAATACCGGCGCAGCCCAGCCTACGAGTGGTATAAACGAAAGGATGATTACTGCAATGGTATACACCGTTTGCCAAAGTGTATTTCTCAAAGCCAGCCTCACGCCCCTGGCAATATCCCTCAGCAACTGTTTGAAACTGATTGGGAAATCACGGCCGTCCATAATGCTTTCGGTCTTTTCGCTGAGATAGGCAAAAAGTGGTGAGCCGATGATAAGAAAGATGTACTTGAACAGCGAGAAATAAAACAACATCATGAGCAGCCATAACAGCAGCCCCGCGATTGATATTAGAAAACTAACCCATCCAAGATCGATCCTTTCCACCCAATCTTTTAACAACAAGGTAAAATGATCCACCGTGCTGGTAGCCGTTTTGCTAAACAGGATCATACAAAACACAAATAAGGCCATGTACAAAAGGCCAGGGATGATGATCCATTTCCAAAGCCGGTGTTTACTGATAAAGCGGTGCGCTTTGATATATGACTGAAAAGCGATGACGATTTCTTTAAGCAAAGGAAATTGATTGATTGGTTGGTTGATTAGTTGATGCTTCTATTAACGGGGTCACGCGTTTATGAGTCTATCTAATTACGTCTCACCTCATACGTAACACGATTTACGACTCAAGATTCACGACCCAAGACTCGAAATGCCCGATTTCCAAAGCCGATAAAAGTAAAAAACATTTGCTTCGCAGGTGATAATTTTAAATCATGGAAAAATTAGGGGTTGAATTTTATCAGCGGCAGGATACTGTGCAGCTCGCCAGGGAACTGATTGGCAAAATAATCGTCACCCGGTTTGATAGCTTTACAACCAGCGCCCGAATTGTAGAAACAGAAGCCTATAATGGCATCAAAGACAGAGCCAGCCACGCTTTCGGCGGTCGGCACACCAACCGCACACGCATAATGTACCTGCCTGGCGGCACGATTTATGTATATTTATGTTACGGCATTCACCACCTTTTTAATGTAGTTACCAATGTGGCTGATGAACCGCATGCAGTACTGATACGCTCAGCAGTCGGTATGAAAGGAATGGATACCATCTTGAACCGGCTCGGAAAGTCGTCGCTGAAACATGATTTATTGAAAGGTCCTGGCGTAGTGAGTAAAGGATTGGGGATTACTATAGCAGCTACTGGTACTTCTTTGCTGGATAACCAAATCGCCTTGCACGATGACGGATACGAAGTGAACACTGCAAGTCTGATTGCTACTCCAAGAATCGGCGTAGATTATGCTGGTGAAGATGCCCTGCTGCCCTACCGTTTTGTCAATAGTACAACCATCGGTTTAAAATAAAGTGCAGCTCCTTTAAAAAAAGTTTACAACTAACATCCTGACACCAAATTTATTATAATGAAAAAAATCCTGCTTTTTTCCTGTATCGGAAGTTTTTGGGTAGCCGCCCGGGCACAGAATGTGGGTATTGGTACTTTAACGCCAACCAAGGGCCGTCTGGAAGTAGTAGGAGCAGCTGGTATCGGTAATACCAACGCTGTTTTTGGAACCAGCAGTTCCGGCATTTCTTTGCAGCAAAACTGGCCTACGATTGGCTTTAACCAGTACCGGGATAATACCGCAGGAAATGGGAAGTTTATGTCTTCCGGCTATGCCGCCATACAATTCATGGATCCGGGCAGTGGTACCATGGTGATCGATATGCTGGGCACAGGTGCTGCCAATGCTGTGACCGCTTCCGGTACCCGGGCGCTTACACTATTATCCAACGGGCATGTCGGCATTAATAATGCAGGCAGTTCCGCGACGCTGACCGTCAGCAGGGGAACAGGCATAGATGGTACCGCGCTCTTCCAGGGTACCACTTACTGGTCTCATTTTAACTATGGCCCTACCGAAAACACCTACATAAGGGGCGGCAAAAACGATGGTACGGTTTTCATCAACGATCTCACCGGTGGGAAAATAATAATGGGTAGCGGCGCTGCAAAAGTTGGCATTAATGCCAGCATACCGACTGCTACCCTGGAGATCATTCAGGTTACGGATAGAGGTATTTCTTTGATTAATTCCAACAGTGATGAATGGGAGCTATTCAACGGGCTACCTCTTTTTTTTAAGTTTAATTCCACTGCCCGCTCTTTTATTGATTGGACCGATGGCCGCTATGCACAGCTATCCGACGAAAGATTAAAGAAGAATATCAGTTGTATCCCGGATATTATGGAAAAGGTGATGCAACTGAAGCCAGTGTCGTATGATATGAAAGCAGCCAAATCCGGCAAAGAAAAAAACATTGGGTTCATTGCGCAGGAGGTACACAAATTATTTCCTGAGCTGGTATTCATATTACCAAATAGTCCTTCGTTGGGATATGACAGCATAAAAGATCTCCATATGATGGACTATAGCGGTTTCGGGGTATTAGCTATCAAAGCCATCCAGGAACAACAGACCACCATTAGCAAGCTGCAAACAACGGTGCTTGGGATAGTGGAAGAAATGCGGGAGGTACGGGCAGAAAATAAGAAATTACTTCAATTATTACATCAATAAAAAAAATTGTATGAAAACAAGCGCCATCCTCTGCTGTACCCTCATGCAGCTTGCGTACAACGCTAATGCGCAAAATGTCGGCATCGGAACCTCTAACCCGACTAAGGGCAGGCTGGAAGTAGTAGGCGTTGCCGGGTTAGGTAGTACCAATGCTATTTTCGGCAGCAGTTCGTCGGGTATTACGCTACAGCAAAACTGGCCAACGATTGGGTTTAATCAATACCGCGATAATACGGCCGGAAATGGCAAGTTTATGGCAACGGGCTACGCAGCCATTCAAACCATGAATCCTGCCAATGGAATCATGTTGATA
>JBDSXW010000084.1:0-15801 GCA_039925965.1 Chitinophagaceae bacterium
CCGTTGTTGTGTGTTTTCACCAACAACCACCACTCCCAAAAAACGATATCCATTTGGGGATAAACCGTCGGGAGGTACATTGAAATTATTTAAAACCATAGAGCAGTTGGTTGATAATTGGCAGCCACGAATCGGCTGTTGGTTAAAACACACAACAGCGGCCATTGAGGGTTTCATTTTGACCGGACCCAGGCGGGCCAGCCCTGTATAATAATCTAGCGCCCTATTAACTAACCAATCAACCAACTCCCCTACTGCACAATCTTCTCTACATGGATCAATTTTCCCTCCTGGTTAATACCCTCCATAACCAGCCTGAAGCGGCGTGTCAAATCACTGTTATAAAACTGGAATTTGAAACGCTTTTTCGCCTTCGTGAGGATGATCATTGGATTCCAGTACAACGTAGTGCGCTGGTCACCATCGCTTAAAGAGGTTGCTGAGGCATAGTCTGGCGAATAGAATTGCTTTACGGGAGAATAGCCGGTGAGCTGGAGGTAGTCCAGGCCCTTGCTATCCACTTTTATATCCTCTCCCTTTTTCGTGTATACTACGATAGCACCTCCGCCACTGCTGGAAATAACACCTGTTTCGCCTGGGCTGAATACTTTCACATAGGCAATATCACTCACGGGTGTGTTGCTTAACTGGTCTGCATCTGTCTTTACCTCATTTAGGTACAGGGCAGGTGAGCCGCCGCGCCACGTGAGCGAGGGCGGATTTTGTGAGGTATTAATTTGCAAGCCTGCTACCCTTCCCTGCAGGTATTGAAATACCGATAATGCAGACACCGCAGCCGGGTCGCTGGTAAGATCAAAGCTTCTTCCATTATTGCCACCAAACATCGCGCTGGCATATTTCTCGTCGAGCTTTTCTAACGGGGTTTTGGCCTTGGCGGTAACCGTTACGTTCTGAAGTTCTACGGCTTTCATATTTCGCAGGGCGGCCAGCCTTTGTTCGGCGGTATTATTTTTAATGTTACGGGCTATAATATCCGCATCGAGTAATAATGCTTCCGCATTTTTGCTGGTATCTATGGTCGCTATTTTGTAGCCATTTCTCAACCCGTTGGTTATGGTGAGCATGCCTTTGTCGAACTGCATTTTTTTATCACTGAACGAGAAATAGAGCTTCGCGAAATCGTAAAAAATCATACCATCAGTAAAGACTTTTCCTTTGCGGTCCACATTAAGGTTAATGATCGTGGTCGCAGAATCCGAAGTCTTCATGATACCGGTAAGGGTGGTGCCTGGTGCAAAGCCGCCGGCTATCGAGCCGGATACGTTTCCATCGAGGCTGAGGTAGTTGTTTTCCTTCCAGGGTTTAGCGGGGAGTTTGCCGGCCAACACCTCTTCCCAGTTGTACCGGCGCCAGCCATGGGTAAGCATTACCAGGTCCAGGTGATAAGCCACGCTATCCGAAGTGCTGAAAAAATAATAATAAGGATTCACGATCCTGCCGCGGAGGTCTGCTGTCAACAGGAGGTGCGAAATAATATTATCCTGATAGGTTTCAGCATCGTTGAGATCCGCATCGGTAACAGAGATTGAAACATTGGCAGCCATTGAATCTGCCAGTTGCACTTCCACGACGTTCAATCCCTTTTTCGCCATGCTCTTTTGCGGAACCCAGGCATCCGCATCGAATTCAAAGTCGTGGTTATTTACAAAACTAACCCGCTCCGCCAATGGTTTATAGTTTTTATCAAAAACAGTTATTTGCAATATTCCTGAAGGCAACTCCTTTGTGGGCAATGAGGCCGAAGTTGCCGCTTTGCCGGTTAAATTTATAGTGGCAGCAAATACCATATGTTGGTTCATGATGGCCACCATATGAAGCGTTTTTTCTGCATCTGTTGCATCGTCGGTACGTTGGACCGTAAAACGTTTGTTAGGGCCTTCCTCTTTTACCGACAGGGTAATGCCCCGGGGGTTTACAGGTGGTAATGGAGTCGTGTATGACCTTCCGTTTTCATCTTTCCACACGGCAGTATAGGTTTTGCCAGGCCCGGGCGAAAGAGTTACGCGACCCATACCATTTAGCGAAGTAGCAAAGCCTGCTACTTTATTGCCTTCATTATCCTTGATAATGCCACTGGCTTCCAGGGGTAATTCCCTGGCACCCGTTACTGCAAAAGCCATCGTATTGCTGAGGCCCGCCACCCAATCACCGCCTTCCGGCAAAAAACGAATGGTGGCCGCAGGCACATTTTTGGCACCTACTTTAACTGCAATGGCTGGCAGCAGAATAGAAACCGGCTGTAGAAATAGAAAGGCCGTATCGCTGTTGAGCATCGAAATCGTATAAGCTCTGAAATAGACGACCGGCTTTTTAATAGCCGCAGGAATATCAAAACTGGAAGCTGCACCTGACCCTATTATGGGTGCGGTTTTACGGTCAAGGATATTGCCGTTTTCATCCAGCAGTTCGGCATAAAAACTCTTACTCGTTTCGCCGGGATCCAGCCCTTCAAAAACATATGCTTTGAACCAGATGGTTTCCCCTGGGTTGTAGTAGTTTTTGTCGAAGTGTACGTAGATCTTTTCTTGCGGATCGGCCCGTCGATGCAGGTTTACAAGTGAATCTATATTCTGGGCCTTAGCCCCATTGAGTATCCCGAAAAAAGCGGTAAAAAAGATGACCGTGGAAAAAAATTGTCTTAGCATGTCTCGGTTAAAATGGCTGGGCTGCTAATGTAAGCCGTAAAAAAATAGCCGGGCATTTTGGATGAGGATTAACATTTAGTTTGATGTTCCCACTGGGACCGGCCATTCGGCCATTCATCGTTTCATGGCTTACATTTTGATAATATTTTTTGCCTGCCTAAAACCATTATCTTCAAACGCAATGGCCGAAACTATTATACCGACCCTTTTTGAGTTCGCAATTTCCGATTTGGCCGACCTTGATAAAAGCATATCAAGAGAGGAAGCCGAAAAACTATTCCTGTTTTTTAAAACGTCTCCCCTATTTATCTGGAGCGATGTGCATAATAATTGCGAAGCCCGGGCCGAAGCCATCAGTATCTTATTGGAAGCGTGGAATATACCCCACTATAAAGGATGGGTTTTCAGTGGCGCCTTTTTAAAAAATCATTTTGGGGGCCTTAAGCAAAAATGGAACTACCATGTAGCGGCCCTATTGCCGGTATTGGAAGGTGGCGTGGTTATGTACTATATGATCGATCCTGCTACCAACAACCAGATGGTTTCCTTATACGATTGGGCAGCCGGCGTTACGGACTATGCGCATAGCTACCATTTGCTGAAATACCCTGAGTATTATATTTTCCCCAACGGGCAAATACTTCAAACTAACTGGCATAAGCGCAATAAGCAAAATCAGAAATGGGTGATGCAGGGACTGGCTGGAATCAACGGCTTAAGTGGCAAGGGCAAGGCACAGCTGGTCTTCAGGAAAAAGAAAATTGCGGCCACAAAAACTGCCTTTAAGAAAATATTGCTTGCAGGCCAGACTGCGCTTTAGCTTTCGGCCAAAACGGGCGCCGATCGTCAGAAGTGATAGCAACGCGGATAAGGCAAATAAGGCGGATTTCCACGAATATTTTATTTGTAGTCAATTGAATGCCAAACATTACTTTGAGTGCCGCCTAATTATTCATTATCCAATTATCTATTATCAACTGCTCGTCTAAGTACCTCATGTCATGCTCCGGGCAGGTAGGCGCTCCCGCGACTGCTGTCTCACTTAGCCTCCTCCCCAATTTTCGACCGATAGGCTGGATCTGACCAGCGCAACTTTTGTCGGAAAAAGCCCGGACAATGTTGTCTTCACAAAGGACTTCGTCTATATTTTATGCTGATGTTTGTACCACAGAGACAACTAACATTAACAATTAAAATTTATAGCCATGGAAACAAAAGACAAACCAGTTATCACCGTAGCAACAACCGTTAATGCCCCAGTAGCCAAAGTATGGGATTACTGGACAAAGCCTGAACACATCATGAAATGGAACAGTGCCTCCGACGACTGGCATACACCAAAAGCAGCAAACGACTTACGGCCTGGCGGAAGTTTTTCAGCCCGAATGGAAGCAAAGGACGGCAGCTTTGGGTTTGATTTTGGCGGTATTTACGATGTAGTCACCGAGCATGAGTATATAACTTATACATTGGGAGATACCAGGAGGGTTGAAATAACCTTTTCTACCGAAGGTGATGCTACCGAAGTCGTAGAGAGTTTTGAGGCCGAGGGCAGCAATCCGATCGAAATGCAACAATTTGGCTGGCAGTCCATCATGGACAACTTTAAAAAATACACAGAAACCAACTGATACCTTACCTTTTAGGGCTTCAACACTGCTCGTTCCAAAGGAAGCCAGCCACACCATTGGGCTGCCTTCCTTTTTTATTGGATGATTTATAGAAAACCCCGGGGAATTTGAATAGATTTATTGGGTCAAAGTTTTATGCGCCACCATTTCGTTAAAATAATATTTTTTTTAATCCTGTGTTGGAAGTGCCATGTACATGCCCAGGTCAGCAGTTTTGGCTTGGAGAACATCAACCAGACTCAGTTCAATTTACATTCTGGAGCAGTGCGTAATTCATTCATAACTAAAAACAGGAAAGATCGTTTTGAAGATGCCGACAGCCTTTACACATTACCGGTTGTAGTGCACGTCATTCACACCGGCACTGCCGTGGGCGCACCCGATAACCCTGCAGATACCGCCATTGCAGCCCTGATCACAAATCTCAATAACAGCTTTCGCAAAAATGGCCCGTTGTACGGTGGCGTTGACATGAAAATACAATTTCAACTGGCCACACGGTCGCCCCAAAATACGGTAACCACGGGTATCACCCGCACAAATGGAAGCAGTGTACCCAACTACGTTTCCGGCGGTATTACCAATAGCCCGTTTTTGTCAACCAGCGCTTTTGAACCTGCAGTAAAGCGTTTGAGCCGCTGGCCCAATACCGACTACATCAATATTTGGATCGTCAATAAAATCGACGGCGAAGATAGTTTCGGTGGCGGCGGTTACGCGTATTTCCCTGAATACAGTTCATCAATCACAGATGGGCTGGTGTTGAAAGCCAATACAGTCGATGGTACCAACAAAACCATAGTGCATGAAATGGGCCATTACTTTTTCTTATACCATGCCTTTACCGACGGAGACTGGGATACCAGCTGCGCTGAAAATACCAGCTGCAATACACAGGGAGATTTGATCTGCGATACAGAACCGTTTAAGATCCAATTCGATTGTTCCGGCACAATTAATAGCTGTACTGGCAATAATTATCTCGTAGCCGATGTTCCCCATAGCTACACTGTGCTGCAGAATTACATGGGTTATACCAACTGTCAATGGATGTTTACCGCGGGTCAAAAGGAAAGAGCAAGATGGGCGCTACTTGCATTTCGACTTGGGCTGATTAGTTCAGGAGCACTCAGCCCGCCGGTTTCTTTCCTACCAGCGGTTGCCTGCACACCTGTTGCCGCCAATCCCTTATCAGCCTATTATGGCGTTGAAAAAGTAGACTTCAACACTCTCCACGTGTACAGCAATACGAGCAGCGCTGACAGTTCCTTTTATGTCGATCGCACCGTAAATCAATCCACACAACCAATAAAGGGAAATTCTTACCCACTTACGATCTCCGGCAGCCACGACAACTGGCATCGAATAAAAGTATTCATCGACTACAATAACAATGGAAACTTTAATGACACCGGTGAAACCGTGCTGGACGACGCTCAGGGTCGGGCTACCGCAATGGTTACGATTCCACTGAACGCCAAAGCCGGCGAGCCTTTGCGCATGCGGGTAGTGGCCGACAATCCCAGTCCCACAGAACCGGGTGCCTGCCTGCTTACCGGCGACGCGATGTATGGTTCCGGACAGGTAGAAGATTACACCGTCGTCCTGGTTAAAAGACAGATTCAATCAATCACTTCCGGCGCGTGGAATACAGCTTCAAACTGGACATGTAATTGCATCCCGCAGGCAGACGACCAGGTAGTAATTAAGGCGGCGCATACCATTACAATAACCCCGGCAATGGGCAGTTTACAATGTGGCAAACTTACCCTTGAAACCGGCAGCCACTTTAACGTGAGTGGAACGGGATTTAAAATTACAGGTAATCATTAACGGGAACTCCCAGTCACCAATTTGTGTCATCAATTATGCCAAAGGCGCTTGCCACGAAAGAGTTGCAGATGTAAACTTTGCCGATATCGATGCCCCGCCATTCGGACAGGGAGAGACCTGAAAACCAGCAGCTGACAGCCCCAAAAGACTCATTTCAATAGGCTCTAAAACCTGTTCCTATTTCTCTTCAAACAGCATCCTGATAAACTCCGGGAAAGCCTTGTTCCAGGTCTGTTCGTTGTGCTGTCCATCGGGGTATACAGAACGCACCAGTTTTGCTTTAGCCACTTGTTTTACACCGGCCATCACGGTATCCATATCTGGCACCATGGTCTTGCTTTCCTTTTCGCCGGCATAGAAAAATATACTGCCGCTATAACCCTTCATGGTTTTGAAAACATCCTTTTTAAACTGTGGTGCCACCCAGAATGCAGGTGAGAATACACCGGCCTTCCCAAATATTTTTGGGTAAGCCATTACGGCCCATTGGCTGATGATGCCGCCCATACTGCTTCCGGCGATCCAGGTATGCGGCGCATCCTTGAATGTTCTATACTGCTTGTCCACAAAGGGTTTCAGGCTTTCAACAACACTTTGTATATACAGTTCCCCATCTCCTTTTCCAAACTTTTCGCTACTGTATGGATCGTATTCCATCATCCGTTTGGGGCCGTTATCAATGCCGATCACGATGCAGCTTTTTCCGGTTTGGTCAAAGTATTTATCGAGGATTTCATCCACACCCCATTCGCCAAAACCGGCTGTAAATGCATCAAATAAATTCTGTCCGTCGTGCATGTACAGCACAGGATAGCGTTTGTTGCCGGCATTGTAATCTTTAGGCATGTAGATCCAGATTCTCCTTGTACGATCTATAGCCTTAAGGTAAAAAGCGGAATCCATGAGCCGTACCTGGGGCGATGCCGTATGCTCTTTTGGTTTGACCGGATGTGCATCCCGCCAGTCTTCAATTGTATCATAAATAGTGGTGTCAATCCGGGGATTAACGGTGTGGTTGCCTACATCTTTTCCATCCGTTGTGCACTCCACTTTATCCCAGCTGCCACGGGTAAACTTGAATTCGAGTAGTTTATCGGGTGTGGTAGTTACGAAGCCCTGCCAACTGCCATCAGCCTGCTGCATCAGCTTAAAACTATTATCAGCGGGATTCCAACTATTAAAATTTCCGGCCAGGTATACCGGCTCAGTATTGTGAAATTTGGGGAGCTGGTCAACAACAATAGTCACCCTCACCTGGCCGGAGACGGTGCCCGAAAAACAACACAGTAAAAAAACCAACCATATTTTCAGGAACATAAAATTATTCTGTAAAACTTGTGACCAAATTGATCGGGTTATTGGCGCATAAAATCTACCACCTGCTCATGCAAGCCTGCAGTCAATGGCACCAACGGTAATCGCAGGTAGTTCCCAATCAGCTTCATTTCAGCCATAAACGCTTTCACACCAGCCGGATTATTTTCTGCAAAGAGCAGATCCAAACCCACCAGCAGTTTGCTCTGCATCTCCCGGGCTTTATCCCAATTGGCATCGAGGGCACGGTGTACGAGCATACAAAATTCTGCTGCAAAACAATTCGCGGCTACGCTGATAACACCATCAAAGCCACAGGCAACCAATGGCAGTGTAATATGGTCATCACCACTGATGAGTAAAAAGCCCTCGGGCCGGTTTTTAACCAGGTGCATACATTGCACCATATTGCCGCTGGCTTCCTTTGTTCCAATGATATTCTTAAAATCTTTGGCCAGGCGTATCGTAGTTTCAGCCGATATATTGCTATTGGTACGACCAGGCACATTATACAAAATAATATTCTTATCGGTACTTTTAGCGATGGCTGCGTAATGTTGGTAAATACCTTCCTGCGACGGCTTGTTGTAATAGGGGCTAACGCTTAAAATAGCCACCGCTTTCTCTAATGGCCAGGTCTTGATACAGTCAATTACTTCGGCCGTGTTATTACCGCCAATGCCCACTACTATTGGCACACGGCCATTTACTTTATCGTAGGTAAAATTCAATATCGCTATCTTTTCTTCTTCTGTAAGCGTGGCTGTTTCACCGGTGGTACCTAAACTAACGATATAATTTACCTTACCATTTATAACATATTCCAGCACCCTTTCCAGTGCATCATAATCTACTGAAAAATCTTCTTTAAACGGCGTGATCAACGCCACGCCAACACCCCTTAAACTTACCATCGTTTTTTATTTTTTGATTTCTGATGTCTTATGTCCGATTTTCTTAATGTACAAACGCCCCGGCTATAATATCAGGTAGAGCATCAATGCCGGACCCTTGACCTTTTGACCTTAAGTCTTGATACTTAATACTTGATACTTGCCCTTGCCCTTACCCCTCCATTTCATCCCAATGCCCCATATTGCCAAACTTTTCTATGCGTTGTTTTATCCTTTCGTCAGCGGGTATTTCTTGCAATTGCTTTATCAGTGGTATCAAATAATTTTTCACGTTCCCAGCTGCTTCATCGTAATCCCAATGTGCACCTCCAATGGGTTCCGGAATGATACCATCGACGAGCCCAAAACCCAACATCTTCTCGGGTGTTAGCTTTAATTCTTCGGCTGCCTTTTCCTTCATATCCCAGCTGCGCCACAAAATAGAACTGCAATTCTCTGGTGATATGACAGTGTACCAACTATTCTGAAGCATCAGGACCCTGTCGCCAACGCCTATACCTAATGCGCCGCCACTGGCACCTTCACCAATAATCACACAGATTACGGGTACTTTTAAGCGCATCATTTCATAAATATTCCTGGCAATCGCTTCTCCCTGCCCTCTTTCTTCAGCTTCCATACCGGGAAAGGCACCGGGCGTATCTATCAGGGTAATAATTGGCTTGTCAAATTTTTCGGCCAGCCGCATCAGCCGGAGTGCTTTCCGGTAACCTTCGGGGTTTGCCATGCCAAAATTTCGCAGCTGCCGCAATTTGGTGTTGATCCCTTTTTGCTGACCTAATATCATCACGGTTTCACCACCCAGTTTACCAAAACCACCCACCATCGCAGCATCGTCTTTTACGTTCCGGTCGCCATGTAGTTCCACAAAATCAGTACACATTTTATCAATGTACTTAAGGGTGTATGGGCGGTCGGGGTGGCGGCTCAGTTGCACCTTTTGCCAGCTGGTCAATTTTTCTGTAATCTCCTTCCGTTTATCAAGAATATTCAGTTCCAGCTGTTGCAGTATCTGGGTATAATCAATCTTATGGCTCTTTTCAGCCATCTTTTTGGTAGTCTCTATCTGTTCATACAATTCTTTAATAGGCGTCTCAAACTGGAGAAATTGCCTGTTAGGGTATTGCGGCATAGGGCTTTCATTTAATCAACGGTAATGAAGTGTGGGTGCAAGCGGGCAGTAAAAATAAGAGATGCCAACAGATAAACGAAAAAAGACCTGCCTATTGACTATTTGTGGTCTATAATGGGCAACCCCAAATTGGTAAAATTTTATACACTTAGAAGGATGCTGCTTAATGTTCTCTTTGTATAAGAAACTGCGCCAATTCTTTCAATTGCACCTTTCGGTTGCTCATTACGGCAATTTCGTCGAGGTGCTGCATGGCATCGATATAGTACTTTTCTTTAAGTTCATTGGCCCAGAAGTCTACTTTACAGTCTTTAAAGATCGTCAAAACACGGTCTACTTTGTCCAAAGGGTTTTCCTTGATTAGTTGCTTCAGTTCCTGCTTTTGTATTTCGGTAGCTACTTCCAATGCGTGTATCAGCAAAAAGGTTTTTTTATTGGCCAATATGTCGCCGCCCACCTGCTTGCCGAATTTGGCTGGGTCACCAAAGGCATCGAGGTAATCGTCCTGCACCTGGAATGCGATTCCGAGGTTCTTGCCAAATTCGTAGAGATGATCGGTATTGCCCTTGCTGGCACCGCCTAATACACCGCCGATCTTTAAACTGGCAGCTAGCAGTACCGAGGTTTTCATAGTGATCATCTCCAGGTAATCGTCCAGCGCCACCGTATCCATTTTCTCAAAGTCCATGTCTAATTGCTGTCCTTCGCAGACCTGGCGGGCGGTGATCACAAAGATGTTGTTGATCCGTTGTAGGTAGTCGGTGCTGATCCTGTTAAGGTAATCGTAGGCCTGCACCTGCATCACATCGCCGGCCAGGAGGGCGGTGTTGTTGCCGTATTTCTGGTGCACGGTTTCCATGCCACGACGCAATGGCGCCTCATCCATAATGTCATCGTGGATCAGTGTAAAATTGTGGAATAGTTCAATGGCCGTGGCTACATTCCAGGCATCAGGGTTGATTTGATCAAACAGTTCATTTCCCATCAATACTGCTACCGGCCGGATCCGCTTGCCGCCCATCTGCAAAAAATAGCGGTTGGGATCATACAGCGAAGGCGTGGTGGCGGGGAAATGTTCCACCGAAAAGTATTGCTGAAATTGCTCGGAGAGTTCCTGAAATGATTGCATGAAAGGATGGCTGATTTATGGCTGCAAGATGCGGGGAATCTTTTGTTCCAGCAACATCAAATCGGCCAGTACCAGCGCAGTAGCCGCTTCCACGATCACCGGCGCTCTCAATGCAACACAGAGGTCATGGCGTCCCTTAATCGAGAAGTCTTCCATTTGGCCGGTTTCCCAGTTGAGGCTGTTTTGTTCTTTGGGAGTAGATGAGGTGGGTTTAATAGCGATTCGAAACACCAGTTGATTACCGTTGCTGATGCCGCCTACCACTCCACCTGCATGGTTGGTGGTCGTTTTACCCTCCATATTTTCAATCGCATCGTTGTGTTGGGTACCAAACATTCTGGCCGCGGCAAAGCCGGTTCCAAACTCAATGCCCCGAACCGCGGGGATGGCAAAAATGATATGCGCCAAAGCGGATTCCACCGAATCAAAATAGGGTTCGCCAAGGCCAACCGGGAGACCGGTTACGCGGCATTCCACCATCCCGCCCACAGAATCTTTGGCATCAATCGCGTTTTGAAGCCCTTTTTCAAGGTCTTTCTCTCCACCGATTTCAGTTACAGCCGCGGTAACAATTACCCCGGGCATCATCTTTTTTGCGATCGCACCAGCGGCAACCAGACCAGTGGTGAGCCGGGCGCTGAAATGTCCACCACCCCGAAAGTCTTCGTTGCCTCCAAACTTTGCATGGGCGGTAAAATCTGCGTGTCCCGGCCGGGGAAAGCTGCGCAGCTTTTCATAGTCGCCACTACGGGTATTGGCATTATCAAATAAAATGGCTATTGGAAAACCAGTGGCTTTGCCATTGAAAATCCCGCTTTTAAAAATGGGGTAATCGGCCTCCTGTCGTGGAGTAGTCCCTTTTTGCTTACCGCCTTTTCTGCGCTCAAGGTCGCTCAGCAGATCATCTTCTGTAATGGCCAATCCTGCCGGGCAACCATCAACGGTAATGCCAACGCAAGGGCCATGACTTTCACCAAATATGCTAACCCTGAATAATCTTCCGAATGTGTTCATTATTGTAAGATATTTTGTACCCAGTCGGGTATTTTTTCAACGTATACCTTCTCTAATTTTCCCAAGTAAAAAGAGACAATAAGATCAATTGTATTCGCTGAATTATCAAAAATGAAAACCCTATCGAATAGTTTAATATGTTTCGAAATGAGCGCAATACTATTTTCATATCGTTTTCTTACCTTATCATCTGATACGAAATGCCCCCCTTTCGAAACCCTTCCGGATATTCTACCAATATTGATTGTAGGTGAGGCTGTAGCAATAAAATAAAGATAAGTTTTGAAATTATTCGCCTTCGCAAGCTTAATCAAATCCAGTTTCGATGGATGGGAAAATACTGTTTCAGCAGTAAATGAAATCTTTAATTTGGTAAGCATGTAACGCAAATAATCTGCAAACAAAGCTGCACATTCGTTGGTCATTTTCTTTTTTGGAAATGCTACATTGTAAATCCCAAATTGAAACTCCTTTACTTCATTTTTTAAATTGAATTCTTGTATAAAAGCTGTTGCCGCTTTTTTGTTTACAAACTTAAAAAAGGAATCTTTGGTGGGAATAAAGCCTAGATAAATATTCTCTGCAAACCCTAATTTATTAAACGTAAAAAGTAGATCATCGGCATTTACCCAAATGCCCGTTTGAACCTCATTTTGTAAAGTCTTAAATAATGTAGATTTTCCAGAACCGTTTGGTCCTGCAATCACTCTTAATCTACTAATTGCCATTAAGCAGTTTTGAATTCTTTAAAATTTCAATCACTTTACGATTCCCTGCATTGTCTATTTCTACAATTTCATCACCCTCTAAAATATAAATAGGCAATCCTAACAGAAAGTTTTCTTCCTGCGCTTTTTTACCAGCCTCTATCCCTGCCTTAATCAACACTTTAATTTCTTGCTTGTCGGTCATAAAAAACAATTTTGTCAAATTTACCTCTTACAAATCGTTTATTCATTCAAATAAATGAAGTAGAACTTCCATTTTCCCTTAATTTTTCTAAACTGCATGTCTCCTACCCGCATATTAGCCGGGCTATTGTATTCATAATCTTTGTTGTTTATAATGATTCTGCTTTCAATCATTTGCTCATGAGTGCCATCACCAACACCGCCATCAACGGGCAGGAATTTTTTAAGAGCTGCTACTATATGGCCACTATCGATTTTATTTATCGGATCACTATCCATCGGTCCGCGGGCATTTATCGGGTAAGCGGTTAATGTGTAAAGACCGGTCAGCTCCAGCGCCAGCATTGCCTTTGAGAAGGACAGCCAGTGAGCATCAAAATTATAGTCTCTTTTTTGAGCAATGGAAATCGTCGAAATAGTTATGGCGGTAACCAACAACGGGTGTTTCATAACTACGAAATATTTGCTCCAAGATACTTGATGTGTTCGTAAAAATCCGGGTAGGATTTATTGATCGCTTCAGCTCCTTGTATGGTAGTTGCACCTTCGGCTTTTAATGCAGCCACAGCGCAAGCCATTGCAATGCGGTGGTCGTGGTGCGATGACAGTTCGGCTCCTTTTAATCCATTCCCGCCGTTGATCACCATCAGGTCGTCCTGTAACAGTATCTCCACCCCCATTTTGCCAAACTCTTCCTGTAACGTAATACCCCGGTTACTTTCTTTATGGGCCAGCCGGCTTACGCCTTGTATGACGGATTTTCCGCTGCAACAAGAAGCCAGTGCTACTAATGGTGGAAAGAGATCCGGGCAATCGGTGGCATCAAAATGGAAAGGTTTTAGCGGTGCTGGTCCAATCTCAATGTGTCCCGGTTCAATGGAAATAACTGCGCCACTGGCCATAATAGCCTGCAGTATCGCTTTATCAGCCTGTGTGGAAAAAACATCAAGTCCTTTTACAACAATTTTACCGGCCAGGGCACCCGCAACCAGCAGGAATGCTCCGCCGCTCCAATCGCCTTCTACAGTGTAATCCTGCGTAGCGATTCGTGAATCATTCGTTTGGGGAACACCAAAATAGTATTCTTCATGATTTCTATTTTCCGGTACATACATGCCAAAGTCCTGCATCACTTTCAGGGTAAGATCGATATAGGGCTTACTCTTTAAATTATTCACTTTGATGCTCACATCACTGGCTCCTGCGGCCGAATAAGCCATCAATAAACCAGTAAGAAACTGGGAACTCAGCGAGCCGTCGATCGCAATATTTTTTGGCTGCAACGGGCCTTGGATATGCAGCGGCAACTTCCCGCCATTTGAAGCAATTTTAATACCCACCATCGGGAATATTTGATCAAAGAAATCCATTGGTCTGGTAGGCAAACTGCCTTCGCCGGTAATGGTAATGGCTTCGCTACTTAACGCTGCGATCGGGGTAAACATTCGTATGCTGAGCCCACTTTCGCCACAACTGATTTCTTTTGCTGCAGGATTTACACCGTCGCTTTCTACTTCTACGCTGTCGGCAAAGATTTGCACCCTGGCGCCCAATTTTTGAATAATTTCCAGTGCTGCTTTATCATCATTTGAATAACCAGGGTTGTTAATGGTGCTTTTACCTTTGGTAAGCAAAGCAGCGGCGCAGGCCCTTTGCATCGAGCTTTTAGAGGTAGGTGCCTGTATGGTTCCAGTTAGTGCTGAGGGCGATATAGTTACTGTCACTTCGGTTAAACTTGTTGAATAAATTTTTCTAATTCATTGATGGGAATACTTTGAACAACTCCCTTTCCAATCTTTTCCAGCAATACATAATTCATGGCTGATCTTTCTCTTTTCTTGTCCATCTGAAGGATCTTAAACACTTCGGTTTTATCAAACGCGGCATTGGTAGGCAAGCCATAGTGTTCAAAGGCAGCAATTACTTTGGCGGTGGCCTTAAAGCCGGTTAAAGTCTCTGAAAAAACACTCGCCGCCACCATGCCCACTGCGATGGCTTCACCATGGCTGAGACTGTACAGGTTCTCAATTGCATGACCTAATGTGTGCCCGAAATTCAGCAAGCGTCTTTCGCCCTGTTCAAATTCGTCTGCCTTTACCACTTCTGCTTTTATCAGTGCATTCCGGCGAATCAGGGCGGCCATCAGCTTAGCATCTTTCTTATAGTCGCTGATCTTGTGTTCCATTAGTTGCTTAAACATTGCCGCGTCTTTGATACAGCCATGTTTTATGATCTCCGCAAAACCATTGACCCACTCGTTGGCCGGAAGGGATTTCAGCAGGGCGATATCATAGAGCAAGAACGCTGGTTGGTTGATGGTTCCCACCAGGTTTTTATACAAGCCAACATCTACCCCGTTCTTTCCACCAATCGCGGCATCAACCATACCCAACACGGTGGTGGGCACAAAACCAAAACGGATACCACGCATGTACACGCTGGCGGCATAACCGGTCATATCGGTTACTACACCGCCGCCAACACCTACCAGCAGGGTCTTTCTATCCGCCCCTGCGGCGATCAGTTGGCCCAGTAATTCATCTACCGTAGATTGTTGTTTGTGTGCTTCACCGGGTTTCAGCACAATGGTTTTCCAAGGGCTGAATTTCTTCTTGTGGTGCTTAAAAACATTTTCGTCAGTTACAAGAATCGCATGGCTGTCGCCGATAAGGGTTTCCAGATAAGCAAAGTCCGCATCGAAGTAGAACCTCGTTTGCATTTTGGTGAACTGGTATGTTTTTTTGTTCATGTGTTGGGTGTTACAAATTATTAGACACTCCTATGATCCACTACCCTTTTGCAAGAACCCGCCACCTCCGCCAGCGGAGAACAAATGAGCAGTCAGCAAATAAAAGCGAAAGTTCCACCATGCAGGAATCGTGATGCCTGGATATTTTTTCCCAGTCAACCGATCAACTACTCAACTAATTAACCATTCAACTATTCATAATCTTATTCTGGTGATTGATACTTTCCATATGCACGGCATCCAGGTACTTGGTAATAAATTCTGGACTAAGACCCAGTGGGTCGGCCTTTTTGGTGGCACGCTCCAGGATTTCGTTCCAGCGGTTGGTTTGTAAAATGGTTACGCTGTTGTTCTTTTTGTACTCACCTATTTTCTCGGCTACTTTCATACGCTGGCTTAATATCTGCATCAGTTCATCATCCAGGTGATTGATTTGTTGACGCATTTTCTCCAGGGCTGCATGAAAATCTTCAGAAGCCACATCTTCCTTACGCCAGATAATATTGCT
>JBDSXW010000085.1:0-38916 GCA_039925965.1 Chitinophagaceae bacterium
ACTCCTTAATACCAGCTTCCTGTAGCTGATCTACAATAAAACTCAGGATGGTCTTACCAGCGATCGGAATTAAGGCTTTTGGTTGTGTATACGTATGCGGTCTTAATTTGGTTCCGGCCCCAGCCACTGGTATAATTGCTTTCACTTGTTATAATTTTTACTGCTGATCTTTTTCAAAACAACAATGAAACCGGGTTTAAGTTTCACGGGCTTTGGGTGATCACTAAAACAACCAGCTCAAAATACTGCACCCTATTAACTTTCAACGCCAAAAATTGAGAGGCAGGTCGGTAAACGGTGGAGAATTTGAAGCAAAGTGTCATAGCGATACAGTAGTATATTTAGAATAAATTATTGAGGTGCATCACATTTGATGGGATTGATTGTCCCCGGCGACTAAAAATATTCTTGGAATCCCCCATAAAGGTGTTGGACTAGTGATAATAGAGACATGATTCTTTTTATGATTTTAGCAGCTTTTTCCCACTATTGCTACATGAGTTACGTCAGCCATTTTTCCTATTCATGTAATTTGTATACTAAGCCGGGCCTAAAGTAAGGGCTTTTTTAAAAATCATGACATTATCCATGCGAAAAGCCGTGCAGCAACTGTTTTTCAATTGTGGATAGTTTGCCAAAGGTTGATTTTGTTTCTATATCAAAAAACCTATTTTTGCGGCGTACAATTAAAAATTAAAACCATGTCAGACATTGCAACAAGAGTGAAAAAAATTATTGTTGACAAATTAGGTGTAGATGAAGCCGAGGTTACTACTGAAGCCTCTTTCACCAACGATCTCGGTGCCGATAGCCTCGACACTGTGGAATTGATCATGGAATTCGAAAAAGAATTCAACATTTCCATTCCTGATGAGCAAGCTGAAACCATTACCACCGTTGGTCAGGCAGTAGCTTATTTAGAAGAACATGCAAAGTAATCTTCTCTTTTTTTAATCTTGCAGGCAAGCCTTATGGAATTAAAACGCGTTGTTGTAACTGGGATAGGTGCAATTACTCCGATTGGAAACACCACCAATGAATATTGGGATGGGTTGATAAACGGGGTGAGCGGCGCTGCTCCCATTACTTTATTTAATGCGTCTAAATTCAAAACAAGGTTTGCCTGTGAGGTAAAAAAGTTTGATCCGGTTCAGTTCCTTAATATTAAGGAAAAGGATGCTCGTAAAATGGACAGATTCAGCCAGTTGGCATTGGCCGCCGGTGATGAAGCTATTAATGATGCCGGTATCAGCAAAGAAAATGTAAACGTAGACAGGGTTGGAGTGATCCTGGCCAGTGGTATTGGCGGCCTTATTACTTTTCAGCAGGAAGTAGAGGAGTTTGCAAAGGGAGACGGTACCCCGCGTTTCAATCCGTTCTTTATACCCAAAATGATACTGGATATTGCCGCAGGCCATATTTCTATGCGTCACGGTTTCCGTGGCCCGAATTTTTCTGTAGTGAGCGCTTGTGCATCCAGCACGAATGGGTTACTCGTAGGGGCAGATAATATCCGGCTTGGCAGGGCTGATATCATCGTTTGCGGCGGTAGTGAGGCGGTGATCAGCGAAGCGGGTGTTGGCGGATTCAATGCTATGAAGGCGTTGAGCGAACGCAACGACAATCCGGCTACTGCAAGCCGTCCTTACGATGCCACCCGCGATGGATTTGTAATGGGTGAAGGTGCCGGTATCCTGGTATTGGAAGAATTGGAACATGCATTGGCACGTGGTGCTAAAATATATTGCGAGTTTGCCGGAGGCGGCGCTTCTGCAGATGCACATCATATTACCGCTCCTCATCCTGAAGGACTAGGTGCGAAGAATGTAATGATCGCTGCATTGAAAGATGCTGGTATGGACAAGTCAGAAATCGACTATATCAATACCCATGGCACTTCCACACCGTTGGGCGATGGTGCCGAGGTGAAAGCGATTCTGGATGTATTTGGGGAACACGCATATGAACTCAATATTAGCAGCACCAAATCCATGACCGGTCACTGTTTGGGTGCCGCAGGTGTGATAGAAGCCATTGCCTGTATTAAGGCCGTGATACATGATATCGTACCCCCAACAATTAACCACTTTACCGATGATCCCGGGCTGGATACAAAGCTTAATTTTACTTTCCTGAAAGCGCAGCACCGTACAGTGAACGCTGCATTAAGCAACACCTTCGGTTTTGGCGGTCACAATGCCTGTGTTATCGTAAAAAAATATAAGGCCTGACCGGCTTTTAATTCACTCGTTCTATCGGGATTTTACAAAATGCGCATGGTAATGTAGTGGGTTTTCGAACACGCAGTTCTGTGCCACATTTTCTGCAAAGCATACTTTCAGGTGCTTTAATGTGTAGCTGTAAATGGCTGTTGTAACCTAAGGAAATAGCTACTTACGCCTTCGGCCGACCCGGGAGTCCTCCCATTTATTTTCAACCTACAAATCGGTTAGTCCATACTGTATTCCGGTAGTGTACGCAAGGGTGTCTATTTTGGACTTTCTTTGTGCCTCGTGAGATAGCCACCGATACCCGGTTTCCAAATTCGCAGGTTGTTTTCTAATAAATTTCAGGATATTGTTTTTTCATTTAGATTTACCTTGCAACCAACCAGATTAATCAACCAAGGTTTTTATTTGTGAGTTTCTTCAGTAAAATATTTTCAGGCAAAACAAATGACGAGGCTTTTAAAAAGCAATTGAAAAATGTGCTCGGGTTTACACCCGGCAGGTTGGATATTTATATAGCTGCATTGAGCCACCGGTCGGTAAAAGATGCTGCTGAAGATAATAACGAACGGCTGGAATATCTTGGAGACGCAGTGCTCAGTTCTATTGTTGCAGATTTTCTGTATAAAAGATATCCTAAAAAGGGCGAAGGATTCCTGACCGAGATGAGAAGCAAAATGGTCAACCGCCAGCAACTAAACGATATTGCCCTGAAGATGGGGCTGAAGAAAATTACCCGCTTTAACAAGATCGACGGCAGCCTTAAGAACAGCCATATTTTTGGTAATACTCTTGAGGCCCTGGTGGGTGCTATCTACCTGGATCGGGGTTATAAAAAAACCCAGGTATGGGTGATGAAAATACTGATCATACCGCACTTGTTTATGGACGATCTGGAATTGCAAGACATCAATATTAAAAATAAATTGATTGGTTGGGCCAGCAAAAATAATAAGCTACTCACCTTCGATATCATCGAGGAAAAAATAGAAAAGGGCAGGCGCCTGTTTATTATCGGCGTAATGCTGGATGGAGAAATTGTAGCGTCTGGACGAGGATACAACAAAAAAGACGCGAGCCAGATTGCCGCCCAGCTGGCCGTAGAAAAGTTAGCATTATAAATCAAATGAATGGGGTTATGCAGGTTGTCTCGGGGCCGGGAAGACCTATTGTTTGAGCATTTGGTTTCCCGCAAACGCAGTTTTTTCAATTGAGTTCAATTTTCAAACTCAGCCTGCATCACCAGCAGTATTATGCCTGTAACTAGCTCAGGTATTTTCGCCTGGCAACTGCCTCCAGGCCTGCCAATAGCTCCTATTTTATAAAAAATTGTCCTTCTTTTTTGGTACTCCGGGAATGGCGTTCTTTGTTCGATACCAAACCTTCGGGAGCACTTCGCAACGGCTGCAAATTGAAAGGTCGGGCGAAAATGCGGTGACAATCACGAATCGAAAAGGTACCCGGTACAAATAAGGCCGCATAGGTGGAATCGGTAGCATTGATCATCGTTCCTTTGAATGGTTTTGGCGATAGTCCTGGCAACCTATCCTACTAAAAAATGAAAAACAGGCGGCTGAAATCAATTATTTTATCTCAATTTTCTACCAGCCAATTCTCAACATTCCCCCCTATATTTGCGGCCTTATTTTACCACGTCTATGTCAAAGAAATTTTCAAAAGAAACATATCTGTATTGGTACCAGCTGATGCTTAGCATACGTCAGTTTGAACTAAAAGCAGAAGAGATGTACAAGATGGCCGGCAAGATTCGCGGCTTTTTTCACGCCTATATTGGCCAGGAAGCGATTGCAGCCGGTTGCATGAGCGCTACCCGCCAGGAGGATCCTTTTATTACCGGGTATCGTGACCACGGCCTGGCAATCGCTAAAGGCATTTCTCCTAATGCATGTATGGCTGAATTGTACGGTAAAGCTACCGGCGCAGCAAAAGGTAAAGGTGGAAGTATGCATTTCTTTGGTGTAAAAGACAATTACTTTTTTGGCGGTCACGGCCTCGTAGGTGCGCAGATAGGTACTGGTGCGGGCCTGGCGTTCGCTGAACAATACAAGGGAACTGACAACGTATGTCTTACTTATTTTGGTGACGGCGCCGCCCGCCAGGGTATGTTGCACGAAGTATGCAATATGGCCATGCTTTGGAAATTGCCGGTCATTTTTATCTGCGAGAATAACAACTACGCCATGGGAACCTCAGTTGAGCGCACCAGCAACGTAAGGGATATTTATACCATTGCCGACGCCTATGACATGCCGGGCGACATGGTGGATGGCATGAGCCCGGAAGCGGTACACGAAGCGGTAGAACGCGCCGTGAAAAGAGCCCGTGAAGGCGGCGGACCAACCCTGCTGGAAATGAAGACCTACCGCTACAAAGGGCACTCCATCAGCGATCCGCAGAAATATCGTACCAAAGACGAAGTAGAAGAATACAAAGCACAGGACCCGATCGAAAAAGTATTGAAAACTATTCGTGAAAATCACCTGGCCACCGAAGAAGAATTGGACGCCATCAACACCAGGATCAATGCTGCAGTGGAAGAAAGTGTAAAATTTGCCGAAGAAAGCCCGTGGCCTAATGACGACGAGTTGCTCAAGGACGTGCTCACAGAGGAAAATTATCCGTTTATTACCGACTAGTACAAAGTAGTAAGTATAAAGTATATAGTATTAAGTACAAAGTATTAAGATAGGAAACGTACCGAAGAAGGTCTATAATCTTAGTACTAAAATCTAAAATCTAAAAAAAATGGCTGAAACAAAAAAAGTGCAGGAAGAAACCGTGGTGATGCAGGATGATTCTGCAAGGGTGATTAACCGGGCAAAGGGTGTTTGGGAACAAAATAAAAAGTTGATTCTTATTGGGGGCGGAGCGCTGATCCTGCTGGTGGGTGGTTTCTTTGGCTATAAGAAATTTATAAGTGAACCAGCTAATGAAAAAGCCAATGAGGCTATCTGGAAGGCTCAGCAATATCTGGACAAAGACAGCATTAAACTGGCTTTGAATGGAGATGGTCAAAACGCAGGTTTTGAAAAGATCGCTAAAAATTACAGTGGTACTAAAGCAGGGAAACTCGCAAACTACTATACCGGTCTTTGCTACCTGAAACTCAGTGATTTTAATAAGGCTGTGACTTACCTGAAAGATTATTCAGGTGATAGCAAACCCATACAGGCACTGGCTTACAGGCTGCTGGGGGATGCTTACAGCGAGTTGAATAAGAATGATGATGCTATCGACTATTACGACAAAGCAGGCCATTATTTTTCAGAAGACGAAGGTCAGAGTTCAGAGTCTCTATTCCGCGCCGGGCTTAAAAGTGAAGTTGTTGGTAAGAACGATAACGCTATCAAATACTATAAAGAAATCAAGGAAAAATTCCCTAAATCTGAACGTGGTTACCAGATTGACAAATACCTGGCTAGACTCGGTTCGGTGGAATAAACATAAATTATGTCATTCAGAAAGTAGCGATGCAGTTTGTATCGCTATTTTTGTTTGTAACTCTTCAAATATAATATGGCCAGTAAAGGAAATCAACAACTGTTAACCGCCGGAATCGCGGGATTGCCGGAGGACGCGGTAGTGGTGATCGTAAAAACGGAATGGAATGCTGTTATCATCGATAAGTTGGAGACAGGTTGTAAAAAGGTACTGAAGGCAAATGGTGTGAAAAGCACGACCCTGCTAGTGCCAGGTGCAGTAGAGATACCGTTTGCCATAAATGCGTATGCCCAATCGCCTCGTAAGGCAGATGCTTTCGTGGCGTTGGCTTGTGTGATCCGGGGCGATACCCCACATTTTGAATACGTGTGCCAAAGTATTACGCAGGGGATCACAACGCTAAATACTCAATTGGATGTTCCGGTTATTTATGGTGTGCTTACAGTAAATGAAGAACAACAGGCGATTGAGCGGATTGGCGGGAAACACGGCCATAAAGGCGAAGAAGCTGGCCTGACGGCGATAAAAATGATTATATTAAAAAGGAGAATAGCTAGTGGGAAATTGTGAGTGGTGAGTTGGGAGTGGTAAGTAGCGAGCGGTAAGTAGCAAGTAGTAAGTAGCAAGTGGGGAGCAGCATGGATAAAGCTAACGGCTGGAAGTCTGAGGAAAACAGGTGAGAGTAACGTGTGATTGGGGATAGCGGGTTTGAAGGGGGTAATGATTTAATATAAATTTTAATTATTTTGTATGATGGGAGCCGTGCAATTATTTGTGCCTTGTTTTGTGGATCAGTTATATCCTACAGTGGCATTCAATATGGCCAAAGTGCTTGAAAAGGCGGGCTGCGATGTGGCGTATAATACGGATCAGACCTGTTGCGGGCAACCGGCTTTTAACGCTGGTTTTTGGGACGATGCCAAGGCGATTTGTAACAAATTTATCAAAGACTTTAGCGGAGCAGATTATATCGTAGCCCCCAGTGCCAGCTGCGTAGGCTTTGTGCGCAATTATTACACCAAACTCTTTGACAACAGCAGCCAGCACAACGATGTAAAAAGCCTGCAAAGCCGGATTTTCGAATTCAGTGAATTTATGGTGCAGGTACTCAAAGTGGATGATGTGGGCGCTAGGCTGGAAGGCAAGGCCACCTACCACGACAGTTGCGCCGGACTTCGGGAATGTAAAATTAAAACCGAACCCAGGTTATTGCTGAGCAAAGTAGCTGGTCTGCAAATGATAGAGATGAACGATGTAGAGACCTGCTGTGGTTTTGGCGGCACTTTCGCTGTCAAGTTTGAACCCATCAGCATCGCCATGGCTGACCAAAAAATCACCAATGCCACCGCTACCGGAGCTGACTATATTATCAGTACCGATATGAGCTGCCTGATGCATATTGATGGCTATGCCAAAGCTAACGGAAACCCCATATTGTCGCTGCATCTGGCCGATGTGCTGGCAAGTGGCTGGTGAGGGTAATGTGCTAATTAGATAATTAGCCAATGTGCTAGTGATTAATTAATACAGAGCGCTACAGCCTTGAATACTTAACTCCTCACAATGGAACGCGTGAACTTGTGAACCTGTAAACGTTGAGCCTAAAACCTGTAAACTTGAAATTTAAATGAAGTATTGGTTAATAAAATCGGAGCCTTTTAAATATAGTTGGGACCAGTTTGTAAAAGACAAACAGACTTTTTGGGATGGGGTGCGCAACTATGCCGCCCGCAACAACCTTCGGGATATGAAGAAGGGCGACGAAGTGTTTTTTTATCACAGCAATGAAGGCCTGGAAATAGTAGGCATTGCTAAAGTGGCTAAGGAAGCCTACCAGGATCCTACCACCGAAGATGCCAATTGGGTAGTGGTGGATTTTAAACCGGTGCGTAAGTTAAAAAACCCTGTAAACCTGGCTACTATGAAAGCTGATCAAAGATTGGCCAATATGGATTTAATCAGACTGGGTCGGTTATCGGTAGGTGCGGTAAAGGGTGAAGAATGGGATGTGGTGCTGGAATTGGCGGGAGAGAAATAAGGTTTTGTCTCTGCGCATAGGGATATGGATAAATTTCATTGATTCATTTTCTTTACCTTTATTAACAGCACAAAGTTTACAAATGCCAGCAAGAGATACTTTTCACGATGCTGTAAGGAATGCGTTGGAGAAAGAAAATTGGAGCATCACCCACGACCCACTTAAAGTAATTTGGGCAGAAAACGAGGCTATATAGATCTTGCTGCAGAAAAAATAATAGCAGCACAGAAGGGAGAACAGAAAATTGCTGTAGAAATAAAGAGTTTTATCGGCGTCTCAGATTTGGATGAGTTCGAAGATGCACTTGGACAGTTTCTGATTTATAAAGTAGCGTTGGAAAAGGAAGACATAAACAGGGTTTTATTTCTTGCCGTACCCAAGGATTTTTACGGGGATTTTTTTGATGATTCATTTTTTGTTGAAATTTTGAAAAGATTTGAGATGAAGCTGATTGTATTTGATGAACAACTAGAAAACATTGTACAATGGATAATTTAACCACCAATAAAAAAATAGTGCAGGCTCTGGTAGAAGAAATTGCTGCTATGACACCGACAGACGAAAAAAGCGAAACTCAAACAATTATCGATAATGAGCGAGGACATTATGTCCTCTTTTCAGTAGGTTGGTATAACAGTAATCGTGAGTATCTTCCTTTTGTTCATATTGATGTAAAAGACAATGGACGTATATATATACAACACGACGGAACCGATTTAAAAATTGCCTTGTTACTTGCCGAAAAAGGCATTGATAAAAAGGATATTGTGCTAGCCTACCGTTCGCCGCAACGAAGGGAATTGATGTCTGATTTTGCTATTAATTAATCTCGCTTAATTCCTATTTTATAATAATAACTGTCTATTTCAAAAGTCAGTTTTTAATACTTCCCCAAGTCGCCCCGTGTAAAACACCCTACTCTTTTTCATTTCTTTTAACATTCAGTTTCGGGGTTACCAATTCGTGTACACCTGTATCAACCTCCGTCTGCCAAAAGGCTGGTGCGCACAGCTTTTTAGCTATTGCCGGCATATGCTTGCGGGTAATGACAGCCATTTCTCATCCATCATTTATCAAATTTATTTCAAATGAAACACTCGTTGCTTTATGCAGCAGGGCTTTGCTTTGCCCTATTGGGATGTAATAGTGCCTATTCACCAGTCAATGAAAAAAACCAGGTCACCGCAGATTATAAATCCGGACCCAATGCTGATGGAAATGTTACAGTCGATACACTTATCGTCGGTAACGGTTCTTCTACTGCCGCATTAGAAAATCTCAAAGATCGCGACCATAAATTTATCCGAACCGCCGATGTGAAATTCAAGGTAAAGAATGTTGAAAAAACAACCTATACTATTGAAGATATCGTTACTGGGCATGGCGGGTTTGTCACATCCACCACAATGAACAGCACAATCGATAATGTAGCTTCAATCCCTGTCAGTGCTGACTCTTCGCTGGAGGCCACCAGCTTTACCGTCGCCAATATTATGACCTTGCGAGTGCCTAATACTAGCCTCGATACAACCCTGAAAGATATTGCCCGCCTGGTAGATTATCTGGACTACCGGATTATTAAAGCCGACGATATATCATTACAACTACAATCGAATGAATTGGCTCAAACGCGACTGGCCACCAACAGTCAAAGACTTGCACAAGCCATCGATAGCCACGGTAAAAAACTGGTAGAAGCGACCAATGCTGCGGAATCCTTGCTGGAAAAGCAAGAGAAAGCTGACGATGCCCAGCTCACAAATATGAGTCTGAATGATCAGATGAAATACAGTACGGTTCAACTATCTATTTACCAACGACAAGCTATAAAAAGGGAACTGATCAGCAACGACAAAAATATTACTGCCTACCAGCCAGGCATTGGAAGCCGCTTGCTCGATTCATTGCAATCCGGCCTCGAAGTGCTCACAATAATTATTGTGGCTTTGACGAAACTATGGTGGGTAATTCTTTTTGCAATCATCGGTTGGACAGTCTGCAGAAAATACGGTTTTAAATTCGGAAAATAGGTATCACTGCCTGTAAACATTCCTGTCGGTCACTATTAAAATCGACTTTGCCAAAAGCCCCTGAATATTTTAACAGGGCGCGGTCTACTCCTGTTATGTCTGTCAGCTTACCAGACTACCACGCCGACCTTTTCCACCTAGCCGTTTTGAAGCGATACGGCCGCTGGTTTAACGCTACTATAGGCTATAGGGTACCTCTAAAAACCCTATTTTTTTAGCACGCAAATAATCATATTACACATTTAATACATACTAAAGCTTTTTTGACTGAAAACTACCTGCTTTTTTGTCTTTTTCGAGGCCATTTGCCTCACTTTGCCCACTCTTGGGCATACTTAGCCCATGGCTACGCCCGCAATTCAATATTCAATTGGGTTAAACGGAATAAATTGTAGACCAGGTTTTTCATTCCTATTGCAGTTTTAGCCCGGTCTATGCCGATGCTTTTGATGAACATGCCATTCATGCTATTGGTCATGTAGCCAAATATGTGTTCTACCCGTACACGAATTTTACTCTTCATTTTATTATTTTTAATCTGCTTATTTGTTAGGGATCTGTTTCGTGCGCCTTTCTCCATAATGCGACTTTCTATGCCCGCAGCTACCAGACGTTCTTCCTGAGCTTCGCTTCGATATGCTGAGTCGGCATAGACTGTCTTGTCTTCTTTATTAAGCAACTCGTCAAGCATCTGGCTATCATGAACCGATGCGTCCGTTACCTCATATCCGGTTATTAATTTTGTCGCTGCATCCGCCTTTACGTGGTCTTTATACCCGTAATGTGTTTCATTGTCCTTTTTAGTCCAACGTGCGTCAAGGTCTTTCTGGCAGGCCTTTACATCAGACCAATCCTTCGGCTGATCCCCCTGTTTTATCTGTTCGTTTTCTTCACGGCTATTGCGCTGCCTGGGAACATTTACAAAACTTGCATCTACTATCGATCCCTTACTTACTACAATTCCGTCAGTCAGTAATTGCTTGTGAAGCTTGGCAAACAATTTATTAATCATGTCTTCACGGGACAACTCATTTTTGAAATTCCATATTGTTTTCGCATCAGGAATACGCTGACCTAGTTGCAGGTTTAAAAATTGCATGAAACTGAATCGATCATTGATACAAAATTCTGTTTGGTCATCGCTAATATTGTAAAAATGCTGAATGATCAGGATTTTGAACATCAATACATAGTCATAAGGAGGACGCCCACCTTTACTATAATCTTTACCCTTACGGAAATAGGTTTCCAATTCTTTACGGAAAAATTCAAAATCAATGTAATCAGCCAGACGAAGCAAAGGACTATTGTATTGTTGAATTTTCTCAATCCGATGTTCTACGTCAAAAAAACCAGGTTGAAATGCCATAATCGATAATTTTGACAAATTTAATTAGAAGATCCGGCCATCAGATAACTATATATCCACTATTCACATAATAACTTGGGGTTTTTAGAGATGCCCATTATTCAAACTATCAATTAATCAATCAGCCTATCATTACAGTTGGCGCTCCCAATGCAATTGAGCCGCCATGTGCGGTGCTGCTGCCCATTTGTGCTGCAGGTTTTCCGCCTACTAATACCGTGAAGCTACCCATTATTATAACATCTGGCGGCCCTACGCACACGCACATGTCGCCTATACACGCCGCGGGTGTACCCGCTATAAATACCGTGGGTGCACCTGGCGGAAGCACAGGGCCTCCTACATGTGGAATAGGCGGTAGCCCTGGTGTTACCATCGGGCATACATGCATATCGGTTATTCTTGCTGCGGGTTGTCCCATGTTATTTATAAGTTATAAATTATAAGTGGTTAATTCCGGTTATCACTAGTTTATCATTACGATTCCGCCTTTGATGGTGGTCATGCCGCCACCATCAAACTTGCCTGTACCGCTGCCCGTCACCTCCACCATGGTACCCTTTAATTTGGCGGATGCAGTCCCTTCCAGTTCTACGCCGTTGTCGGCCTTGGCCTTTATGTCCATTCCTTTTATATCCACGCCCTGCGTGCCTTCCATTGTTAGTTTTTCGCTTGCCTTTATGTTAATGTTCCTGGCTTTCAGGTTTATTTCTTCATCAGCCTCTATGTTGATCTTGCCTTTGGATTTGATGGAAAGTTCCTTGTCCTTTGTGAATTTTATTTCTACAATATGTTCACCATTGCTAAAAAGTGAAATGTCGATCCCTTCTTTGTTTTTTAATATTATTTGGGAAACGTTTTGTTGATCTGCGTGAGAAGTTATCATCAAACAATCATTAGAATCATCTTTTCTAACTAAGGCCAGTTCGTTTATTTTGTCTTTGTCCTTGAAATTGTCGGCAAATACCATAGCACACTTATCATCATTTATCTCTATCCTTCTACCAGTTGCCGTGCCAATTGATTTTATGTGATTGCCATCTGTTGGCACGTTGGTTTTGTTCTTGTCGGTGGTTAGCGATGCTGCATAATGTGGCCTTTCGCCATTATGGTCGTAAAAATCTATCAGCACGATCTCATCTTTCTCGGGCGTCCACACACTTCCGCCGTTTTCATCGCCAGCGTACATGCTTGGCACTTCAATCCACGGGGTTGTTTCTGTAGACTTCATCCATGGGAATCGCACTTTTATCAGATCACGCTTTTCATCTTTATCCTCATTTTCAACTACTTTGGCGGGTTGCTTGCCCAGCCTTGGCGCCAGCCACGGGTTAGTGTAGGGTGGTACTTCAACTTCAGCAGGAACGGCGCTAAAGTAATTAGAGTAGCCATGTGTATTGTTGGCTGTGTGGTGTATTTCTGTGATAATGTAAGGCATTGATATACCTGGGCCATCGGTGATATTTATACACCTGCCAACACTGAGTCTTGCATCGTTGCTATTTGCTGTTATTGAAAATGCCCTTGCCGTTACCGCTTGTTGATCCAGCTTGTGCATAAAATCCAGCATTTCTTGTGTATGTGCACTTGGGTAATATACGCCTGTGCCGGTGCTTTCGTATACATCAGCGCCCGAGTCGCCGGCTGCTTTAAGATCTTTTGAGCCTGTTGGTGGTGGGGCATCAGTAGAACCATTGGTAGCATCGCCAGTTTTGGGGTCGAAGCCTGTGGCAGTATCTGCCGAATCAGCGATATGAATATGCTCAGCATAATTCTGCACATCTTTTTCAAGTTCCAGATCTACAGCTTCGCCAGAGGGCTTCCCTCCAAACACTAGTTTAGACTGGTTATAGTACATCCACTGCCCAAAGCGAGCCGCAAGCATTTTTATAAACTCGAATGCAGTTAGGTTGTATTGCACTATGTACGGCCACTCCTTGTCGTAGATGCCTTTCGTATCAATAGTAGCTTTGGATTTGTTTACATCGGTGAGAATATCTGCAAGGCTTTTTTTTAAGTAAGAATTACAGCCTTTTTTGCCATCGAGTTTTACGAAAGTGCCGCTTCCGGATAAGTTATAGTTGTTGGTGTACTGTCCGGTTCCATTGCTGCCTCTATGATAGGTGGATTGCTGGGTGACGATGCCTGTGAATTTGTGGTATTCAAATGAATTATCATCTGCCTTAACAAACCCCAATGTAACCGTTTTAGAATGGAAATTGGTAGGTTCATTACCTCCGGATTCCGTCATGCCTTCTATCAAAGTGAACGAAAAATGCCCTAGATCCTGCATTCGCTCCACTAGATTTAGGTTACTAAAATTCACGTTTTTTCCATCGATATTTACGGTGGTTTCTGTAAGTGTTGTTGTATCGTTGGTTAAGGGGTTCATTCTTCTGCTTAAAGTTGTTGACAAAGACTTTTGAAAACTACGGATGTACAACAAAATATGTACTCGTCCGTAGTTTTTTTACGCCTAAAAAAGGTTTAATGCCAGTGTGTTAGGTGAGTAAATGTCGAAAACGATCATTAATCAAGACAAACACGCAACACAATAAATTAGATTAGTTTTAATTGTGTAGCGTGTGGTGTACTGATTATTTCTTTAACCCAAATGGCATTTAGTGGTTACACCCACTCGTTTTTATGCGTACCGCTGCCCATGCTGATTTCGTTGGCGGATAGCCTAAAAATAGTTCTTAAAGGCTCATTGTCGGCAGCATTGAAGAGTTCGGTGTGCTCGATAACATAGGCCTTTTTAAATTTCAGTTCTTTAAGGGTGGCGTCCGAATCTCGTTTGATAAACACGATGCTGCCATCTTTCTGCTCAAAGTTGTTGCACATCCATTCGAATAACTCGGTGCCGGCGGTACTTTCTACAGTGATGGATATTTGTCCGCCGCGGGTGATAGAAGATGGGCGACCGGTTGGGTCTACTTCCTGTTTCAGGGAATAGCTACAATCTAATACGTTGTATTCTTTACCCCCTACTTTTAATTTGGCCTTAAAACTCATGGTTGATGTTTTTTATGGTTGAAAAAATGATTGATTAAGATTGTCTCCCCCGGGCTGGCAAGCAAAAATCCGCTATAAATAATTTTGTTACCAAGGTGGGCATTTTTTTGTTCCTGTCAAATAAAAAATGCATTTTCAAATATATTCTAATGCCTGAAAAGAAAAGCCCCCATTTAGCAGATGGGGGTTTTCAGTAAGACGAACGTGTTATTATGGCCATTTTCCGGCTCGGGCTGCTACCTGCTATACGCCACAAGGCACAAAACCATAAATGCAATTGTTCAACCTTCCAGGTCATTTGGTCAACAGGTCTTCGACTGAATGACCGATTGACCAAAATGACCAATTCTAAATTTTTGTCTCTGCGGGTTATAACTAATTCTTTTCATAGTTCACATAGAAATTCTTTTCCCAAAGATCCGGGGATGAAGCATCGATAGAAGTTTTCACTGAGGTCCAGCTAGCAGCATTGGGCCTAATGGTTTCCATTTTGCCGGCGGTATCAAAAAACCTGATCGGGATGTCAAAACCATCTACACAATTCGTCCATTTAGCTTTCAATTCTCCATCTTCGTATTTCCACTGTAATACTGGTATTTTAGTGGTGCGCAGGTATTGATCAAAAAATTTGGAGAAGTCGAAGCCGCTTTCTTTGCTGATGAAATCTTCCAGCTGTTTGGTGGTGATGGTCTGGTGGTAAAAGGTTTTATTGAGGCCACGCAGGATAGCGCGGAATTTTTCATCATCGTTGATCACCTGGCGGATAGTATGGATCATATTGGCGCCCTTGTTGTAAATATCTGCACCTTCTTTGTTAACTCCGTATGGTCCAACCATTGTGCTCTTATTGCCAATACCCCGGCGCTGCGACAGGAGGTATTTGTTAGCCGAGTCTTTTCCAAACCAATATTCCAGGTAGAGGGTTTCGCCGTAGCAGGTAAAGCTTTCGTGTACCCACATATCGGCAATATCTTTTGTGGTAATGTTATTGGCAAACCATTCATGGCCACTTTCATGTACAATAATATAGTCAAACTTCATAGCCAGGGAAGAACCGCGACCCTGCCTTCCGTTAAGAAAATAATTACCATAGGCTACTGCGCTTTGATGTTCCATGCCCAGGTGTGGGGCTTCTACGAGTTTGTATCCATCTTCATAAAAAGGGTAGGGGCCAAACCAGTGCTCAAAGGCCTCCAGCATTTTGGGTACCTGCTTAAATTGTTCCTTTGCCTTGACAAGGTTATAATCCAGGACCCAGTAATTGCAATCCAGGTTGCCTTTTTCGCCTTTATAGATCTCGCCAAAGTGAACATATTTTCCGATGTAGGGAATGATATTGTAGTTGTTGATTGGGTTCTTCACTTGCCAGGTGTAAGTGGCTATGCCATTGGCTTTGGAAGTACTGATCAAACGTCCGTTTGCTACTGCTACGAGCGTGTCCGGCACGTTAATAGTAAGAGAGGCACCGTTGTCCGGCTCATCACTTTGGTGGTCTTTGCAGGGATACCATACGCTGGCGCCAAGGCCCTGGCAGGCCACACTCATCCAAGGGCGGTTGAGTGAATCTTTTTTCCAGATCCAGCCGCCATCCCATGGTGGGCGGATGGCTTCACGGGCTTTGCCATGGTAATAGATGGTGATGGATTTATTTGGCGGGCCTGCTTCAGTCTGCTGTGCTACCCTCGGTTTTTTCGGGGAGAAGCTTGTATAGCTCACCAGCCAGTCATTTTTATCATCTTTTTCAAACGCCAGCGCCTTGCCGCCAGATATAACGCTATCGATGATCAGTGGCTCCTGAAGATCGATTTGCATCTTAGACGATGTTGTATTGCCGGTGGTTGTAAACCAGATCGTAGTTTTTCCCTTAATTGTTTTGGTTTCGTAATCAGGCGTTACATTAATGTCATACCGTTTTACATCCCACCAGGTCCGACTCTCGTTAAGGGTGCCGCGCAACGTGTCTGCATGGGTAAACGGTTCGGTTTTGGGAGACAGCAGCTGGGCACTCGAGGAAAGCTGACAACAAGCCAGGATAGCTATAAGACCAGCTTTTGCCATTTTGTATGGAATAGGGTTTTGGCTTTCGGCCGGATGAAAACTCGTTGACGAAAGGATGTTCATATTCCTATAAATATTTAGGTGGCTAAAGTAGTTTTTAGGTACGAAGTACTGGCTTCCGTTTATACTTTTCTTAAGTATTGTTCAAATGTATTTTGGGGTTCCCAGCTGTGATTTATGATAGCTTCGGCATTGGCGAACAGTTGCTCCGATTATTTCGCGGCTGCTTTCAACAGCAGTAAACAGGTCATCAAAATGAAGTACCTGCATACTGGTGCCAATTTTCAGTATCTTTTATTTACCTGAAACAACCGGGTAAGACTTGCTACGGTGCAGGGTTGTGAGATGGTTTACCCGGTAGCAATGAGGAAGGCCCGGTCTTCGAAAGCGATATTATCCGGGTACTATTTATAAAGCAGCCGGCCTACAAAAAAAGCTGCCTATATCAGGCAGCTTTTTTTGTAGGAAAGCGAATTATTGCAACAGTATCTTTTCGGTATATGTTCCTTTGTCGGTCAGCAATATTAATTGATATACACCTTCGGGCAGCGTTGATGGTATATCTACCTGCATACTGCCGGTCATATTCAGCCCGTTTTTTGCCAGTAAACTCCTGCCGAGCGCATCCACCAGTTTCCAGCTTTGCAGCCTGCCATTACCAACGCTTATTTGGAGGGCATTGCCTTTGACTACAGGATTGGGGTACACGGTAACTGATAGGTTTTTTCCACCCATTTTCACCAGTGCTATATTACTAAAACTTACGGTATTGTCGATATCCTGCTTACGAATGCGATAATAATAGGTGCCATTGGCTAGTGCTGCATCGGTAAAGGTATATTTACTGGTGCCGGCGTTACCTGTTATTGTGTACACGGGTACGAATAAACTGGCATCTGCGCTACGCTGCAATTCGTAGCGGGTGCCATTTAGAGGTTGTGATATTACCCAGTTAAGCAAAGCATCCTGACCCTGTAAAGTGGCTCCCAGCTCAATATTAGTTAGCGGTAAAATGGTGGGCACTGAATTACCAATAAGAAAACCACTAAATCCGGTTACATCAAAACTGATTTTCCAACAGTTTAAGACACCGTCCCATACAATGTCTGCATCAACAGGGTTTATAATAATACCTGGCTGGGCATAGGAATCAGGAGTGCCGCTTCCATTACTACTCACGCCGCTATATTTGTAGATCCTTAAATTGGCTTTGTTGCTGGCCGCATCAGCTGCGTTAATGGGTAAGTCCGGCCCGTTATAAGGGTAATTATTAAATGCGTCAAACTCAGCTTGTGTAGCATACAGGGTAATGCGTCCTGTGGCGGAAGCCGCATTAACAGCAGGGGTTATTTCATAGTGTCTCTTTAGGTAAGGTCTGTTATTATAGGCTGGCTGTGTACTTTCTACCCAAACAGTGGCCTTAACACTACCGCCGATCGTGCCCCCGGATCCCGGATCCACAATGGCTATAAGTGCATTACAGCTGGCTGTGAAGGTGGTGCTTCCCGAAACATTCTGCGTTGAAGTGGCAAAAGCACCTACTAAAGAACCGGCGCCGGATATAGATTCGTACGCACCCATATCTGTATTAGTACCTATGGTGCGGACATTGCCCTCAATATCGGTAATAATACCAGCTGGGATATTTGAACTACTACCAGCATTAATAGCCGTAGTAGTACAGTTTAAATGAAAATCGGTGGTGGAAACAAATGGCGATATGGCTGACGTAATATTACTACCACCATCTGTAACATTGGTCATATTGTCAAAAAAGCTACTGGCTGCGTTGGCCGTTCCGCCTGAAGTATTGGCGAATGTATTGGTGTTGGCAAAAAAGATGGAATTCTTAATGGTGGTAATTCCCGCGCCGCCATTACTCAGTACACCACCCCCATTGGTCGCAGCATTGCCGCTAATGGTACTGTTGGTAATGGCAAGTGAACCATTGTTATAAATAGCTCCGCCGCTGATGGCATTATTACCCGTAATTAATGAATTAACAACCGATAGTGTACCATTATTTAATATACCTCCTCCATTGGTAGTGGTGGTGACTGTTACGTAGGAATGGAAGCCCGCATCTGTGGTTACCCCACCAGTAAGGGGCGAAGTCCAAACTGTACCGCTGGAAGTTCCGTTCACACGATTGCCCCCTGCATATACGTCGGTTGAACTTCTGGTAAGGGCATAGGTACCCGCCGATGGGTTTGAAACAGGGCGTATTACCAGTGCATATTGTGTGCCCGCTGTAACCGCAAGTGCAGTCGCAAAAGTACCTTGATAAAAAACGGCTGCACCACTACTAAAGCCAGCAATAGTTGCAGTTGCAAGATCAGCTCCTGTTGGCAGACCCGCACTGGTTGCCCTTACGGATAGTATTAAATTAGGGGTAGTGCCGGTACACCCAGCGCAAAAAAGATTAATATCTGCTTTGGTTAGTGAACCGCTAATGGCCGGGGTAAACGTTTGTCCTAAATAAGTCGTTATCGTGAGTCCAGTACCAGTATTACTCAAGGTGGTGTTTTGCTGATCTAAAGCTTCAGGAAACACCCCATTACCTGCATTGCCGGAAATAATACAGTTAACTATCTGTGGAGAGCTGCTTGTACTGTTATTTACGCCGGAACCATCAATTGTTCCACTGCCGGAAGTTATTGTAAACCCATCAATTAATGTAGTGGAAGCAGCATTTATAAATTTTACAACTGTTTTAGTATTGTCGCTGACATTGGTAAAATTTGCACCATCATCACTATTTAAATCTCCGCTTAGGATGGATAGATTAGTCGTGTGAACCAATGCCAGGTTTCGGTCGGACAGATTTGTTTCAGTGCCGGCAAATCCGCCATAAATTTTTATTCCGGAAGGTATCTTGAATGAACTGTCCCTTGCCCCATCCAATGCTACACAAGTTAGGCAGGAGGTGGGTTTGTAAGTGCCCTTTGCTACCCACACTTCTGTACAGCCAAAATTTAATGCCGATTGTAAATCAGTAAAGGCATTGGCCCAGCTCGTTCCATTGTTTGCACCAGCAGCAGCGCTATTAACATATACATGTACAGGAAAAACAGTAATCTGAGCAAAATCGCAACCGCCTGTACCACCCTCGCAACGTACTTTAAAGGTAGTAGGTCCTGCAAGGCTTGGTGTTATATAAGGCGAACCCGTAAATAGTAAAGAACTGCCGCTTGCATCATACCATTTTGCATTTCCTGTAGCACAGCCTGCAGTCAATGTTGCAACCGTGCCCACACAGGAATAACTAACGCCGGAAGCCAGGCAATTGGGATTGGCTATAATTGTTACCCGATGTTTCTGGTTATAGTTCCCTGCTACGCCCGTGCCTCCATTTACGTTTAAGGTATAAGCGAAATCAATAAACTGATCGGCTTCGGCCACCGAATTGTTATAAACTCTTAATGTAAATTGTTTACTTAAATTACCAGCGCTTAATGTAATTCCAACTGTATTCAGCAGGTCATAATCTACGCCTTCAACTGCAGTACCTGTATGCGACAGGGTAACATTTACAGGGTTGGACGGTGCATTATCTATTACAATATCAATCAGATAGTCCTTAAAACCACCCGATGGCGCATCTTTCTGACGGGCAATGGTTCCGCCATATTTAAAGTGCACTGCTGAAGTATTTCGTGGATCATTTATTTTAAAACTTCCGATGCGGGTTTTAAAATTGAAACTTGTCGTTGTTGAATAATATTCATTGGTGTACCAAAGGGTCTCATCATCGGTAGGGTCTATTGCCATGGCGGAATAATCGCCCCAACGGTTGCTGGAACCTGTTTGGGAACCAGTACCCGCAAAAAAAAGCTGTTCTGTACTTAATGTACTCAGGGGGTCGGCCATCGTTCTTTCGGCATAATAAATACCCGGAAATGTGGTGGAACTTGATTTTTCGTAACCCATTGCAATATTGCCTCGCTGATCTATGCCGGTACAACCCATCCAACGATTGTCGCCCGCAGCTCCATTGCCTACACCGGTGGGCGCGTATGTAGATTGTTGGGTAATTACCCACGGACTTGAAGGTGTAGGGCGGGTTAGTTCATACCAACGCATAGCGGCCTGGTAGGTGCCTGCATTAGATGGTGAAACACCACTCACATTTACTACATAGTTCATAACCAGCGATTCATAATTATCGAATCGCCGGTAAATGATCCGGCTCATCATTCTGTCAGCTAGTGCGTCAAGACCGTCGGTAGTTCCGGACTGCTCTATTGCTGATCCTACAGAAGGGCTACGCCCATCAAAACTGCTGGTGGGCAAAATGGAAGCAGCACTTAATAAGGAAGCTGCAGGCGTTCCAAAATTGGGTGTAAGAGTTCTTACCATTAACTGGTCGGAATGGCCGCCTCCATACTCATCGGCATCAAAGCCAACAAAAAGTGCCTGAGAAGAAGCTTCAGGCGTTTTTAAACCCTCAAAACTTACTGGTAAAAATCCATGCGAACTCCCATCCTGAAATCTAACTAAAGTAGCAGTGGCCTTTCCTTCAACCATTTTTTTACGATCCACTGCATAAAACCCCTGGCCTGAATAAGCATTCACTGCTAAATTGAATTCGTGGGTAGTAATTACATAGCTATTGTTCCAAATGCCAATGTGCGGATAATCGGGAAATACACCAGGCGTAAGGAATTTATAGACATTGTAAGCTCCCGTCGGATCGTTGGTTTGAGAAATACAGAAATACAATGAGTTGTTATCCACATTTGCGGTAACGTCAAATTGCATTAAAAGCCATCTGTCTGCCAGTTGGTCATACAAGGCAATTGGGTCACCATCATCACCTGCACCTGTTGCGATGGCACTAAATTTTGTTGGTCCGGTAAGCAATGTTCCCGATTTATTATACACTTTGTGGGCATTATTTGCCATCATTACCACATGGTTTGGCCCTACGTTCATCACCGGGTCGGGCGGAACAGCAGTTGTACCAAAAAGAGCGGTATTATCTCCGCTTACTACTCCATCAAAAGTAAGGGTTGGGCCAAGTGGGGCTGTTAACGTGTTCAATGTCCCGGCGGGTGCAACTGCGCGTTGCAAAGCATTATCAACGCTGTTGGCACTGGGGTTATCCACTGAAAACCGCACTTTTTTATTGGCCTCATCATGCTCTCCAAACTCCCTGCCCCCCGTTCTGGGAGTAGGTCTTGTTGGTATACCAATGTCTGTCAACTTTGGGCTTACACTTACAAGCCGCCCGGTAATAATATTAGTGGGGCCGATTTGTGCATATGACCTGGCACAGGTAAATAGAAAAATAAAGAAAAGTGACTTTCTCATAATCAAATGGGGTTTAGGGGAATGTCAGCTAAATATATGTTAATCTAAGTATCAACACCACAAAAGTTAATCAACCAAAACTTTATGTAATTTTTTTTCCACTGTGAAATGCCTTTTCGGAGTAATTTTTATTGAAAGGCGGATAAATAGCCGATAACCCAATCATTTTCCTTCTACCATTGGCACAAACCTGAAGAGGTCAAATATTTCTTCTTCTGTTGTGCCATCGGCGTGTTTGGTGAGTCGTATCATACGTTGTGCATCGCCCTCATCTACCGGAATCACCAAAAAACCACCCGGTCTTAATTGTTGCAGCAGCGCCGTAGGGATGTAAGGGGCAGCAGCGGTAACCAATATTTTATCGAAGGGCGCTTCATGCGGCAGGCCGGCGAAGCCATCTCCAAAGTAGAACCTGATGTTCGGGTAACGGGTTTTAAAAATATAGTGCTGGTTTTTTTCAAACAATACGGGCTGGCGCTCAATCGTATACACTTCAGCTTTCATCTCGGCCAATACCGTAGCCTGGTATGTGCTTCCGGTGCCTATTTCCAGGATCTTTTCTTTGGGTTTTACTTGCAACAACTCGGTTTGATACGCTACCGTATATGGTTGGGAAATGGTTTGCCCTGCAGCGATGGGGAATGCACGATCTTCGTAAGCTATATTATCCAACGCCGAATCCATAAAAAAATGGCGGGGTATATTCATCATTGCATCCAGCACCAGCTTGTCCTTTATGCCTTTTTCTTTTACAATGTCCAATAGTTTTTTGCGGAGGCCTTTATGGCGGTATGTGTCTTGGTATTGGATCATAAGCAGGTATGCAAAATAAGGTGTGGTGGGTAGAAGATGTTATTTTTTTTGGGGAGATTCCAGCCAAACCTTTTGTTGGGATTTCCTTTTTACTTATGTGGAAATAAGAAGCCCGCACGACTAGGGCAGAACGTTTCCAGCACAGTCAAACGGCTAGCTGCCAATCATTAATTTGCCCTTTTTCCACGGAATTTGTTTGCATTCCCCGGAACAATTGCCTGGCTACCCTGGGGATTTGCCGTGTACCACAGCAATACGCCGTATGCCTATGGGGATTCGCTCCATGCCTATAGGAATTCGCTGTGTGCCCATTGGAATCCGCTGTGTGGCTATAGGAATCCGCTGTATCACTATAGGAATTCGCCGTGTGCCTATTGGGATTCGCTGTGTGCCTATGGGGATTCGCCGTGTTCCTATGGGGATTCGCTGTGTTCCTATGGGAATTCGCTGTGTTCCTATGGGAATTCGCCCTGTGCCCATTGGAATTCGCTGCGTGCCTATACGGATTCCCTGTGTGCCCGCGGGGATTCGCCGTGTGCCCGCGGGGATTCGCCGTGTGCCCGCGGGAATTGCAAGTGTGCCTGCAGGCATTCGCTGCGTTCCAACGGTATTTGACGCTGTTCCCAATGGCGTCGCTCTGTGCTAATGGGAATTCACGCTGTTACCAAAGTAATCCGCATAAGTGCTTTAAGAATGTCAATGAAAACTAACGTGTAGTCCAGCCAGCGTCCAGTGCCTCCTAAGTTTTATTGATCCGCTGGCCGGCACCGGGGCTCTAAAAATCTAATGTCCTATTTCTTAGCCATTTACCCTGACCATAATTTTAAAACTTTTACTTTTACTATTCCTTTTTTCCGGATTTTATTTTTACCCGACTGTCATATTATACCCCTTATGCCCAGAAAGTACTTTTCCCGCCACCTGGTTCATATAGTAATTTTTAGTCAGCTGTTTGTTACCTCGTATGCCCAGGTACTAAAGCGTCCACCCAGATTCCCTTCCCTGCCAGTGCAATTATCTGCCGCTGAAGCAAGACCAGGCACCGCTTTGGATTCTCTCATTCGCGCCAATCAGGATTTTGGTGTCCTGCGAATCGATGAAGCAAACGAATTACGTGGTTTGCCTCCATGGCTACGGGTCTTCTGGCGTAAGGCGCACCCCGAAGGAAAGTATGCTGCAGAAGATCCCTCCGGCGGTTATCCACTGGTTTTGAAAGAGGTGCTGGAGTGGATGTCCACCCACCAGGACCTTAAACCAGGCATGGGCATTGAACCAGATGAATATATAGCAGAAAAAAATATACCACTGGATTTGAGACTTATACAGATGCTGCGGTGCTATCTGCAGAACAACGGATTTCTGGCTTGCAAACAACGCCGCGTAGTGAAACCGATATCCGTATCAATTACTTCGACCCCAAAAAAATTATATCAGCATCAAATAATATTGTAGCCTCCGGGCAGCAAACCATTTTTTACAGTACCAACGGCGGCAGTACCTGGGCTCAAAGCCAGTTACCATTCACGTCACCGGATGGATTCCACTCCGATCCAACTGTTGACTGGACCTCCGACGGCAGGGCCTGGTCGTCTACGTTAGGGATTAATGGCAATAATTTGACAATGCGCATCTATTATTCTACCGATAACGGCGCCACCTGGACGCTTGACGCTACGCCGTCAGCTTCCCAAACTAGTGTTGATAAGCAGATGGTGTGGGTGGATCACAGCGCTTCCTCCCCTTATTTTAACCAGCAATATGCCATATGGCATAATGGAAACCCTTGTTATATGAATCGGCGCACGGCCGGAGCAGGAGGAACCTGGCTTGCCGCCCCAATCCAGGTAAGCGGTGCAGAATCCACCGGGCAAACCATTGGGAGTGATGTAAAAACGAATAGTTCAGGAGATGTGTTCGGCTTTTGGCCGACCACCACCAATCGTAAGTTATTTGTCACCAAATCAATAAATGGCGGCAGTTCTTTCGGCACTCCCGTACAAATTGCCAGCACTTTTGATTCGTATGATATCGGCGTTCCTGCATTTAACAACCGAAGAGCATTGATTTATATTTCGGGAGGCTGCTACCGGAACGCCGTCAAAAACCTTGTTTACGCCAGTTGGGCTGATCTCAGTGGGGAATCTGGCTGCACTGTCGCCAGCAATGAACCCGGTAGTTCAGTCGCAAAAACTTGTAAAACGAGGATTTGGTTTTCTCGTTCCACCGACGGTGGTACCACCTGGAAAACGCCCTATATGCTAAATAATTTACCTGGCCTGAACGATCAGTTTAACCAATGGATGGCAGTGGATGAAAAGACGGGGGCAATCGGAATAATGTACTACGACACAAAAGATGATGCGGGAAGGAAAAAAACCAGCGTGTACTACCAGCATTCGTTTGATGACGGTATTACCTGGGATACTGCCCAGAGGGTAACCTCGGCAACCACCGACGAAACCATTTCGAGTGCTGATGGTGGAAATCAATACGGAGATTACAATGGACTTTCGTCCTATGCCGGCATCCTGTTCCCCTCGTGGACAGACAGGCGCAATGCCGCAAAAGAAGAGGTTTGGACGGTGAAAATAAGCGACCCTGCTCCAACGAGAATTTGCCAGGGTAGCAATGCCTTTTTTAACAGTGGTGTCACTGCAGGAGGCACTACCTATCAGTGGCAGGTAAATATAGGTGCAGGTTATGTAAATATTGGGAACACTGCCATTTATTCCGGCGCAACGGCCGACACATTAAAAGTCAATGTTCCGCCTACCAGCTGGTATGGGTACAAGTACCGTTGCTTTATTAATAACTCCAGCTATGGCCCGGAGTATACACTAAAATTTATCGCCAACTGGATCGGTACTACAAGTGTTTCATGGACCACTTTGTCAAACTGGGGTTGCGGCGTTCTACCCGATGCGAATACAGATGTGATAATCGGCGCTGGTGCTTCCAACTACCCGCAATTGCTCGCTGACGCTTCCTGTGGCAGTTTAACCATTATGCCCGGAGGGACAGTTACTGTGAAAAATGGGATTAAACTGACGGTAACCAGGAAGTAGTAAAGTGCTATGATCGGGTTCATCATTCTCTGCTAAAGTCCGGTACATTTACCGTCGGCGCTATGCGTAATCAATTTCATAGCGTGCGTCTCAATATGTTGAATCCACTTATTGGCGGTAGGTAAAAATACCTGCGGATGCTGCTTTGGGCCCTGGAATGAAGGAACACCAACGGCAGGAAAAATCTCATAAATCCCTTATTCCTCAATAGTTTCAACGAACTATATTTTTTATCTTTAGAACGACTGGGGCATTTTATTTGAAATTATTTTTTCTCGTTTAATATTTAATACAAGAAGAATGAAAAATTTTCTCCTGCCGGGAATGCTGTTGCTAGCATTGTATGGTGCCACTCAAAACGTGGGTATTGGCACTAATGCACCGCATGCAAGCGCAGCACTTGAAATAAAGGCAACCAATAAGGGTCTGCTTATTCCAAGAACTTCAACCGCAAGCCGAACGGCTATTGTAACTCCCGCCAAAGGCCTGATAGTGTATGACACTACCACCAATAGTTTTTGGTTTCATAATGGCGGTGCCTGGGTAAATCTTTCCGTTGCTGCTTCCGGGGGTACCTGGGCGTTAACTGGTAATGCAGGTACTAACCCGGCTACTAATTTTATTGGTACCACGGATGCGCAGCCGCTGGTAATTAAAGTAAATGATGTAAGAGCCGGCGTGATTGATTATGACCTTGCCAAGGGCAACGTTGCGCTCGGCTATCAAAGCCTTATTGCTAATATCACCGGGTTCTTCAATACAGCCACAGGTTACCGCTCCTTGTATTCAAACCAAACTGGTGGCCGCAATACTGCAAACGGGTTATATGCATTGTATGCAAATACTTTCGGGGATAATAATACTGCAAGTGGCACTTATGCCCTTTCAGCAAATACTACCGGAGCCAACAATGTTGCAACAGGAGTAAATGCACTTGGCACAAATACAGAAGGGAATTATAACACGGCAAACGGAACAAATACTCTTTTATCAAACCTGAACGGAAGCTACAATACAGCATCGGGGTTTAATGCACTTCAGCAAAATGCCGATGGCTTCAACAATACCGCAACAGGTGCCGCCGCACTTCAAAACAATACACACGGAAACAGTAATACCGCCCATGGAATGTATGGACTTTACCTGAACACGACCGGTAATAACAATACGGCAAACGGATTTGCTTCTTTATATTCCAACACGGAGGGGCACGACAATACGGGTACTGGTTTTGGCACACTCAACTATAATCAGGCAGGAAATTACAATACCGCTGCGGGAAGTTATGCGATGTACAAAAATGGATCCGGTAATAATAATATCGCAAGTGGCTACCAGGCCCTTTATTCCAATACTACCGGTTCTGATAATATTGCCATCGGCAATTTTACTTTGTTTGAAAATACGCTGGCAAATAATAATACTACAGTGGGTTCAAAGGCATTAAAGAACAATGCATTTTTTGATGACGGCATTTATGGATTTTATCCTTCCACTAGTAATACAGCAATTGGAAACAGGGCCATGACAGCCCATGTGTATGGCGACAATAATACTGCAGTTGGTGATTATGCGCTTTCGGAGGGAAACAATGGGGAGAAAAATACAGCCATTGGCAGCGGATCAATGGGATATGGCACAACTGGCTCCAGTACCGGTCCTGTCGGCAATACGGCAGTTGGGTACTTAGCATTGGCCATCAGCAGTAAAGTAACCTCTGACATTAACACCGGAATTGGAGAATATGCCTTATTTAATAACACCAGCTTCAGTAATACCGCCGCAGGTGTAAGATCCCTGTACAATAATACCCTTGGGCAGGAAAATGTGGCGATTGGTGTGGATGCTGGTTATGCGCAGTCTCTGAATAAACAGTGTACATTTTTAGGTAATCGCACCGATGCGGTAGGCGGATCATTTACAAATTCAACTGCAGTAGGCTTTTTAGCACAGGTTACTGCCAGTGACCAGGTTCGCATCGGGTATACTTCGGTAACAAGTATCGGGGGGTATACCGGATGGAGTAATCTTAGCGACGGACGCTTCAAACGTAATATCAATACCGATGTTCACGGGCTGGATTTTATCTTGCAATTAACCCCGGTTAGCTACACATTTGATTTCCATAGCCTCCATAAAAGCCTTCATTTGCCAGATTCCACCATTGCTAAAATGGACTATTCAGGCGAAAACATCCGCCACACTGGTTTTGTCGCCCAGGATGTGGAATCAGTTGCCGAAAAAATTGGCTTTGAATTTAGTGGTGTGGATAAACCAAAAAATCCAACTGATTATTACGGCTTAAGATATGCAGAGTTTGTAGTGCCCCTTGTAAAAGCAGTGCAAGAGCAGCAACAACAAATTGAACTATTAAAACGACAAAATGAATCGCTTTTAAAAGAGATCCAATTGATAAAGGAGAAACTGAAATAGTCGGGTAACACCCAATTAAAAGGTATTGCAATGAAGCTGATTTTTTAAGCCTTTTTGTTTTTCAGGCATTCCGCGCTATTCCCGTTTCCATCAACAGCTAATGAGCGGGAGCAATTATAGATTTTCAACACCGGATATGATGCGGTGCTAAATCAGCCGATGAAAAAGGCTAATTGGCTGGTGGATTTTTTTGATGTAGTGCTTGCTCACGAAAACTCTCAGTAAGAACGTGGGTGATGCTATAAAGCTGATTTTTGGCAACATGCATGAGGCAAAAAGAGCCTGACAACTGGTTGGAAGCGTCAGTCATTCAGCGTGTAGCTTTCGGTATTCAATCTCCATTAAAATTCAGTCTTGCTAACTGATCATTTTCCCCTACTTTCGCCGCCCAATTAATTTTTTATTCACCCAAAGTAAATTGTTTACATGAACAACTACGAATTGATGGTGATTTTTACTCCGGTTCTTTCAGAAGAAGATTACAAAGGCATCCAGAAGAAATTTACTGATATGGTAAAGGACGCTGGCGGCGAAATCGTTTCTGAAAATGCATGGGGCCTAAAATCACTGGCGTATCCGGTTCAGAAGAAGACCACAGGCTTGTACTGGGTTTCTGAATTCCGGGCGCTATCCGACTTCAATGAGAAGCTGAAAATCCAGCTTCTGCGTGACGATAATGTTATGCGTCACATGGTTACTAAACTCGATAAACACGCCGTCGAGTATAATGTTAGAAAGATAAGTGGAGTGAAACATTTTACGTTACCTGAAAAAACGGAGGCTTAATCATGGCAAAGAACGAGATCAAATATCTGACCGCTATCAAAGCTGACAAAAGGCAAAAGAAATACTGCCGTTTCAAAAAAATGGGGATCAAATACGTTGATTACAAAGACGTTGAGTTCCTCAAGAAATTTGTAAACGAGCAGGGTAAATTATTGCCCCGTCGTATCACTGGTAACAGCCTGAAGTTTCAGCGTAAGGTTTCTGACGCTGTGAAGAAGGCCCGCCAGATGGCACTATTGCCGTACGTAACTGACCTTTTAAAATAGGAGGACTCCATCATGCAAGTAATTCTTATACAAGACGTGAACAACCTTGGCGGAATCAACGAACTGGTTACAGTTAAGAACGGCTATGCCCGTAACTTCCTCATTCCTCAGAAGCTGGCTATCGAAGCAAGCAAAACCAATATGAAAGTATTGGATGAGAAAGTGAAAGTTCAGGCCAAAAAGGAAGCCAAACTGCTGGCGGCTATCACCGAAGTAGTCAACAAACTGAAGGAAGGTGCACTAAAAATTGGTGCTAAAACCGGTACTTCCGGTAAGATCTTCGGTAGTGTTACTTCTGTACAGATCAGCCGCGCCATTCGCGAACAAAAAGGATATGAAATAGACCGTCGCCGCATCTCTATCATCGATGACGTGAAAGAACTGGGCACCTACAAAGCCAAAATTGATTTCGGTAACGGCAACGAAACCGAGGTGGAATTTGAAATTGTAGCAGAATAATAGGCTATTAAACGTCGATTTAATGATTTAATAAAGTCCCGCCAGTAAAATGGCGGGACTTTTTCTTGGATGGTATAAAAAAAAAACTATTTTTGATGAACCTTAATGAACGTTGCTGGCTTTAGGTACGTAGTGCAACGTTAGTTACCCCGGTTCCTATTCACGATGGTTCATTACAGGTATTTAAATTGTTTCACTTTAAAACGTAATGTAATGAACATCTATGTTGGAAATCTCTCCTGGACTATGACAGACCAGGATCTTGCTGATCTTTTCAGCCCGTACGGCGAAGTAACTTCAGCCAAAATTGTGGTAGACAAATTCAAAGGAAACCGTAGCAAAGGCTTCGGTTTTGTTGAAATGGCCGATGATGCAGCTGGTGCATCTGCTATCGCTCAATTGAACGACAGCGATCAGAATGGTCGTAAGATCATCGTTAATGAAAGCCAACCACGTCCTGCCGGCGAACGCCGTGAAGGTGGTGGTGGTGGACGCGACCGTGATGGTGGTGGCGGTGGATACCAGAAACGTTCTGGTGGATACGGCGATCGCAGTGGCGGTGGCAGCGGATACGGTGGTGGTAGTGGCGGTGGCGGCAATCGTGGCGGAAGCGGCGGTGGTGGCGGATACAATCGTTACTAAGTTGGGTTAGTTTTATAATCATTACAACCTGTTGTATTTATTTACAACAGGTTTTTTTATGCACTTTGTATAAGGTTTGTCCAGGAGAAAAGACTAATCCGTACACCGAATACAAACATTGGTGTAAACGATTTGCCGCTGGACGCCTGGCGGGTATTTTCGGGGCAAATTCCTGACTATGTCTGCCAAATACATCATCATCATTTTTGCCTTCTCTTTTGCCAGTGTCGCTGGTCAGTCCTTACTCAAAGGGAAGATTACGGATTCAATAACTAAAATTGCCCTGCCCGGTGCCTCCATTACTATTACCGCTGCGTCGGGTAGTGCAGTAGCTACCCTCACCGGGTCCAAAGACGGCTTGTTTAAATTGTCCCTCCCTTCCGGAAATTACCAACTGATGATTTCCTATGCGGGCTATAGAAATAAGACATACCCGTTCGTCATGACTAATGCAGTGATGGAATTGCCGCCGATTTCCCTTTGCCCCGACTTCAAAAAACTGACCGTCGCGAAAGTGGTGGCTACAAAGCCCTTTATTACAATGGGTCCGGGTAAACTCACTATGAATGTAGCCGAAAGTGGCTTGTCTGCTGGCAACGACGCCTGGATCATGCTGCAGCAGGCCCCCGGTGTGCAAACGGGCGATGACGGTAGTTTGAGCCTGAACGGTAAAACGGTATCTGTGTATATCGACGGGCGGAGGCAATATCTCTCGGGCGAACAGCTAAAAATCATGTTAAGCGCATTGCAGGCCAAACAGGTGGATAAACTGGAATTGATGAGCAATCCTTCTGCGCGATACGATGCTGCCGGGGCAGCGGTCATCAATATAAAGACCATCCGTCTGAACAAGCCTGGCTACAACGGCACATTCACTTCCGGTGTCGGCTCCAGCCGGTATTTAAAATACAACACCGGGATCGACATGAACTACCGGTCTGGTAAAGTGAACCTGTTTGGAGGTTATGATTATAGCCACAATGCCAACCTGTACAAGCCGGTATACGAGCGGGTAACGGGAACCAACACACCCATTTATATAGCCGAGAATGAATATGACTACCGTAGTCGCAACAACCATAGTTATAAGGCAGGGCTGGATTGGAATATCAGTAAGCTTTCCACCTTTGGTCTTCTGGTAAAAGGCTTTGTAAATCATCGCGGCCGCAGTGTGACTGGCGATACCAAAATGGGGAGTATCAAAGGCCAGGCGGATTCGCTTATTACTACCAACACCACCGGTGATGCCACTTTCAGTAGTCCTTCGGTAAACTTATATTACAAAACCAGCCTTGACACAAGCGGTGAAAAAGTACTGGTATTCAACGCCGATTATTACCGGTACGAACAGCAATGGGCAGACGATTTCTTTACCCGTTTTACCTCCAACGGCGCAAGTTACCAGCCCAGTCAATACAGGCGGGATCAATCGCCTACGATACTGAATATTTATTCCGCTTCGGCCGATTACGAACAGCCGTTTTGGAATGGAAAACTGGAAACCGGTGTAAAAACATCGGTTGTGCGCACAGATAATGATGTGCGTTGGGATGTAGGAGATGGTAGTGCCTGGGTGAAGGACGCCCTGCGCACCAATTATTTCAAATACAGCGAGGATATATATGCCGGGTATGCTGGCTATAGCAAAACCTTTGGCAAGTGGGAGACAGAAGCCGCGCTTCGAACTGAAATAACGAAGGTGAAAGGTCATTCAATTACGATTGACAGTCTGTTTACCCGCAGCTACCAAAACTGGTTCCCAAACCTGGGCGTAACATTTAACCCAAACAAAACCAACCAGTGGAGCCTGAGTTACCGCAAGAGCATCGACCGGCCGGTATATAGTTTCGTAAACCCGTTTATCATCTTTCGCGGGCAGTTTAATTATTTCCGGGGTAATACAAATTTAAAACCGATGTACAGTAATAGCTGGGAACTTGGTTATGCCTGGAAAAGCATGCTGTTTATTAATTTCAGCTACACCATTACCAGCAATACCATGGCTTCTTTTTATGAGCAGGACAACAACACGAAAATTATTACCGAGTACTACGACAATTTTGCCAGCAGGGATTGGTACCACCTGACGGTGTCTTTTAATAAGGCAGTAAAAAAATGGTGGAGCACCAGCAACTATATTTCCACAGGGCTCATGAAATACCGTTATGAAGGGTTGCCCCCCGGCGGATCACCAACGGTTTATTGTTATATCAGCTCGGTTCAAAGCCTTAACCTGCTAAAGTGGAAAAGCAGGCTGGATATAAGTGGCCTGCTAAACCTGCCATACAGTACTGGCTACTACAGGTACAAGGGCTACGGCTCGGTGAACCTTGGGTATACCAGGGAGGTGCTGAAAAAGAAAGGGAGCCTCAGGTTGAATGTCACAGACCTGTTTAAAACGAATGTTACCCAAAAGAGAACTTTATACGGCGGCCTTGAAAGCGCCGCTGAAACGAGTTATGACAGCCGCACAGTGAACCTGGCTTTTACCTATCGCTTTGGTAAGGCGCAGATCCGTCGGTCAAACCGCAGGAGTAGCATTGAAAGTGAAACGGGGAGGATTCAGTGATATATGCTCACACCGGGGGGTAATTTCCAATTAGGTCATTTCAATTTTTCTGACTGGCTTAGTGAACTATTAACCATCCCTGCTAATGGCTGTTAATTTTATAAAAGCCCTTGCGACGCGGGTTCCTGCCCAAGAAAGCAATCTGTTGGGGAGTGTAACGAACCATGACTTTACTGGATGCCCCCGAACAAATGGGAGTCAGATTGCTTCTGGCAAGAACCCTCGCAAGGAAATAATTATTGAGATCGGCTACCAAAAAACGCTTCCGATCGGGAAAGCGTTTTAAGGAAATAAGTTGGTGAGTGTTTATAATCCAAGTACGTCTTTCATCGTAAACATACCTTTCTTTCCTTGTAAGAACTCGGCGGCCAGCACTGCACCCAATGCAAAACCAGTGCGGCTGTGAGCCGTGTGTTTTATTTCAATATCATCAATGGCGCTGGACCAGGTAACTATATGCGTGCCGGGAGCCGGATCCACCCGCTGGCTTTCTATAAAGAGGTCGTCTTTGCTGCCACTGGGCTCGTTGACCCATTGTTTTTTATTATAATCTACGGCCAGAATCTGTTCGGCCAAAGTGATTGCAGTTCCGCTGGGTGCGTCCTTTTTATGGGTATGATGCACTTCGGTCATTTCCACATCATAAGCAGTTTGACCGGCCATCAGTCTTGCCAGGAGTTTGTTCACTTCGAAAAAAATATTAACCCCGAGGCTAAAATTACTGGCATATAAAAAGCCCCCGTTGTACTTATATAGAGCAGTTTCTATTTCGGGCAGTTCAGCCAGCCAGCCGGTGCTGCCGCAAACCACTGGTGTTTCGTATTCCAGGCAGCGGAGTATGTTTTCAACAGCGCTGTGCGGGCTGGTGAATTCAATGGCGACATCAGCTATGGCCATATTTTCTTTGGTGAAGCGCTCCCTGTTGGTCACATCTATTGTAAGCACTATTTCGTGACCTCTTTCGACAGCAATCGCTTCAATAGCCTGGCCCATTTTGCCATACCCGACTAATGCTATTTTCATAATAGTTGGTTCATTTTGCGTTGAGTATTTTACCCATATCTATCAGCTTTCCTTTCTTGTTTTTGAGGCTGAACACCAGGCTAACGCCGGTTTGGCCATTCATTTGAAAGTTGGGCTTTATTTTCATGGAAAGGTCGTCGCTTACATCGAACTGTTTCAGGTGACCGCTTACAGTGGCATCTACCACATTGAGGGCCCAACCGATCAGGAATGCCAGTACGCTCATGTCCACATTTTTACGGTATTGGTCCCGGTAAAATTTCATAGAGTTGGCGCTAAGCACGCTGTACCGGGAAGCAATCAGGGTGTCGTTGGCCGGGTCGTTATCTACCTTGTATCTATAGGCATCCCGCAAACCCTTGTATTCATGAATGTTCACTATAAAGATGCCGGCCACAGCACCGAGTACGCCATATACGAGCGGCACTTTCCATAGTTGTTTATTATAAATCTGGCCCCAGCCTGGAATGATGGCAGAGCGGATGGTGGCTTTTTTGGGTGAGAAGCAGGTATCGCAGTAGGGAACTTTGGGCTTTATTTTTTTGGAAGAATCAATTGTGGAAGCCCGTTTTAGTTTGGTACTGTCAACGGTTTGCAACTGGGCATAGGAGTGGCCGCTGGTGATTGTAAAAACGATAATTACTAGGATGCTACGCCAACTCATGATCTATTGTTGTATGTTACTTTGTTTTGGCATGGTTCCGCGGTGAAAAGCCGGTACCACCCCCTGTCTTAGGCCTTCGGCCACGCCTGTCCCCCGCCGGCAGGGAATACTGTGCGACTCCTTCCGTGGATAGTAACGGGTTGAATGAGAATTTTTTTTTGCATTCGTCCCTTTCTTCCTGATTAACTAACTTTTACACCCATCATATCAAGCAACTTATTCAGTTCCTGGATGGAATAATATTCTAATGTAATACTCCCATTCCCTGCTTTGCTTTGTTTAATGGAAGCACGGGTGCTAAAATGCGACGCTAAAGTATCCTGTAATTTTTGATAAGCCACAGGAAGCCCACTGGTGGCGGGTTTTTTAACGTTTCCCTGACCGGGGGTATAAAGCTTACGCACCAGGTCTTCAGTTTGCCTCACGCTAAGGTGTTTGTCTTTTATTTCTTTGTAAATAAAGAGTTGCTTTTCTATTTCTGTCACATTTACCAATGCCCGGGCATGGCCCATGCTGATAGTGCCACTACGAACTGCTACCTGGATATCGGGCGGTAATTTCAGGAGCCGCATGTAGTTGGCGACGGTGCTGCGCTCCTTGCCCATACGTTCGCTCACTTCTTCCTGGGTGTAGTTCAGATCGTCCATCAGGCGCTTATAGCTGAGGCCTATTTCGATGGCGTTGAGGTTTTCCCGTTGTAAATTTTCAAGCAATGCCAGCTCCAGCAACTGGCGATCGTTGGCTTCGCGGATATATACAGGCACATCTTTTACACCCGCCAGTTTTGAAGCACGCAAGCGGCGTTCGCCAGCGATCAACCTGTACTTTCCATTGGGCAAAGGTGCCACGGTGAGTGGTTGGATAATGTCGTGGAGTTTGATAGAATGGGCCAGTTCCTGCAGGGCTGTTTCGTCAAAATCTTTGCGGGGCTGGCGGGGATTGTTTTCTATCAGGTCGATAGCGACGCGGTTGGCCACCACTTTTTTTTCTACCACTTCGGCTTTCAGCTTGCCGTCGGTGGTTTTAAGATCGCTATCTATATTTTGCAATAATGACCGGAGGCCTTTACCAATCAGGTTTTTATTGTCGGTTGCTTTACTCATGGGAATCATTTGTGATTTGTGATGCGTGCGGTCAAATGTGTTGATGTCTGATGTCTGATTTGTGATTTGTGATGCCAAGGTCAGATTTTAATGCGGCCACTATTAATCATGGCGATGCCAGTCGGTGCATAAATTATTGCGAAAGGTCAAAATTTGGAACAAATCAGACATCAGACATCCGATATCATTACATCAGGAGATGTATCTGTCCGCTTCTTTAATTCGTGTCATGTTGTTTTTTTGTAATATTTCTTTGGCCAGGTTGAGGTAGTTCATAGAGCCCTTGCTGTCGGCGTCGTACAAAATAACAGGCTTGCCTACGCTGGGTGCTTCACTGAGCCTGGTGTTACGGTGAATGATTGTGTTGAACACCATTTCATCGAAATGATGGCGTACTTCGCTCACCACCTGGTTGCACAAACGCAGGCGGCCATCGTACATGGTCATGAGGATGCCCTCGATCTGTAGGGCAGTGTTGAGCCTGTTTTGAACAATCTTAATGGTATTGAGCAATTTACCAAGGCCTTCCAGGGCGAAGAATTCCGTTTGAACCGGAACGATGACAGAGTCCGCTGCCACCAGGCTGTTTACGGTAATCAGTCCCAATGACGGGGAACAGTCGATAATGATAAAATCGTATTGGTCTTTTATCGGCTCCAATATTTGTTTAAGCACATTTTCCCGGTTGGGATAATTGATCATTTCAATTTCGGCACCCACCAGGTCTATATGCGATGGAATCACGTGGAGGTTAGGTATTTCCGATTTCAGGATGACTTCTGATGCCGGTGTTTGATTCACCATGCAGTCGTACAGGCTCCTGGTTACGTTATGCAGATCGAAGCCGGTACCCGTGGTGCTGTTGGCCTGCGGATCTGCGTCCACCAGCAAAGTATTATATTCCAGCACAGCCAGGCTGGCCGCCAGGTTAATGGCCGTGGTGGTTTTGCCTACACCACCTTTTTGATTTGCTATTCCTATAGTTTTGCTCATGCCCCGGCCCCTTATTTTTAATAAAAACGAATGTGTTTGTTGTGAATGCTCATCAGATACCGATCGTTTCTCCAATGGTTGGCAATAGTAATTCAATTCCTTTATCTGCGAAAGCTTTTGTGGCTGCATTGTGGTCAATCTTTATCCACCCAAAAGTGTCGTAATGCACACCGACCACTTTTGTGGTCTTTACAAACCCTGCTGCCAGGGCCGCATCCTCGTAGCCCATGGTAAAATGATCGCCGATAGGTAGAACGGCAAAGTCGAGTTTTGCCCACAGCGGGATCAGTTGCATATCCAATGTAAGGCCGGTGTCGCCGCTATAATAAAAGGTCTGCTCACCCAGATAAACAATAAACCCAAGTGGGTTGCCGCCGTTGCTGCCGTCGGGCATTACACTGCTATGCTGGGCCACGGTACATTTTACCTTGCCAAAGTCAAAGCTGGAAGCGCCGCCGATATTCATCGGGTGCACATTTTCGATGCCATTTTTATTGAGCCAGCTCATTACTTCCCAGCCACAAATCAGGGTGGCTCCGGTTCTTTTGGCGATGCTCAATGCATCGGCCACATGATCGTTGTGGCCATGGGTGATAAATATAAAATCCGCTTCGATGTCGTCTATAACAATGCCTGCCGCCATTTCGTTAGGGGTAATAAAAGGATCGAACAGGAGTTTGTAGCCGTTGGATTCAACGAGGAAACTGGAGTGGCCGTAGTAGGTGAAGGTCATGGAGGAAGGATTTTTTGAAGTCCGACGGTTTGATGTCTGATGTCTGATGTCTGATGTCTGATGTCTTATGTCTGATGTCTGATGTCTGATGTCTGGTAATTGCGGCACAAAGATAATGGTACAGTAAACCGGTTCGGAAGCCCGATTGCTGGTGCCGGCGTTTTTCTTTTGGCAGGCAAAAGAAGCAGTGGCCATTTTTTAAAAACTGTATCCCGTTTGTAATCAGATCGAATGCGGTTTCCATGATGTGAAGGGTTCATTTACATAAAGTTACTTGCATTACAGGGGCTGGCCCTCCCATAATTTACTGCATTAATTCCCCGACATTTACGTTTTTTAAACTCTGTTTCCATGCGAAGTACTTCGGGTTCTCTCATTTTTGTTGCCATTATGTTATTGGTGGATTGGTACGTTTTTATGGCAGTCAAAACGGTTTCCCATAACCTGTCGCCCAAAGCCAGGTCGGTGGTATTTGCCCTATTCTGGATCGTTTCCATCCTGTCCGCTTTATTCATAGCCCTGTTACCATATGTCAATTATGAAGCCTGGCAGCGGCCGGTGCGTACCTACATCTTTGCTGTCGTTATCGGTTTGTTCCTCGCAAAGCTGGTGTCCGTTTTCTTCTTTTTGATTGATGATATCCGCCGCGGCCTGCAGTGGCTTTCCGGGAAATTGTTTTTTAAGAATACTGAGGTGGAAACAATCAGCGAAGGTGGTATTAACCGCAGCACTTTTTTAAGCTGGCTGGGTTTGGGCATGGGCACCACTTTGTTTGCTACTTTGATATATGGTTTCCGTAACCAATACAATTACCAGGTAAAAAAAGTGAAGCTGGCGTATGATAATCTGCCTGCCGCTTTCAAAGGTTTAAAAATTATCCATATCAGCGATATCCACAGTGGCAGTTTTATGGATGTTAAGGCGGTGCAGCACGGGGTAGACCTGATCAATCAACAGGGAGCAGACCTGATCCTGTTCACCGGTGATCTGGTAAACGATAAAGCCACCGAAATGAAAGACTATGTGCAGGTTTTCAACAAGCTCAAAGCACCCATGGGCGTCTTCAGTACCCTTGGTAACCACGATTACGGCGACTATGTACAATGGCCCGACCGGGATGCAGCGCATATGCAGCGGGAAATGGCTTCCGGCACCCGGTTACTAACGCCTTTGCAGCAAAAAAACCTCGACGAGTTGAAAGGCATCCACGCCACCATGGGCTGGCGGCTGTTGATGGATGAACATGTATTGCTGGAGAAAGGTGGCGAAAAAATTGCTTTACTGGGCGTGCAGAATATAAGCGGAAAAGTACGTTTCCATAGTTATGGCAATATGGCCAAAGCTTATGCAGGCAGCGAGGATCATGCGTTTAAGATATTGATGAGCCACGACCCCAGCCATTGGGATAAGGAGGTAAGACCTAAATTTCCTGATGTGGACCTGATGCTGAGCGGCCATACCCATGGCATGCAGTTCGGGCTGCAGTTACCCTGGTTTAAATGGAGCCCGATTCAGTTTGTCTACAAGCAATGGGCTGGGCTGTACGAAGACGGCAAACAAAAATTATATGTCAATCCCGGGTACGGATTTATTGGCTATCCGGGCCGGGTGGGTATTCTGCCGGAGATAACGGTGATAGAGTTAGCCTAGCTATTATCATCCTCAAAGGCAAAACTTTGGATTGCACATTGGGCCATTCGATCAAAAGTCAGTTGTCAATATTCAGCCATGTATCAGTTTGAACTTTCGGTACCATTTATTTGCCAGCCATTAGGCCTGGAATAAGTTGTGATGAATGAGTTTGTGAAAAATCAGGCTGTGATTAACTAATTAATCACAAGCCATTTTATCACA
>JBDSXW010000086.1:0-22051 GCA_039925965.1 Chitinophagaceae bacterium
TTATGGGTTAATCATTACTACCCTTTTCTATAATATTAATTCAAGGCATCCAGATATGGCTTTAGCATGGCGGGCGATACCAGGCCCGATTTTTCCATATTTCTGGTTTTGTTCCAGTTTTTCAAAAAGTAGGGCAGAGAATCATCGCTCGTAAATTGGTTGCCATGGGAGTCAACCAGGCTATCGGTATTTTCTTTATCGCTTCTGGTCAGGAAGTAATTTTTATGTCCAATTGGATTGCCGAAATTTCCTATTGTGTTGCCTGTAAACGAGTTGCTGTTTACATAAATTTTGTCTGCTTTCATAAAGCTTTGGAGGGCCGGGTACCGGTCAAGATAGGGTATGGGAATCCCATCCGCCTTCCCATATTTTTCTTGCCATGTCTTTGCGAATCCAGGATACTTTTTTTTAGCCCAGGTAGTAAAATGAAAACTTAGTTCGAAGGTCTCGCTACAATCAAGAAATAAATTATTCCTGATGGAAAGATCATAGCCCGTATTACTGATAATAGCTGCAACCCTGGCGCCTTTGTTCCCTATATTATAAAATAAATTGTTTTCGATCAGCCAACCTGAAGTACACTCATCTGCATAAATTGCATATACGGCATCGCCGATTAGCCCGATATCGTGAAAATAGTTACCTCGTATCACATGACCCCGCATGAGTTGGTCAGAACCCAGGAAGCCATAAATAGCACCAAAATCTTTAAACTCTTGTAACACATCGTGTATTTCATTACCTTCTATCACATGATCGTTGCCCGAAATTGTGATCGCACCATGCGGAGCATTAAATAACTTGTTTTTTGATACCATGTTACCAACACCTTTTAATGCTATGGCCGGAGTATAGACCCTGTTATAGTACGCCCAGTCAGAAATACTGCAATGTGCTACCGTATTGTTTGACTTAGTCAATGTTTTAAAATCGCCGCCCTCTAAACTAATCGCCGTTGCACCAATGCCGTAGATATGACAGTTTTCGATCCGGTTATCGTTGCCATTAATTACAATTGCCGAGTTACCAATATTTCTAAATATACAGTTGACAAATTGAATGTGGTGCGACCTGGCAACATTTACCGCATTTAACCTGCTTAATTCAAAGCATATATTGGTAAACCGGATATTACTAACACCGGCTAAATTGAACAGATTGAAAGTCGCGGCAGATAACTGAAGTTTAGAAAACGCTGGATTAAAATCGATAGGCGGATAAAGGTAAAGCTTGCCCGTTTTCCTGTCGATATAATATTCGCCCGGCATATCAATCTCTTCGATCAGGTTACAGGCAAAAAAGAAAGAGTTATCTGTTGTCAGATCGTACTTCTCTTTATCAAGTAAAGTAATGCTGTGTGCTAACGTATCAATATGTTTTATTTTGTTAAGCGACCATGCCCAGTCCCTGGCGAATATACCATCCAGCCATAGGTCATCTGCCCGTAGCCAATGTTTAGCGCGGTTATCGCTGTATTCAAAAACCGGGAACCCTATGCTCTCAATCATTTTTCCGTCTTGTTCCAATAGCGAGCTGAATGCTTTCTTTCCCGGGTCGATGATTTTGTTAATTGGGATCACCGTAGACCTGTTTTTTAGAAGCGCCGGATCCCCGGCATTCGGATACCTTGCCAGTGTTAAGCGCTGTCCGTTATAAAAAAGTTGAGGCGGGGCAGCGAGATTAAATTTTCTTCCAAAACCAATGCTTGTGATCGAGTCTAAGTCTAACGATGCGTTTTTTGAAAGATCATATACCAGTACCCTGGATTTTGCTGCTTCGCTGATGATTCTTTCTTTAATCGAGTTGTCAGAAACTGGCGCAAAAAAACGATTGTCAAGTGTCTCGCCACCAGAAAAAATAACTTGCCCCTTACCGGTTATCACAACCGGGCCACTTGCTTTGCTTCCCTCTTTGTTGCTGAATGTTATCGATTCCTTTAGACTATATATTCCTTCAGCAAAGTCTGCAAAGAGTGTGTCCTTTTCATATGAAACAGACAAATGTCTTTTTACTGCGGCCTTAAATTTACCGGCCCAATTTTTCTCCCCGGCACTAAAATATAGATGGTCTGCAGGTTGTATTGCTTCTGTTGCCTGACCCCCACAAAATGAATAGCACAAAATATTTAGAACTACACCTGAAAGAACCAGACATGTATTGTTGAATGCCATAAACATAATTTGATAAGTGTTTTGCCGTGTATTGCAATGGCAATATTTGAGGTCTTTGATCTCATTTACGGAGCGTAAAAATAATACTAGCCGATAGCTCCAATTTTCATTTTATCCTTACCAGATTTGTTAAGCCAGGTATGTATTTTACCTTTTACTTCTCATGCATAAAATACTGGAGCGTTTAGCAACAAATTTATTATAGCTGGAAAAACTCAATTTAAAACCACTTGCACTACATCTACCAATTCAGTGCGTATATTAGCCGGTAGCTCAACGGTTAATTCACCATTTAAATATTGATAGACGAGGGATGTACCTGTCCCCAATACACTGACAGATTTTGGCTTAGCCTTAGTGTGAAGAACAATTTGAATATCTTTAGCGGGAAGCTTGTCGGCTTCATTTTTTCCATCCTTTTTAAATTCGGGAATGGCAAACAGATAGCGGATATTTTTATTGGCTGTTGCCGGAACCGAGGCATATTCACCTGCAGGAAGCCGCTGAACCATTTTAACCGATTTGCCGTTTTGAACCATCCACCGCTCTATTACTTTCATGTTTATGTAAGCACTGTCACGAAGTTCGCCATCCTTATTTGGACCAATACCCAACAAATAATTAATCTTCATTGCCTTGACCGAAACAAACTGCCCCAGGATAAACGCATTCGAACGAAAGGGCTGCGAACGCTCATATGTCCAACTATTTGTCCATGTATTACAGAACTCTGACCAAACATTACCCGGATCTTCTTTAGGCAGGTCACGCTCGTAGGTAATAAAATCCCCCTTTCCATGCATTCTTGGATTCATCACAATTCCCGGTTGTAATTTATGTATTTCCTCCTGCGTGATCAGGTTGCGGCCGTTGGCAATTGGGGCAGTCCCATCAAACCACAGCAGGTCTATTTTACCGTACCGTGTTAATAGTTCTTCGACTTGCCCCTTGACCAATGCAGCATATTCTTTATTGTGTTCTTTTATTTCCTCTTCACTGTGGGTGACCATTCGTGCGTTTAGGTCAGCATCAATTTTTGGGAATGAGGGATTAATACTTTGTACTTTATAATATAGAAACGACATGTAATCACGGTCGAAATGCCAATCCGGGGGAGAATAGTATAAGCCAACCTTTAGCCCATATTTGCGGCATGCCTTTATGAATGGGCTAATGAGGTCTTCACCATTCATGAAATTTTTTGTACTGAAATCCCCGAAAGCACTTGGCCACATTGCAAACCCCTCATGATGTTTTGTGGTCAGAACAGCGTACGTAAAACCAGCATCTTTTGCAGCCTTAATCCATTTTTCCGGATTATAGTTTTTGGGATTGAAGTCTTCAGCCATCGCCCAATATTCATTTGGCGTAATTCGGGGTTTGATACCATTCAGATTGTAATCCTTCTCTGCCACCACCCGTTTAATTTGATCCGGATTCAAGACTTGGACCGCTAATGGTCGTCCCGGAATCATAGGCCAGGAGATTCCCATATCTTTCACGGAAGATAGTCCCCAATGTATAAATAGTCCCAAGCCCGCGTCGGGGTACCATTGTGCATCGGGATGGATTGAGTGTGTACTTTCTGAGTGGGTTCCCATGGCAATGTTAATCATTCCATGTTCTACTTTTACCGTTTCTTTATCGGCATTCTGAGCAATAGTTTTTTGATTGGAAAGAATAAAACCCGTTAATAATGTATAGTAAGCGTATTTTATGTTCACTTTCATAATAGTATTTGCATAGGGTTCGTCTGATGATCATTTGTCTGCGCGGGACTGTTTAGATGAATCAATTGCCCGTTCCCTGGTAAAGCCTTGTTTATTGTTTAATTATTGTTCTTCTTGAAATTTGCTTGCCATTTTGAACGACCACGAGATACGCCCCGGGTGGCAAATCTCCGATACCAACTGCCTGTACCACATTGCGAAATCGAATATCCCTGACTTTATTACCTAATATATTGTATAAACGAATGGTGGCGTTTGCTTCCAGGTTCAATACCCTGATATTAAGGTTGTCGAGTACAGGATTAGGATATGCCGAAAAATTCAATGTTCCCGTAGTTTCTGATATATTAAGCAGCCCGGGAGGCTTATTAGTATTGGCGTTGATAACCTGTAATGGCTGCGTCATCAACGTATTGTCTTTTCCATAAAGGATCAAAATAGGTCGCTGATCTGTCGATAAAGCCTCTCTTGATGCAAAATGCGCATCAGTGGCGCCGCTGGTTGCCGTGGAACCGATCCTTATTGACAGTTGTTGATTAGCGTTCAAGCTGCTTAATACGGCAGCTGTGACAGGGATAGTTATAAAATTTCCAGCCATTTTTCCTGGTATTGTAGCAATTGCACTACCTATCACAGCCGGCTGGTTATTCCAGGTAATTCCTGTCTCAGTCCAGCTACTCGTATCACTCACTTCATAAAACTCCCAATTGATGGTGGGAACTGCTGAACTTGCGGAAGTTACATAGACCCTTAGAAAAGCACTGTCCAGGGCCTTTGTAAAAGACGACAAATCGAACTTTAAAAATGCCCTTCGTGAATACCCGGTCGATACATCTTTTTTGACATAAAGATCGCCTGTTGGGTAATTGGTTGTTGCATAGCTGCCGTCACGAACATAGGCATCACCAGTCGTTACCAACAGAACAGGTGGTGGAGCAACGACGTTAATATTAACGATGTCAGAAGTGGTAGCAATATTATTATTATCGGTGGCTTTTACGGTCAGGTCATAAGCCCCTGTTTCAACGTTATTCCAATTTAAACTAAAAGGAGTTGTTATATCCTCACCCAGTTTTGTAACAACCCCATTTTGTTTGGCAAAGAATTCGACCTTGTTCACATTCCCATCTATATCGGCTGCATTGGCAGTAATTGTGATATTGGCCAATGAGTTATAGCTTGCACTGGCGATAGGCGACGTAATTGATACAGTTGGAGCCTGGTTTACTACTGTTACTGCCTGTGTAGTTGTCGCAGTGCGATCTGCATTATCGGTGGCGGACCATGTTACTGTGGTAACGCCTAAGGGGAAGGCTGCGGGTGCATTATTAGTAATTGACTTAATTCCCGTTTCGGCTATAACCCGGGGTGTATCTAATGTCACATTACTGGCCGTAGCTGCCCAGAAATCAACATTTACGATGGTATCTGCTGGCGCAGTGATACTTGGCGCTGATGTGCCATAGAGTAATAAAGTTGGGCGATAGGAAATAGTTGCATGTTCCCTTGATGTAAAGTCGGCATCAGTGTAGGTGCCGGTTACGGCTGAACTTATTCTGATGGTCAGTTTTTTATCTTTACCTAACCTACTCAGTACAGTCGCTGTAATCGGAATAGTTATAATATTACCACCAGCCATTCCCGGCACCGTAGCGATTAGGTTATTATTTATAGCCGGCTGGTTATTCCAGTTAATACCTGTCTCTGTCCAACTGGTGGTATCGCTTTCGTAAAACTCCCAATTTGTAGCCGCAATTCCTGTATTTGCTGATGTAATACGCACCCGAAGGAAAGCGCTATCTAAATCCTTTGTAAAAGATGATAGGTCAAATTTTATGAATGCTCTTCTTGAATAATTTACTAATACATCATTTTTAACTGTCAGTTTATCTATGGGGTAATTGGTTGTTGCATAAATGCCGTCGCGCACATAAGCATCTGCAACCGCTACAAGTGAAACAGGAGGAGGAGGTGCTACCGTAACATTTACTGTATTAGAACTGGTAATAGCGCCATTATTGTCAGTCGCTTTTGTAGTCAGGCTATATGATCCTGTACCAACATTACTCCAGGTAAAATTATAGGGCGCTGTTAAAACTTCCCCCAGTTTGCTGGCCCCGTTGAAGAACTCAACTTTGCTGATAGATCCATCTGTATCTGCGGCACTTGCGGTAATCGCGATATTAGCGAGTGAGGTATAACTTGCATTGGTTGATGGTGATGTAATTAAACTGGTTGGGAATGCATTTACCCTAATATTTACAGCTGAAGAGGTAGAAACCATATTTAAGTTGTTAGTTGCCCTGGCGGTCACAACATAATTTCCCGCAGTCGCGTTGGTCCAGACAAAATCATAAGGCGCCGTTACAACCTGACCCAATAGACTATCTCCGGCCAGGAATTCCACCTTATTAATGGTGCCGTTAACTACTGTTGCTGTAGACTTGATAGTTATCGATGCCCCCGCATTCACCATGGTATTAGTGGCAGGCGACGCTATTTTGACAACAGGTACAGGTACAATATCTGTTGGAAAATCCATGCGGATATTTCCCAGTGTGATAGCCGCGGAGTTGTCTGCCACGCCATTTGTTTGTGAGTTATCGCTTGTTATTAAACTCGCATTGATTGATTGATTTACCGCGAGTTCGTTGGCAGGGAAATCGAAACTGGCGGAGGCACTCAACCTCGTGCCGTTTGCCCAGATCTGGTAGCAACGCGAAGCAAGCTGATATACTACTGCATCGCGGGTGTAATTTTGAATATTAGCCGTGTTGTTGCAATAAAACTCCATGTTATAGTTCACTCCCTTTTGAAAAACGACACTACTAATGGTAGTAAAGCTTATCGTCGAAGTTGCCGTCGCCTTATTTCTAAAGCTGAGCACGAGTTTTCGGGTAGGGTCGTTACTTGCAATCGACCATTTTATCGCTCCAAAAAATTCGGGGGATGAGCTGGTCCCAGTTTTAGGTACAGTAGATGTATTGCTAAAAAGGTTGGAACCTGAAGTATTTCCTATCAAATACATCCAGTTAACGTTGGTAGTAGAGCTGTCATTGAAATTAATCGTGAAGAATGAACTTGCTACCGATGTGGCTTCCGGTATATCATAAAGTGAGAATTTACCCATGCTGGCAGTGCCGGATGCATAAGATGTAAAAGTACTCTGCTGGTTCGCCCATTTAAGCCGGAAGATGGGTGTGCCGGAGCTGCCTGCAGTTACTCTCGCCACTCCGATTAGCGGTGCCGGCATAAAACCGAAGTTGGCATTTGTTGACGCTGATGTTTTAGTAGTAGTAGCTGTGAAATCAAAGATTTCCTGAGCAACTGCACACTGGTAGGTGGAACATATACCTATGATGATCACGATGTATTTCTTCATGGAACCATAATTTTAGAGATGAGCTAATATCATGCAATGGCACGGTTGAGTAACTGCGGCGCTTTCGATAGGCGTATTTACGATTAGGTTAATTTACTCCGGGTAGGTCCCCTTCACCCGCCCAGGACTTCAGCAGCTCGTAGATTGTTCCATTTCTTTGGGCCGGGGTTGTCACATTGTTCACAGCTCCAATACCTGACCGATCTTTTAGTTGATTGATGTATAAACTTCTTGGAGTAACAGGGGTGCCGTGACTTGCCCAGTAACCTGCTCCATCTGTTATTCCAGTACTTCCAATACTCCAATTTTTAGCACCGATCGGACTCGCAACAATCATTGTCCTGGGATATGTTGCCACGCAGTTCCAAAATAGCGTCTGGGCGCCTGCCCAACCATGTCCGGTCCCTGCCTCGGCCCTGTCCCGGACGTAGATATCTCCGCATTTAATATTATCAAACAATAACCCTGTGCACCATCGATGGTGCGGACCGGCATCTGCCAACGTTTGTTCTGATAAACCATCTAAAAACGCATTAGGACCCGGTGTTCTCTCGCCTGCAACAAAATCATGCCTTCCCCCGCGGGTATAGCATCTTTGAATTAAGCAAAAACTAACCGGGCCGGAGATGTCAAAAGAGTATTTCCGGCCGCCCGTAGTAAGTGAAATTGGGTCCAGCATGGCACATTCCTCTACCGTGTTAAACCTGCTGAATGAACCGATAGATACGCAGGAATAACCGAAGTTTTTTGCTGTGACTTTTTTTATCCAACAGTTTTCGGCACTGAGGAGTTTGATTGCCTGCCAGCCATGCTGCTCATCTGCCGTATTATTAATATCATACCTGGATTCTAAACGCATATTCTCTACGGCGCAATTCGTAATCCGACCTACGGGATTGGCAGGATAAATATAACCTCCTCCGTATACCGTTTGTATAGGATCAACTATGGGGGCATCAATGGTAATGGTATTCCCGACTATTGCAGTAATCGTTCGCTCGTATTGCACTTTGTACTCAGCCGTAGTCCAGCCAATCTGTGTCATTTTTATAGTATCAAGCCAGGCTTGATTTGGGGTTCTGACAACTATAATATCAGACCCGGCATGCAAGCCCGTAACGTTGGCCACATTAAAGGATTTGGTACCTGTAGCCACATAATTATCTGTTATTTGCTTCCTCACCGAAATGTCGTCCCCGCCTAATTTTATAGTGGTGCCTCTTATTGTGATAAAGCTATTTTGTGCGGCAAGTTTATCCACCAATACCGTCCCGTTTACGCCCTGTCCCTCACCCCTGAGAATTACACCACTCACTGTTATCGATAAAACATTTAATAGATTATAAGTGCCGGCTTTTAACAGAATAACGCCTCTTAAACCATTAGAATCAGCCGGGTAGCTGCTGACCAAATCTATTGCTGCCTGTATCTGGGGGGTGTTATCCTCAGCATAAAGTAACGGACTTAGTATTTTTTTGATCTCTGTAATTACAGGCAATGCAATTCCACCTTTCCTGTAGCCACACATTGAGAAATCCGGAATCGTATTCACCGCATTGCTTTCGCCCTCATTTGCATAAGGAGCATATACCAACTGGCCATTTGTACCGGATGACACCAGGATTGGGGATGAGGCGGGTTGGCCATTTACAATATAATTCCAGGTGGTAGTCGCTGGTGCATTCCATACACCTTGTGCTCTTAAGCCAAAGCCAGGCAACAGGCATAGTAACAATTGGTAGCTTCTGAATCTCATTTCAATTCTTTTTATGTTAGAAAGAAAAATACGATGACATGAATCTAATAATGGAATAATAATGAACCGTAATCAGTTCTACATTTTTTACCAACGCTGTGAGGTGTAACGGAGCGTGTAAAAGATGCAGACGACATATGCATTTACCCTTCCGTCACCGATGAATTACAAAGTGAAGGGAACACCCCGAGACAAGCGTCCCGGGGTGAGTGTTTATAGATATTGGATATAGCCGATTGTCATAAAATAGTAATCATTGTTAGTATATTTTACCACCCGGTATTCTGAGCACTATTTGGAATGCCCGGATTACGGATCAATTCGTCGATAGGTATCGGAAAGACCACATCGCGAATCGTGGCATTGCTATAGGGTAGCAGTGTGTTGGCTCTAATATTAGTTGGACACGCTACAGTTGCTGGAAAGCTTAATGGACCTACTGAAAAAGCGGGCTTTCCATTGACAACAATATCCTTCATATCGCTGGCGGTGGTAAGAAGTGTACCCCAACGAATCAAGTCCCATTTACGTAGTCCTTCTCCACCTAATTCAAGCGAGCGTTCTATCCTGATCGCCTCTCTTAAAGTAGCCTGCGACCAACTTGCTGCCGAAGGAAAGTTCGATAGAGTGGAATTAAAGCTTAGCAAGGACGCTGTTGCCGTAGCTCTAACGCCAGTGGTCGGCGCAGCTATGGTTACAGTTGGTACCGACGTATAGTTGGCCCCAACGTCGACAATGGCTATCTCTGTCACCTTTCCACCTACCACTGTGGCTGTAGCAACCGCAGAACGTGATGCTCCACCACCGGTAATTGTCACTGCTGGCCCAGCTACAGTAGCTGAGGTGTTGGGATAACCTGATCCACCGTCTGTAACCGTGAACGTAGTTACGATTTTGCCGTTTAGTGCTTTTCCGAATGCACGCTCTCTCACCTGGTTGATATAGCCAATGCTGGCATCACTGGGTCCGGATATTTCATTATCGGCCTCGGCAAACATCAACAGCACATCTGCATAGCGCAACAGTGGCCAATTCGTACATCCCCCATTTTTATTGACAATACTGTAAGCTGGCTGGTAGCTGCGACGCCATTTGCTTAAACTCCTGCCCCAAATAGTGGCAGTTGTTGCTGGCGCTGTTAGTGGTAAAGCCACTATTCCTTTGGAGATGTCATTGCCGATATAGGCAAAGTTGGGTATGGTCCAGTCACGCCTGAGATCTTCTTTCTTGAACAAGCTGTAATAGTAACCGGTCATCGCCTGGGTGATATTGCCTTGCATAAAGCCGGTGGTAGCAATATCGTTTCTAATACCAAGCGAGGAACCAAAACGTTCGGAGTTCGCACTAAAGGTTGTTCCGCTGTTAGAATAAAACTCCACCTCCCAAATCGATTCCTGGATGTCTATGAGATCTGCGCTTTGATTAATAAAGATCTGTTTATAGTCAGGATTTAAGCTATGTGAACCGCTGGTGATCACTTTCAAGGCCCAGGCCCTGGCCTTCGGGTAATAAGCAGGGTCGTTTAAACGGCCAGCAGCATGCAGGCAAACCCTTGCCAATATTCCATCTACGCCGGTGGTTGATATTCTGCCGTTATGACCCCAGGTTGCTATCGGATTTACCAGCGGTTCTGCCTCGATCATATCCGCTATGATTTTTTCGTAAATTTCTTTTTGCGGTACACGGGGGCTTGACACGTCTTGTATCCCACTTGTAGATTTCAGTCTTAAGGGTACATCGCCCCATAAATTAACCAGCATGAAATAATAATAGGCCCTTAAGAATAAAGCCTCACCTTTTATTTCATTCTTTACAGCTATAGGTGCCGGCGAGCCAGGTATTTTTTCTAACAGAAGATTGGCCCGGTCAATAGCAGCGTATATTGTACTCCAGCAGGTACCATAGGCGGGATAAGCTGATGAACTATTATAGGTACCTGGCGATACGGCAGATCCTGGTCTCACCATTTCATCTGTAGAGCAACTGGCCTCCAAAGTCAAAAACCGGCTATATGTTGATTCGTTTGTGTTACTCAAAGAAGAATATACAGACATCAATGCCGATGTTAATTCTACCGGTGTATTATAATAGGTTTCCGGCGATATTGAATCCTCCGGAAGTTGGGTAAGGAATTTTTTGCAAGAGGTTAAACCGAGTGCGATTATTAAAAAAGTCAGTATAAAGAGCTTTGTTTTCATTTCAATAAATATTTAATATTAGTGATCTGTTTGTATGTTAAAAACCAAGGTTCAATCCGAAAGTAACCACCTTTGGTCTTGGGTAGGAACTGAAATCCGCACCCGTGGTTAAAGCGCCGGGGTATGAATTCACTTCAGGATCACTTCCACTGTATTTTGTATAGGTTAACAGGTTTTGGGCCGAAACATAGAACCTTAAACTAGCTATTTTAAGTCTTTTAAGTCGTTTCGGATCGATATGGTATCCAAGGTTTACTGTTTTCAACCTGAGGAATGATCCGTCTTCCACAACACGGGATGTATAGAAACCCGGACCAGAGTAAGCTCCCGCACGGGCAACGGTATTGCTGGGATTTGTGGGGGTCCAGCGATTAATTGCATCAGCTAGTTGATTGGACCCATTCAGATTACTTTCCATTGCCAGGCGGTTTATATTCAGGATATCATTCCCGTAAGAAACCTGGAAAAATATATTCAGGTCAAGATTTTTGTAGCTGAAGTTATTTGAAAAGCCACCTATAAATTTTGGATTGGGATTGCCGATTACCGTTTGGTCATCGGTGTTAATCTGGCCATCACCGTTCAGGTCTTTAAATTTATAGCTGCCTGGTTTTGTCAGGGCCGCTGTACCAATGTATGGCACGCCTGCTTTTAGGGTATACACGCCTGGTATGGTTTCATTAAAATCTGATAATTGGTAAATACCATCGGCTTGCAGGCCATAAAACATAGCAACGGGTTGACCTATCACCGCTCTCGAGGCCGGCACTCCCGAAATAAGATTACCCGGTAGCCAGGCTAATGCAGCGGGGGAGTAGTACGCTTCTCCTGAGTTTAAAGCCAACAACTTGGTGCGGTTGAAGGAGATATTGAATGAGCTTGACCATTTGAAGTTTTTTCCATCTATGTTTAAAGTATTTAATTCAAACTCAAGTCCCTTATTCTGAACTGCTCCCACATTTTGAAATGTGTTTGCGTAACCTGTTGAACCAGCCAGGTTGGTTCTCAAAAGCAGGCCGGTGGTTTTTTTACTATAGGCTTCAACCGTGAGTGTAATACGTTGGTTTAAAAAGCCCAGGTCAAGCCCTATATTGGCTTCTGCTGTGCTTTCCCATTTCAAACCGGAATTGGCCAATGTGCTCCGGCTGTAAGCACCGGGGATATACACGCCGCCTGGTGTGTAATTATTAAGACCCTGTACCAATGCCAGATAAACGTCCTTGTCGCCTATGCGGTTATTACCGGTAATACCATAGCTAACACGCAATTTACCATCAGTAAGGATTTTGTTCTTCTTAAGAAATCCTTCTTCACTAAAACGCCAGGCTACAGAACCGGACGGAAATGACGCCCAGATCTTATCGCCTAAGAATTTCGATGAGCCATCATACCGGAAACTTGCCGTAGCCAGGTATTTACCTTTAAAACCGTAATTCACTCTTCCCAGGAAAGAAGCCGCCTTGTTAGATGATCTTTCAGTCACATTTTGTGCTGGCGTGCCTTGCAAAAGCCCGTCTGTACTAAGGATATCGTTAGGCAGCAGTGTTGCACCGAATCTATCTGCAAATCTTTTATTCTGAGCAATTGATAAGCCCACAACAGCATTCAGCGAATGTTTTTTTGCAAAAATTTTATTGTAGGTTAATGTGTTTTCATTCAACAGGCTGGTCAATTCTACGCGAGCTCTTGATCCGTTAGGGCCTAATACACCACTCCCTGACCGGGATAAGGAAGTATTAAATCTTTCCTGCCTTAAGCTGTTGGAGTTGATCCCCCCCGTTATCCGCAGTTTTAATTCGGGCAGCACTTTGTACTCGACATATGCATTTACATTTAACAGCGTATTATACCTGTCATTTCTTTGTTCAGTAAGGGCCAGCTTTGGGTTCCATTGGTAATTACTGGAGCCTGATGCCAATTCATCCTGTGTATTCTCTTCCAGATCTTCTATCGTTTCGTTGGGTCTTACTGCGGGTCTGTAACGCCATAAGCCAATTAGGTAGGGATCAAGGGTGCTTGTTGTGGCGCCGCCTATCTGAAGCCCCCTCGTGACATTAAAACTATAATTTGTATTGATACCCACTTTCAGTTTATCATTGATATTCTGATCTAAAACCATACGTCCCTGGTATCTTTTAAAATCGGATGCGATCAACAGACCTTCCTGGCTTATATAGGAGCCGGAAATTGCATACTTGGTATCTTTGTTGCCACCCCGGATAGATATATCATGATTCTGCATGGTAGCGTCACGCAAAACTTGTTTCTGCCAGTCTACGCCTTCCTGGGTGAGGTATTTATCGGTTGCCCCGGTGCCTGCTGGGTTGAATTTTGGGCTGTAAATATCATAATAGGTATAGAAATTGGGCGTAGTGATTCTATTATTCACTGAGTCTAGCTCCAGTACATATTTGACATATTCATAGGCACCCAGTACTTCAACTTTGTTTGTTAATGATTGCACGCCGTAATAGGTACTGTAGTTTATCTGGGGGCGGCCTATCTTGCCCTTTTTGGTGGTAACTATAATAACGCCATTGGCACCCATAGCACCATAGATCGCTGTAGCCGAAGCGTCTTTCAGCACATCTATTGATTCAATATCTGCCGGATTGAGGCTATTATTGTCAAAATTCGTCATTGGGAAACCATCAATCACATACAAGGGAGCGTTGTCCTGAGTGACTGAATTCCCGCCCCTGATAATAATGTTCGGAGAGGCGCCGGGCTGCCCGTCGGGCGACACGACCTGTACACCTGCAATGCGACCTGCTAAAGCATCATCAAACGATTTCACCGGTGCTTTGCTTACATCAGCCATGCTCACTTTACTTACAGAGCCGGTTAGGTCCTTCCGCGCCACAGCTCCATAACCCACTACCACAACGTCGTCGAGGTTACTTGTTTGATCAGACAACGTGATATTCACCACATTGTTAGCACCCACCACCTGTTCTTTTGTTTGGTAACCAACATAGGTAAACACCAACACACCATTGTTGCCGGCTACCGCAATTTTATACTTTCCATCTGCACTGGTGCTTGCGCCCCCACCAGCTACTCCTTTTACTTTGATGCTGACACCAGGCATTGCTTCACCATTGATGTCTTTAACTGTCCCTGTTATTTGTTTTGACGGCTGATTTTGGGCGAAGGCATGCTGCGCGTAAAAAATCAGAAGAATTAATAAGCCCTTAAGGCTGTACTGGCAAAGCGTTCTCATAAAACAATTTTAAATGTATAACATATAGTTGCAATCTGAAATATAATTACGTTAATGGTGCCCTTCGGTATCCCAACTCTGCACCGCCGCTTACTGGCAGCACGGTACCGGTGACAAAACGCGCTTTTGCCGAAAGCAAAAACACGCATGCGTCAGCAATCACATCTCCTTCCGGACAATACCCCAATGGGTGTATTTCGTCAAGATAGCTTTCAATGGACGCAGGATTTGGCTGTTCTTTGGACCAACCCCTTAGCATAGGTGTCCATACTCCGGCAGGCGCGACCGCATTAACCCTGATTTGGTATTTTGCATAGTCCAGGGCCATCGACTTTGTTAAGGTATTCATGGCTCCTTTTGTTGCAGTATAAGCTGCATGATTATCTTGCCCGATGTTGCCTACCAGGCTGCTCGTATTCAGGATGCTACCCTTGTTTTCTTTCAGTGTTTCAAATCCATGACGGGTAGTATACAAAATGCTTTTCAAATTAACATCCATCAGTTTGTCCCATTCCAGGTCTGTGGTTTCGTGGAGTGGCTTTGATGGTGTGGCGATGCCTGCGTTGTTATGTATAGCATCTATTCTTCCATATTTTTCAATGGACTTTTCAATTGCCATCTTAACTGCTTCCTCATCAGACACATCACAAACAATACCGAGGTTATCCCCGTCACTTAACAAATCCATTGCTGCATTAACCGAACAGCCACAAGGTGCTACAACCACCACATTCGCCCCGGCCGCTACGTAAGCGTGTGCGCAGGCTAGCCCAATGCCAGCTGAACCTCCTGTGAGAAAAATAACTTTATGTAAAAGCGTCTGCATGTATTACGATTGTTTCTCTTGACCTCAGTGTTTTAAGTTCGCTTATATACATCTATAGTATCGCACCTGGCCCTGACTTTTTGATGGGTCACCCTGATGTATTCGTTTGTAGCTTTTGATAGTGATGTTCTTAACCGAACTGTTTTTATATAGCGGAAGCACAATCAATTTCAAATGTGTATTTAGTGCAATAGGAATTAAAGTTGGCTAAATACACTGCAAGCAATCAGCGATAATTTTATTAAAGCAAAAATAGGTATGGGTTTAGTACTGCACAATAAACAAAACGATTATTATGTTGGAATATTCTATTGTTCAACACTGGAATTTGCTTAATTCAATTATGGGCTAAAGCCTATTGCTTGAGCCGCAAAGCCCTGTACTGTTCAGGGGAAACCGTCATAAGCTTTTTAAAAAGGTTGGAAAAATAATGTGGATCTTCATATCCAATCGCAAGCGCTATCTCTTTTATCTTATGAATAGGATTGTATAGCATTTGACAAGCCTTCTGGATCTTTAACTGTATAAAATAGTCACCTGGCGGCATGCCGGTAGCTTTCCTGAATATTGACGAAAAATGGGAAGCAGATAATTTATGCAAGGCCGCGAAGTCGTCAATATTTATCCTGTTAGGAATGTTGGAAAGCATGTGGTTGATTGTCTTTGAAATTACATCAGGCTCTTTTTGTACTGAAGCGGTTAAATGTTTTTCTGTATAAAAGAATGTGGCTAAAAAATGATAGAGGCAGAAATTGGCATTGTAGAGGTTATCGAAACTATATCCCATTTCGAGGGTTTGGTACATCTGGTTCCATATATTGATGGCTACATCGTTAAAAGCAATATTAACGGCGCCTTTATTCACCTTTATCCCAAACGATTTATTAAAAGTAGACAGTTCCTGTCCATTGTAGTGTACCCAGTAAATGGTCCATGGATCCTCCAGGTTCGCACCGTATCGCATAGGTTTAGAGGTGGCAGACAGGTGAATAAATTGATTTGGACCTACATGATATTCCTTTTCGTCAATCACAAACCAACCTTTGCCGCCTATACAATAGATTAAAATATTATCGTCACAACCTTCGGCCCGCTCCCGATAATGGTATTTGGCTCTTGGGAAATAGCCGATATGTGTAATGAACAACTGCTTGAGTAAAGGTTTGTTCAGACAGGCATTTTTTTTATAAATACTGTCCGGCAAACTGATTAGTTTTTGTCCTTCGAAGCCATCTTTAATTTTATAATCGCTCATCTCAATTCTATGATTTTTCAAACATAAAAATGCCTGGTTAAAGAAGCTGATTCACCGTACGCAATCTGAATCACAAATAAATGCCGATTGCACGGGGTTTTTTGTAGTCATCTGTCGATTTTGCGGGACTAGAGTTACCAGTATTTAAAATGTTGGGAACGCTAACAAAAAAAAAGGCTGCCACAGGGCAGCCTTTTACCGATACAGTTCATAGAGATGTTCTGTATACAAATCCTAAAAATTATTGTTTCAATTTTTGAGAAACCATGCTGCCGAATAAGCCGATGCTTACATAAATATTTAAGTCCTTTTGTAAATTATATTAGTTCTCTTCGGCGTTCCTCTTACTGTAGATACCTGGTGACGCTATCGCCGTTTGAATCTTTACAAGACTGTAATACGCTCCGTATACGTTTTCTGGGCAGGCGTCTTTATTTGAAGAACGTATATGCCTCTTGGCAAGCCTGTTGTATTCAAAACCACATTGCCACTATTACCCGGCCTGCTATTTATTGAAATAACCACCTGGCCCAGCTTGTTGAAAAGCTCTATACCGGCACCCTGATATTGGTTAGGTAATGTTACATATACATTCCCGGTTGTCGGATTTGGGAAAACCCGGATTTTCGGTTGGTAACATTGTACTGTGACGACCATGGTGCTGCTTACAGTGTTTATTCCGGCAGCAGTAACTTCCCGCACGCGGTAAAAACTGGCACCGTTATAGGGCATATTATCTTCATAGCTATATTTCTGATTCACTCCGGAAACCCCCTTGCTTTGAATTGTCGTTACAGTATTCCATTCGATGTTATTGCTACTGCGCTCAATTACGTAACGGCCGCCAGGGGTTTCAGCATATGTCTCAAACGAAATTAATACCGAGCATCCCTTAACAGTTGCAGTAGTAGTTCCATAGTAAATCGGAAGTATCACAGCAGGGGCCTGGTAATCCTCAATCTCACCATTGGCAAATATGTTCCCAAAATCTGCGAAAGAGACAGGTGCATCGCTCACTACCAGCCGGGTCTTATAGTTTGGCGAAATTGAGTGCGGAACTCCCACTGGAATGGTAACAGTTACAGGGCTGCCAGTAACGCCACTTCCACTAGAGAAAGCCAGGGCTCCGTTTTTTGTTGTGTCATCGGCAATATTTCCATTATGGTTCCAGTCAATCGTTACACGCAGAATTTGGAGAATCCTGGATCTTTCCTGAAATTTTGATTTGTCTTTATTCTTTTTACTGTAATATTTAATGCTGCCACATAGTCGTACATCTCCGCAATCGAACTTGCTTCTTTCGAAGAAAGTATTTAAATAGAATATTGGATAATAACGAAACAAATTAAACCAACATATAGCTTAATATTTGTAGATATCTGTCGATATTGGTCCGCCAATCGTTGGTTTTTGCACTCACATTAAGCTGCTTGTTTTTTCGGGATACAGCAGGGTGTACATCTGATTCTTATGCCGGAGAAGCCAATTTCAATCAGGCATAGTGGTCTGCCGTCTTGTAATTATGGGGGCGTTATAAAACAACAGCCTTGCTACAGATTAGCACTTAAGATGGTATGAGGAGGAAACATGCTGCCGATTGGATGTTGGGCACCACAAGACAACTTTATTGATTGATAAACTTCGATATCCTGGCAATGACAGCCCTCTGCGCTAATAGAAATTTCTATTTATCTTGTGACCGTCACTATCCTGACAATTCTATTTGACTACGATCGCTCATGAATCTATTCAAATTGTTTAAGGTCCTTGTGTGGGCCAATATGCTGTATGCGACAAACGCCTTGTCTCAAAATCAGGTGCCTTATCTGGTAAAGCATTACAATGACGAGACTTCATTGCCGCAAAGCTCTGTCAATGGCCTTGAAATGGATGCCAATGGTTTCCTATGGATAGCTACGGACCGGGGAATGGTGCGGTTCGATGGCCAGCATTTCGTAACCTATAGCATGGGGGCTGACTCCCTGATGGGCGAAGCGCGGGTGGTCGGTATTACTAAAGATAGCCTGGGAACCATCCATACGTTGGGGCTGACGCCAAAAGGAGTGAAGATATCTTCCGGCAGCAAGATATGCCATGATGCCAACCCCTATTCCTTTTTCAGAGGAATTCAGCATGCAGATGGCCGGTTTTTTTTGTTGTACCCAAATAGTGTGGTTGACACTAATGGAAATACTGGTGACTGGACCCGTAACGGGTACACCTACCCATTGCAAAAAAATAAATTCAAAGGATACTGCAGCATCGACGACAGTATGTTTTACCTGGAACCTGATGGCGCAGTAGTGTCTATGTTTTCTGTATTGGGAAAGTCTAGAACCTTTTTTTATTTCAACGGTGATACAGCGATCTATATTGGCGGGAATCAGGCCAAACTGATTATCAGGGGCCGGGTGCCGGTCACTAATAATCTTCGGGTGGCTGGCGACCTATTATTCGATCATCCGGATGGGATCGCCAATGCCAAGATAAAACTGGTACAACACGGTGCTGATATAATGCTTCAGTATGAGGATGATATCTACACGGTTTATTTGATTGCAGGCCGATTGCAAACCAAGTTGTTGTACAAAGGGCTTACGCAAGCTGCTATCACTTTTTTTTGCCAGAATCCGTATAATGGAGGCTATTTCCTCGGCACCGCAACCGAGGCACTGTATTATCTGCGCCCCAATATGTTCCAAACCCTGAGTAGTAGTAGTAACATGGTTGTCCCCAATGCCTTTTATGCAATAGCGCCATTGCCAGACAATAGTATCTACACCACGATGGGTATTCGTTTCGGGTACGAAGGGCGGGCCGATACCATAGCTCCTGATTATTTTGGATCCGGCCTTCACTTCGACAGGCTGACAAATGATTTATACCACAGTAACAACAAACAAATCATCAAAGAAAATTACCTCACCCACAAAAAAGTATACATCCAGGCGCCCTTTTTTTTGTTGAAATCTATGGCCAGGTACCATGATGGGGACCCCATGTTGTGGGTGGCAGGGGAGCGGACGCTGAATTATCTTCGCAATGATAGCTTATATGTTGTGGTGCCCGAAAAAACCGGCATCGTATATGAATGCATCGATTTCAAAAACAAGGGAACCATGTATCTCGGTACCTATACCGGATTACAGGAGTTTGATATTAGCAACCATAAAATATCATTTGTCCCGGGTCTGGCAAACATCAAAATACGATCGATTTCACGGGACAATACCGGCGGTGCTTTTTGGATTGGAACCGAAGCTAATGGCTATTATTACCTGCACGAAGACACGCTTGTAAAAATGCCGGTAGGTGACAACGGCGAGTTGAATACCACTCATATTGTGCTTACGGACAAGTACAACAACACCTGGATAACCTGTAATAACGGTCTTTTTATGGCGCCCCGCCAAAGTCTCATGGATTTTGTACAAGGAAAAACCACCACGATTGATTACCATGTGTTCAATGTGTCTGACGGATTACCCACCATTGAGTTCAATGGCATAGCCCACCCGGCGGGAGGCATTCTCCCAAATGGCGTGCTGGCTTTCCCCGGCATGCGTGGGATCGTTTTGGTAGACCCTGATGTCATCCGGCCACATACAGGTCAAAAGATATTCATGGATAGTTTATGGGTAGATGGCAAACCCATCATGTTCACAGACAGTCTCACGCTCGACGCAGGCTTCAGTTCGTTCGGGCTTTCTTTTTCCTCGCCCTCCTGGGGCAGTGTTGCAGATGGAAGATTGAAATGGAATATCCGTCAGCTATCGGGTGAATGGTTAGATATACCTTCCGGCAATAAGATCGATTTGTTTAAACTGCCGGCAGGGGAGTACGACCTGGTAATTAAAAAGGGAAATATGCAGAACAGGCATATAGATGGTTTGTCATTTCATTTTACCGTACAGCCTTACTGGTACCAGCGCACCTATGCCATCATCAGTTTTATCGCTATAGGATTGTTGTTGACAGGAGTTTTTATCGCCGGGTACAACAAGGCATTGATTAGGAAAAAGAACGAACTCGAAAAAGTGGTGATCAGACGTACAAAATCACTCAACCAGGCCCTGGCCGACTACCAGAATTCCATCGTGGAATTAAATGAGACCAATGCGCGCCTGCTCACGGCTGATAGCATCAAGGAACAGGCTATTTCTATCATCCTGCATGATCTTAAATCGCCTACTTTTCAACTGGCGCGCAGTGCCCGTTTGTTGGCCATGGGTGCGCCTCAGTTTACCAAAGAGGAACTGGCCGCTGATATTAACCTTATGGCTGCATCTGCCGGCGAGGTGTCTAATCTTACTGAGTCGTTGCTTCAATGGCTGCTCAGCCAGAAAAATACATTCCGCCCGGTTTGGCGCTCTGTTTCCCTTGCTGCATTCATGGAAGATGTGGGCAAACTTTACCGCGAACTTATTAAAGCAAATGGCAACAGGCTTAGTGCCGTAGCGAGGGATGAAGTGAGCCTGGTGACTGATCCCAATATCCTTTCGCTGGTGATCCGCAACCTGCTGGACAATGCCAATAAAAATACAGAGAACAGCTCCATTCATATCGAGGGATTCATCGAAAAAGAAATCGTGACTATTTGCATCATTGACGGCGGTAGTGGCATGGCCGACGACAAGATTGCTGCCATCAACAGTGGTGATGTGATTCACGCCGATGGCACAGGGTTGGGTTTCAGCATTATTTTCCAGTTCCTGCGCATTCTGCAGGGCCGATTGTTTGTAGAAAGAAACGGCAACGGGGGAACAACTGTGCGTATAACACTGCCAATGCAGCCCATGGTGGATGTTACCCCATCCGGTTCACCTGCGTAAATTCGATGAGTTCAAGTAGGTTCTCCAATCCTAGTTTCCTAAGGATACGTGCCTTGTGGGTGCCAATGGTTGAATGAGCCAGGTTCATCGTGGCCGCGATTTTGTTAATGGTGTCGCCCTTAACAAGTTGTCCCAGTACTTCCAACTCTTTGTCCGACAAAATATCGAATGCCGAAGGCTGGACATTGCCAGCCGGGCCGCTTTTCTTATTTTCCTTTTCCATTAATGTTTTCAGACCTTCGCTCATGTACATATTACCCCGAAACACAACCGTTATTGCACGAATCAACACTTCGTCGGGCTCGTCTTTTTCAACGTAGCCCATTGCTCCTTTCCTCAGGTATATCTTGCCGAAAATAGCTTCCTTGTGCATCGAGAATACGATCACTTTCGTATCGGGTCTTATGAACAAAATCACATCCAGCAATTGTTGGGAATCTGTATCAGGCATGTTGATATCCATGATCACCAATTCGTAGTCTGTGGCCTTGATACAAGCTATAGCCTGGCCGGCATCTTTCGCCTCAGAAATCAGCGAAGCAGGGAAATTGTTGTGTATACCGATGATGGTAACCCCTCTTACTGAAGCATGGTATCCCCCCTTCAAAGTGGGCAATAAATAAAAGAGCTTTTGTGGTTTTATGAAGATACGGGTTGAGGTTTTTAATCCGTTTGCTT
>JBDSXW010000087.1:0-15981 GCA_039925965.1 Chitinophagaceae bacterium
TAAACTATGGATATTTCTTGGATCGGGTATGAACTTGGCAATTTCACCGGTGTGCGTATCAAAAATATTCAGTCCTTCCGATGTTCCTATCCATAGCTTATCGCCGTCAGTGGCCACCGAGTTAATAGCGTTGCTGCTGAGCGTTTGGGCATTATTCTCTTTGTGTCTGAAATTGGTAAATCGGGTGCTGCCCGGGCGCAACATGCTCAATCCTTTGTCTGTGCCTACCCACAAATTGCCTGTTTTATCCTGGGTAATTGAAGTTATCACGTCGCCGCACAAACTGGCGGAATCCGCGTCGGCATGAGCGAACTGCACAAAAGAGTTGATTTCAAAGTTATACCGAAACAACCCTTTGTTGGTCCCAATCCACATATTTTGAAAGCTATCTTCAAAAAGGCAAATACTGATTTGGTCAAAAAAGTTTGCGGGTTGACCCTTCATGCGCGGCAAACCGGTTATTTGGCCGATCTTCGGGTCCAGGATGTTCACCCCATCAAAATGTGCAACCCATATTTTTCCCGTGTGGTCGCTGCAAATACTTCTGATAACGTTGTTGTGTATAGTGTTAGCCTTTCCGGTGGAAGGGAAATTGATAAAGGCATCTGATTTACGGTCATATAAACTTAAGGAACCCCCGCTGGTTCCAATCCACAGATTCCCGTCTTTATCTTCATGCAACGATAGAATTTCGTTGGCTTTAAGGCTGGACGAGTCATCTGGCCGATGCCTGTAAACGGTGAAGCGGGTGCCATCAAATCTGTCAAGGCCATCTTCGGTTCCAAACCAAATCATGCCATACTTGTCTTTTAAGATGGCATTGACCGTATTGGAAGAAAGTCCGTCTTCAGTAGTAAGGGAAGTGAATTTAATATCCTTTTGCTGAGCCTGCAGACACAGTGTCAACAGCGAGGCATACAGCGTAAGCAGGATAGTCTTTAGATTATTCATTTGTCAGGCAATCACTTTATCAGAATAAAAATACTAATTTTTGGTCCATGCTACTGCGGTGTACTCCTTCTCCAGCTTCTTTCTGTGGACGAAGGAAGGGCATTTATTTTGGGTACCAGTAAAATATGGGTCATTGAAAGGACGTGCGACCCGCCAGATTCGCTGCTTGTGGTCAGTCGATTAACCTGGGTGTAACGGCCACCAAAAATTAGTTTTGCTTCTGGCACTTTCAAACTGAACCATATTTACCCGTACACTTCGATTTGATAAGTGTAATTTAAACATTTGTTCCCTATTCTTGCACAAATGAGCCATTATAGAAATCCTGTTTTTGGTACTTTTATTTAACTTTCTTAACGACAGGCAGCAGCTAGCCATCAAACGCGGCTGTCGGAACAGCGGAAAGTGGAATTACAATGTCTAAACAATGTTTAACCAGCATTGCGGGTGACAGACCACCTGCTAAATGGTGTTTCCAGGGTTTTTTAACGATTGACTAACTGCTTTGAAAATGTTAACGACGATGTTGCCTGTTCTAAACCACCTGCGCCCGCATTCTTGTGCGGCTCAACAAAGGCTTCCTGCGTTTGTGTTTTCTGTGGCCTGTTTCCTTCAAACAAAAATCTGCATTTCCCATTTCTACTTTTTTTCCGAAACCCTGCGGGCACTAATTGACCGTAGCTTTTTAAGGCCAGAACGCAGCTGCGACGCTGTTACGTTCGGGCTTATGCCAGCTTTTATTATTAAAAACAGTAACCAACAACCTTACAATCTTTAAAAACGATTTATGAAGAAACTGCACAAGCAAACTTCCTCACCGACAGGCACCCGGGCTGAAACGGCCTTTAAAAGCACAAAAAAGGTGATTACATTGATTTTTTCAATGTTTTTTCTGGCGATAACAACGCAAGCCCAAGCACAGCCACTTGTTAAAGGACGTGTTACAAATGAGAAAAACCAACCGATACCCGGTGCTTCTGTAGTTGTGAAAGGCACAACAATAGGGGCCACCAGCAACGACAACGGTGAGTACCAGCTTGCGGCGCCGGCAAAAAGCACGCTGGTTATTTCTTCGGTGGGTTATCCTACAAAAGAAATTCCTGTTAACGGTCGTGCTATTGTAAACATCTCAATCTCGTCCAGCTCTACTGATCTGGACCAGGTTATAGTAATTGGTTATGGCACACAACGGAAAAAGGATGTAACCGGTTCTACGGTATCAGTTAAAGGTGAAACCCTGAACGAAATCAAGGCACCTAATATTCTGAATCAGTTACAGGGTAGGGCTGCGGGCGTAGATATTGTGAGCAACAGTTCAAATATTGGGTCAACCGGCCAGATTCTTATTCGGGGTAGCCGCTCTTTAAGTGGAAATAACAACCCATTAATTGTTGTGGATGGGATGGCGTATGGTGGTAGCCTGAATGATATTGACCCCGAAAACATTGCCAGTCTTGACATTTTAAAAGATGCATCTGCCACCGCTATTTATGGGTCACGCGGTTCAAACGGGGTGATGATTATCACTACAAAAAGAGGTACAACCGGAAAAGCGATAACCAGTTATAATGGATACGTTGGAATAGTAGATGCAATTGGTACGTACAAATTATTTAACGGTGCGGAATATGCCCAATTTAAAGCAGACGCAGCCGTGGGCAATTCAAATACGGTAGGTCAGAATATATATGCACTTACAGCAGACGAAACTGCGAACCTGGCCAAAGGTGTCAGCACCGACTGGCAAAAATTGTTGCTGCAGAAAGGGATAAGAACAAGCCATGATTTAAATGTGAGGGGCGGCAATGAGAAAACGCAGTTTTTCTTTGGTGGTGGTTATTTTAAGGAAACCGGAATAATAAGCGATCAGTATTTGGAGCGTTTTTCTTTCAATGTAAATATTGATCATAAGATATCCGAAAGAGTTAAGGTTGGTTTCAGCAGTTTTAATACCATGAACAGGTCTAACAGGACCGGTACAAATGCCTACGGAGCTGCAACACGGTTATCGCCTTTGTTTGAACCTTATAAAGCCGATGGTTCGCTCAACTTTCAACCCGCACTTCAACAGGGCGCCGATCAGGTTCAGATTAACCCGCTTACATCTATTGGCAATAATGACTTGATCCGGGCCTTTCAAAGGCGGCTTCAGTTCCAGGACAATTTTTATGGCGAATTAAATATCCTTAAAAACCTGAAGTTTAAAACCACTTTTGGTTTTGGCTGGTCTCAAACCCTTAACGACAACTATACTGGTCCCAATACAGTGTTTAATACCAACGCTACCACAGCAGGTTCCAACCTCAGCCAGGCAAATGCTGAAGGGTGGCAGTATACCATTAATAATTCATTGGATTACAATACCACCTTTGGTAAAAAACATAAACTGCAGGTACTTGCTTTACAGGAAGTGCAAAAAAACCACTTCCAGCAACAACAGTTTAACGGATCTGGTGTGCCGGCAGATTTTATCCAGGATTATAACTGGCTGCTGGTAAATACAATTACCCCGGCGGCGCTTGGACAAGGTACTAATTACAATGAAAGCGGTCTTATCGGTTACATGGGTCGGGCCATTTATTCATATGATGATAAGTATTTATTAACCGCTACCATTCGGACAGATGCTTCTTCTGTACTGGCACCCGGCCATCAATGGACTACCTATCCCGCCGTGTCAATCGGTTGGAATATTGATAAAGAAGCATTCATGCAAAATGTAAAATTTGTAACCAGTCTTAAATTAAGGGCAGGATGGGGTATCGGCTCTAACGCGGGTATTGGTTCCTATACAACCTTAGGAAGCCTGGGCTCCAATTTTTATAATTTCGGTTCCGGCAGCTTGCCCACTACAAATTTTGCGAATGGTTATCTCATCAATACAGCGCCTAACCCAGAGTTGGGTTGGGAGAAAACCCAAGGAACAAATATTGGGATTGATTTTGGTTTGTTCAATAACCGCTTATCAGGATCAGTTGAATATTACAACACGCAGACCTATGACATTTTGTTGAATAAAAGTTTGCCACGCAGTCTCGGTATAAATTCTCAAACAGGCAATTTCGGTAAAACTTCTTCTCATGGTATGGAGTTTACGCTTAGCAGCATAAACGTAAGGAGTGATAAGAACAATGGATTTTCATGGCGCACTGATTTTAATGCCTCTTTCAACAAGGAAAAGATTGTGGCACTGCAAAATAATTTGCAACAGGATATTGGCAATGCATGGTTTGTTGGTCAGCCCCTGGCTGTGATTTATGACTATAAAAAAATTGGAATATGGCAAACTGACGAGAAAACACAAGCGGCTGTATACGGCGTTGCTCCGGGAGATATTAAGATAGAAGATGTCAATAAGGACAATGCTATTACAGCAGCTGACAGACAAATTGTTGGTACTTTTCAACCAAAATTAGTAGCAGGGTTAACCAACCACTTTGAGTACAAAAATTTTGATTTGAATATTGTTTTGTTTGGTCGTTTTGGTCAAACAGCTGTGGCTACTTACTTATCAGCAGATGGTAGCGGTGCCGGTTATCCTTTCTTCGGAAACAGCAGGGTTGAGCAATTAAAGGTTAATTACTGGACGCCAACCAATCCTACCAACGATTTCCCCCAGCCAGATGCAGGAAGGGACGGCCAGAATTTTACTTCAACGCTTACCTACCGCGATGGTTCTTTTATCAAGATCCGAACTATTGATCTGGGCTATAATTTTCCGAGCAAAGTGTTTGGCAACTCAGGTATTAAATCTGTAAGGGCTTATGTAACCGTACAAAATCCATTTATTCTTTGGGCGCCGTTGGTAAGAGACAATCTCGGTCTTGATCCGGAAGGCAATAGTAATAACTTCGGCAATGCAATCGGCTCGCAGGGTGGTCAGACAGCTATTCCATCTAATACTGGTCGCGTCGTTGTTGTGGGTATGGGTGTTCCCCCCACCCGCCAGTTTGTTTTTGGATTAAACGTAAAATTCTAACCCACAAAATTATTATTATGAAACATAAATTTTTTAGTTACAGCCTTGTATTTGCCACCTTGCTTTTTGTAGGTGCGGGCTGTAAAAAAGTATTGGAAGAGCAGCCCAGAACATCTTTTACCCCAGGATTTTTTACCACTACCGATGGGCTTCAAGGTGGCGTTGCAGGTATCTATTCCAGTTTCCGGGGGCAGTGGGGTACACAGATCTTTACCCAACTGTATAACACAGGTACGGATGAGACAAAAAAGGGTTCTGCCGCTGACGTAACACACTGGTTTACCTATAACAATCCTACTATAAAAAGCAATACAGAAGACTACGGGGGTTTTTGGAACACGTTGTTTATTGATATCAACACTGCAAATGGCATATTGCAATATGGTGCTGATGCCAATATTCCTGCAGCTACAAAAACACAGTTGCTAGCGCAGGCAAAATTCCTGCGGGGGTTTTGTTACTTTTATTTAGTAACCACGTTTGGCCAGGTGCCCTTGCATACAACTTTTAATACCTCTGCATCAACAGCAGATGCACCAGCCCCATTGGCTGATGTATATGCCCAGATTATTAAAGACTTGACCGACGCAGCCGTTGATTTGCCAAACACACCCGTTGCTACCACTGGTAAACCTGCTACCAAAGCAACTGCCTTATATCTGTTGGCCAAAACTTACCTTTGGAAAGGATGGTCTGCTGCTGGCCAACCCGCAGATTTTACCACAGCTTATACAACAGCGAAGAATTTAATTGATAACAAAGCCACTTATAACCTGGATTTGATGCCTTATTTTCCATCAGTGTTTGTGGAAGGCGGCGAATACGGCAAAGAAATTTTATTTGTAATAGACCATACCAAAGATTTGAAGTATGGACAGAATGGTGCAACAGGTTCAGGTGGCGGTGGCGCCGGGGCGAACCAATCCAATTTCTTTTGGCGTCCTACGTACACCAATATTAACGCCAACTACCCTGCAGGCGGTGGTGCGAACATGACGGTGAGAGATGTACAAAATGGCCGGCCCTTCCAACGTATCAGGCCAAATACAAAATATGTAATTGACCAGGCATTTGCCAACAGGGCTACAGATTCCAGGTATGACGGAACATTCCAAACAGTATGGTTGTCCAGCAGTACTGCATCTTCTCCAAGGGGTTCAACAGGTGCCACCACACCGCGGGGTGTATTAATAAACCAGGTAGATACTTCTATCTGGATGGCCGATAGGGTGGTAACACCGGCAGAAAGAGCTGCCTTTAAGGGAGTAATTTTGGAACCTGAACATTTGCCTGGTGCAACTGTACCGTTTACAACATCTTTTTACCCGAGCATGAGAAAGTGGGATGACTCTACCAGGGCTGATATGAATGACTATTCGGACAGACCCTATATCCTGTTTCGTTTTGCAGATTTGTATATGATTGCTGCAGAAGCTGCCTTTAAAGGTGGCGCAACTTTAGCCGACGCTGCAACTATGATCAATGTGCTTAGAACCAGGGCCGCAGCAAAACCTAATCAAACACCGGTACAGTATCTTGCAGCAGTAGCCGCACAAAAAATTAATGCCGCTGATGTAACCCTTGATTTTATTTTAGATGAACGCAGCCGTGAGTTTTTTGGCGAAGACACCCGCTGGTGGGATCTTTCCCGAACAAAAACACTTGTGCAAAGGGTTCAATTATACAATCCCGAAGGTTCAGCAGGTGTACAGCCTTATAATATGCTAAGGCCAATTCCACAATCACAAATAGACCTGGTTACGGAAGGGCCTAAATATCCGCAAAACCAGGGCTATCAATAGATAATGTTTCACATAAGCAGTAGTTAGTCTAAAATGAAGCAGGGAGAATTCTTTCTCCCTGTTTTTATCTTAAAGGAATATACCATTTCCAACAGCCATAAAAAAAGAAGCCTATCCCGGAACAAGATTGCGGGCAGCCGACAAATAGTACAGGCAGACAACAGAAGAATATCAGTATTTGATTTGTGTGATTGCAATTTTAAAACGATGCTTAAGCTACTTTATAAGAATGTAAACTTATATTTTCTGATTTCCATTTGCTTTGTCGTCATTCCCGGTTTGGCTAACTGCCAAAACAAAATGCACGAACCAAACGGAAAGAATAATCTTGCTTATCAATGGGGTGAAATTGTTATGACGTGTACCGCCAATGATACAGAAAAGTTTAAACCGCGTCCTACCATCACTTCGAGATATCTTGGGTTAATATGGACAGCGGTATTTGATGCCTGGAGCCGCTATGATGCAAAAGCAATTCCGCTTTACCTCAAGAACACAGCAAGGAGACCAGCTGCAGAAAGAACCCTGAAGCATAAGGAAACTGCCATCAGCTACGCCGCTTACCGCACGATGATGGCATATTTTATTGATGATTCCACACTGCTTAATAATACCATGCGGCAAATGGGATTTGATCCTTCCAATAATTCAATGGATCCCACTGCACCCGAAGGAATTGGTAACCTTTCCGCAAAATCAGTTATTGAAAGCCGTTATGAAGATGGTTCCAATGAGAAAGGGAATTGGCCCGGCTCAAATGGTCAGCCTTATGCAGACTATACCAACTACCATCCGGTAAACAGCGCAGACACACTAAACGATTTAAAGCGGTGGCAACCCAAATATTTTGCCGATGGAAGGGGTGGTAGGTTCGCACCGGAATGCCTCACGCCGCAATGGGGAAGAATTCGTCCGCTGCTGCTCGACTCCGCAAACCAGTTTCGCCCTCTGCCGCCGCCCGCAATAGGATCGCCGCAATTAAACAGCGAGATAGAAGAAGTGGTAGCGATGCAGGCAAACCTAACTAACGAACAAAAAGCACTGATAGAATTTATGCGCGACGGGCCGAAGTCGGTACAGCAGGCCGGCCATTGGTTTGTATTTTCTCAATATGTTTCGCAACGCGATAAGCACACGCTGGATGAAGATGTAAAAATGTATTTCCTGGTAGAGGCAGCCGCAATGGATGCATTTATCGCCTGTTGGGAAGCCAAAATGTTTTACGACTTCGCCCGGCCTTATTCATTGGTTCACGAATACTATAATAACAGGATAATAAAATTATGGGGCGGCCCGGAAAAAGGTTTTATAGACGCAGCAGGCCGTGAATGGCGGCCATACTCTCCGGATACTTTCCTTTGTCCTCCATTTCCATCTTATGTATCCGGCCACAGTACGGTAAGTGCCGCCTGTGCGGAAGTGCTCCGGTTGTTTACCGGAAGTGATTTTTTTGGTGACAAGGTAAAGCGTGTACCCGGTGCTTTTACTGAACCAGCGAGCACAGGGAAACCCGTAACTTTAAGATTTGCAACTTTTACGGAAACTGCAGACTTGGCGGGTTTGTCGCGCGTGTTGGGTGGTTATCATATCCAGTCAGACAATACGGAAGGGCTGAAATTAGGCCGAAAAGTAGCAGGCGCAGCCTGGCAAAAATACTTGTTGTATTCCGGCGGGCTGAAGTAATTTGAAGTAATAAAAATGAATACATGTTATTATCAAAAAACATATCTCCCTTCTATTTTTTGATTGTCGGCGCTGCTTTTGTCTTTGCCTGTGCCGGTAATCAGGAGGATAAGAAGGCGGCCGCAGCGCCCGTTGTATTTAAAAAAATTCCCTCTTCCCAGAGCGGTATTACTTTCAATAATTTGGTGGACGAAGATTTTAAACGGCTCAATTTTGACAGCTTTGCCTATGTGTACAATGGGGCAGGTGTGGCTATCGGCGATATAAATAATGATGGATTGCAGGATATTTATTTTACCGGCAACGACGTGCCCAATAAGTTATACCTGAACCAGGGTGGCATGAAGTTTAAAGACATTACCCAATCTGCAGGCGTTGACGGTGGAAAAGGGTGGGACAACGGCGTCACGATGGTTGATATAAACAGTGACGGTTTAACCGACATCTATGTTTGTAAGGGCGGCTACCTTGATACGGACGGAGAAAGAACAAACCTGCTCTATATTAACCAGGGCAACCTCACGTTTAAAGAAGAAGCAAAGAAATACGGACTTGACGATGCAGGATATACAATGCACGCTGTGTTTTTTGATATGGACAATGATAACGATCTGGATGTATATCTTTCAGCCAGACCCGACTCTTTTTATCTTGGTTTGTCGAGGATGGTCTCCGGCAAAAGAAATCCACCCGAAAAATGCCGCAATAAACTATACCGCAACGATAACGGTAAATTTATTGAAATAGGCAAGCAGGCAGGAATTGGCAACACCTTTGGTTATGCGTTATCCGTTATAAATGCAGATCTCAACAAAGACGGTTATGAAGATATTTTTGTGTCGAATGATTATGCCGACAATGATTATATGTTCATCAACCAGAAAAACGGCACCTTCAAAGATGAAATAAATAAGACAACCAACCACGTCTCGCTCTTTTCGATGGGTGCCGATATAGCGGATATCAATAATGACGGTAATGAGGACATCATGGTGATGGAGATGCTGCCTGAAAATTATAAACGCTCCAAAGTGTCGATGCCCAGGATGGATGTGCAAGGTTTTCATGCTATTGTAGACAGCGGTTTCCAGAAGCAATACATGCACAATGTGCTGCACCTCAACAATGGCAATTTGTTTTTTAGCGATGTGTCGCAATTGGCAGGTATTTCCAAAACAGAATGGAGCTGGTCAACACTGCTAGCTGATTTTGATAACGATGGCAACCGCGATATTTTTGTTGCAAATGGCTACCGCAGGGATTTGTTTGACGGCGATATTCTTCAAAAACAGGATGACTACGTACAGGCAAATAAACACAAATACAAGTCGGGTACGGAAATGTTTGAAAAGGGGTTCAAAGAATATCTTGAAATTTATGACCCCATCAAAGTAAGAAACTACCTGTTTAAAAATAAAGGCAACCTGGCCTTTGAAAACGTTTCCCAGGCCTGGGGTTTTGAAGACAGCACGTTTTCCAACGGCGCAGCCATCGCCGATTTTGATAATGCTGGGGATATGGATCTGGTCATCAATAACCTCGACCAGGAAGCGTTGCTTTACGAAAACACCACCGATAAGAAAAATAATTTTATTAAACTGAAGCTTGAAGGGCCTGCAACCAACCGGGATGGCATAGGCGCCAAAATTTCACTGTATTATGGTGGAAAGATGCAGCAATACTTTGAACAGAAAACGGTGCGCGGCTATCTTTCTTCCAATGATCCGCGGGTACATTTTGGGCTCGCACAAACATCGGTAATAGACAGCATTGTGGTAACCTGGCTGGATAAGAAGGAAAATGTTTTTAAAAATGTATTGCCAAACCAGGAGATAAAAGTGCCACATCAATCAGCCGTTGCGGCTATTAACAGAAACCCACTCTATAAACCTTTGTTTACAGAAGCTACCAATATTTTATCTCAGCCATTTAAACACAAGGAAAATAATTACGACGAGTATAAAGACCAGGTGTTGCTGCCGCACGTGCTCAGCAGAACAGGTCCGTTTATAGCTACGGGCGATGTAAACAAAGATGGTGCGGAAGATTTTTATGTTGGCGGCGCTGCAGGACAGCCTGGGGCATTGTACCTGCAAACCGGGGACAAACTGGTAAAACAAACCATCGCCGCGTTTGAAACGGACAAAGCTTTTGAAGATATCGGCGCACTGTTTTTTGATGCAGACCAGGATGGAGATTTGGATTTGTATACCGTAAGTGGTGGAAGTGAATTCAACGAAGGCTCGGAAATGTACAACGATCGTTTATACCTGAACGACGGCAAAGGTGGCTTTACCAGAACGGTATTACCCAAAACCACCAGCAGTGGTTCCTGCGTGGTGGCGTTCGATTTTGATGGAGATGGCGACCTCGACTTGTTCCGCGGGGGCCAGGTAGTACCACACAGTTATCCAAAGGCACCCCGCAGCTACTTGTTGGTAAATGAAAAAGGAAAATTTATTGACCAAACCGCAGCAATGGCGCCCGACCTTGCGGAGGCCGGCATGGTGAATACTGCTATATGGGCTGATTTGAACGGAGATAAAAGGCCGGAATTGATCATTGCAGGCGAGTGGATGCCCCTTAAAATATATACCTATAACAACGGTAAATTCAATGAAGTTGGGGCGCAATACGGGCTAAAGAATACAGAAGGGTGGTGGAATAAATTGATAGCCGATGATGTGGATGGAGATGGTGATATGGACATCATTGCCGGAAATCTTGGTGAAAATTACAAGTTCAAAGCTAGTGTGGAAAAGCCTTTCGAAGTGTATGCAAAGGATTTTGATAATAACGGCACCAATGATATTTTTCTTGCAAAATACAGCGGCGATATCCAGGTGCCGGTCCGGGGCAGGGAATGTACTTCGCAGCAATGCCCGTTCATCTCAAAAAAATTTACTTCCTATCTATCTTTTGCAGAATCAGATTTAAAAACAATTCTTGGAGAAGACATAGCATCTGCACTTCACTATAAAGCAAATGTATTTTCGAGCGTAATACTGGTGAATGACAACGGAAAATTTAGTGTTAAAAAATTACCGTTGCAGGCGCAGTTTTCAACCGTCAATTGCATTATGGTAAAAGATTTTGACAATGATGGAAAGAAAGACATCCTGATAGCCGGAAATAAATTTGATGTGGAAGTGGAAACCACGCCGGCGGACGCTTCACCTGGGGTGTTTTTGAAAGGGCTCGGTAACATGAATTTTGAAAACGTCAACGCTGCGCAAAGCGGGTTTTTTGTTCCTTACAACGTGAAGGATATGCAGGCCCTACAAATGAAAAATGGCTGGGGGATACTGGTAAGTGCAAACAACGATTCACTGCGGGTATTTAGAAACTTTGGGAAATGAAATGATTTATTCTGAACATCATAGCAATGTGTGGGCATACAGGCTGGTTTACCTGGTTGTATTTCTGTCGTTGTTTTTTTGTGGTTGTAATTCCAAAAACGGTAATCATCTTGCAGGGGCATCCAGTCCGTACCTGAGACAGCATGCAGATAATCCTGTAAATTGGTATGAGTGGGGTGAAGAAGCTTTAACACGTGCAAAGAATGAAAATAAACCTTTGCTGATCAGTATAGGGTATGCTTCCTGTCACTGGTGCCACCAAATGGCAAAAGAATCTTTCATGGACACTGCTGTAGCCCGGTTTATGAATCAGCACTTTATTTGCATAAAAGTTGATCGGGAGGAACGGCCAGATATTGACAATATATACATTAACGCGTGCCAGTTAATTTCAGGTAATTCAGGATGGCCGCTCAACGCATTTGCTTTGCCAGACGGCAAGCCATTTTTTGCCGGTACCTATTATTCAAAACAGGGCTGGCTTAGTTTGCTGAAACAAATTGATGCAGCTTATAAAACACAGAACAAAAAAGTGGCGCTGCAGGCCCAAATGCTTTCCCGCGGCATTGCCCAGCAGGAGTTTGCTGTGCTTGCAGACAGCGCCGGTAATGGTTTTGATAAAACGAACTACCAGCATCTTTTCAGCAAGGTGTATGCTAAAATGGATTTGTCATCCGGCGGGTTAAAAGGTGCGCCGAAATTTCCCACGCCGCCTGTTATCGAATTTTTGTTCCAGTATTATTTCCTGACCAATGACAAAAGCGCGCTGAACGCCGCCACCACAGCACTAACCAAAATGGCGCTGGGCGGCATTTACGACCAGGTTGGTGGAGGATTTTCGCGGTATGCTACCGATAGTTTGTGGCGAATTCCACATTTTGAAAAAATGCTGTATGATAATGCACAACTCATCAGCCTCTATTCTCACGCCTACCAAATTACCGGGGATGCGTTCTTTAAAAAAATAGCGGAGGAGACCATTGGGTTTGTTCAAAGCGATTTGGCAAATGCGTCTGGTGGTTATTCAAGTTCTGTAAATGCCGATACAAAAGACGGTGAAGGGGCTTTTTATACATGGACTACAGCAGCGTTTAATAAAGGATTGGGTGGCAATAACCAGGTGGCAGCATTTTACAGCCTATCCGGTACCGCGAAGTCCAACAACAGCAAAAACATCCTGTATGCGCCGGATGCCCCCCTTGTATATGCCCAAATGCATGGCATTGATCCAGTTGCTTTCAACGCCGAACTTGTAATCGCAAAAAAGAAATTGCTCAACATCCGCAATCAACGGCAAAAACCTGTCATCGATGATAAAGTATTAACATCCTGGAATGCCTTGCTGTTGAAAGGATTGACCGATGCTTACGCGGCTTTTGGAGATGCAGTTTACCTGGAATATGCACTCAGAAATGCGCGTGTTTTAGAAAAAAGGATCAATAGTAACGGTCAACTATACAGAACTTATGATGAAGGAAAGAAAAACCTGCCTGCATTCCTGGACGATTACGCTTTTCTTGCAAAAGCGTATGTACGACTCTACCAGGTAACATTTGATATACACTGGCTCACCAGGGCAAAGCTGATCACCGACTATACCATCAAAAATTTCTATGACCCAGCATCCGGCATGTTTTATTATAGCGGTGTTTTTTCTGATAGTAACCTGCTACGTAAAATAGAACTCGCAGACAATGCCATGCCGTCATCCAACGCAGTGATGGCCGAAGTGCTTTACCAAATGGGCGTTTACTTCGACAACCAAGCATACACTGCTGTTTCAAAAAAAATGCTTGCGAAACTGTCCGGACAACTTTCAGAAGGTGAGACGCAGTATTACGCAGCCTGGTGTTTCCTGGCAGGTCTATTCTCTTATGGCACCAACGAAGTAGCCATTACGGGCAAGGATGCATTGACCAAAAATATTTTGTTACAAAAAAGTTACCTGCCTGCTTCTGTTTTTTTGGGTTCAACAGCAGCAGCCAACCTGCCGTTACTAGAAGGAAAAACTGGCAGCAGCGAAACGCTCATCTATGTGTGCACTAACGGCACTTGTAAACGGCCGGTTGTAGAAACAGACGCGGCGTTGGCAGAACTCAACAACCATGCAGACAGATCGGCGAAATAGGCAGGAATAGAATTCCGTCGGCAATCAATTTTGAAGGAATACCGGAATAAGGGAACGAAAAAAAGCTATATGAAAAATTATGATTACAGGCGCACAGGATTAATTACTGTATTGTTATTGCTGGTAATAATTGTCAGTGCGCAACAAAAAATAAGTGCCCCACTTTCTCCCTATCAGCATGTAACCACCTATACAAACCCGGTGCTGCCCGGTGATCATCCTGATCCTACTTTATTAAAAGTGGGCGATGATTTTTACCATTGTGGTTCCAGTTTTCATTTTATGCCTTATTTGCCGGTGTACCATTCCACGGATTTAGTGCACTGGGAGCTTATTAGCCGGGTACTGCCGCCTTCTACCTCTTCTTTTGTAACCGACAGGCCTTCTGCAGGAATTTGGCAGGGAGCTATCACTTACTTTTATGGTAGTTACTGGATTTATTTTTCCGCCAACGGCCAGTGGTTTGCGAAGGCAGCCTCTCCAAAAGGGCCATGGTCTGATCCCGTTCGGTTAACGTCTAACCCGGTTACCGGACCACTCGGCTACGACAATTCCATTTTTATAGATGATGACGGTAAACCTTATATGGTTATTAAAAATGGTCAGAAGGTAAATCGTTTACAAGCGCTCGGAAAAGACGGGCAGTTGGCAGATACGGTCATCAATCTTGATTGGATTAATGCAAAATTACAATACAGTTGGGCCGAAGGGCCTGTTATGTGCAAACGCAATGGTTATTACTATTATTTTCCGGCAGGCGATGTGTCTGGCGGACAATATGTTTTAAGGGCATCGGCCTTAACCAGCGACTCAACCAAATGGGAGCGGCTGGGAACGTTTTTTAAACCGATTACAGATTCAACTACAGGTTTCACAAGACCCAACCATATTGCTGCACCCGTGCAACTGGCAGATGGAACATGGTGGACGATTGGACAAAGCTACGAGCGGCTGCCCGGAAATGACTGGTCGGGGCAGGGCCGGCAAACTTCTTTATACAAAGTAAATTGGGAAGGCGACCGCCCCTGGGGAGAAGCGCCCACTACCCAGCCCGTAGAAAAGCCTGCACTTCCGCAGTCGGGTATTCATTGGCGCAGTGTTAAGTCGGATTATTTTGATGATAACCTGCTGAATACAGCCTGGCATTTTCTAAATAAAAAAGCAGCTGCGCAATATTCAATTACTGCCAGGCCGGGATGGCTTCGCTTAACGCCCGATACCGTAAGAACACACGTCGTTCAAAAGGAAACAGACCATTATTATTCAATCGTAACGAGGATTGATTTCAATGCCCGTGATACAGCATCAAAAGCCGGCATCTATCTCACCAACGGAAATCAAAAAGTTGTGGTAAAGCTTTTCAGTGGATACGATAACGGTAAAAAAATAGTCCTGCAAATAGGTACCGCCATTCGCAGCATCGCTAACAAAGCCGGCAATATTGCCTGGCTTAAATTAGAAAGAACGGAGCACAGTTTAACGGGTTACTACAGCACGGACGGCAAGCGCTGGATTGCGGCCGGTGAGCCGGTGAGCGCGGTCAACGTGGATAAGGTACAACCGAATTATAATTCCTGGGTAGGCACCAGTGTTGGGTTGTTTGCAGAAGGGCAGCCTGCCGATTTTGATTTTTTTATTTGCAAAGACGGTTTTTCGGCACTTCCTGCTGCGGGTTACAGCAACTACTATGGTGTAGTGCGTGAAGGCAGGGATGGGGAAAAAATAGTTACCAATAATTCCGGCAAAGGTGGTTGGTTCATGATTTCCGGCGTTGACCTGGGCAATGCTAAAAACGCTGCAACACAGATATCGCTTTCCGTGGCGTCGGTTGTGGCGGGCAACATTGAAATATGGCTGGATGATTTAACAACCGGGCAAATGATTGCCTCGCTGCCTGTAACTGCTACAGGCGGTGAAAATAAATGGAACTCACTTACAACGCCAATTGGCAAGGTTTCCGGCCAGCATGATGTATTTGTAAAATTTCCGGAAGGACAGGACCGTGCTGTATTTATTAAGACAATCCGTTTTCTGCCACGAAAATCATAGTATTTTTACAGACACCGGAGGGGCTTGTTG
>JBDSXW010000088.1:0-71157 GCA_039925965.1 Chitinophagaceae bacterium
TTCAAAACAGGTGGCTCACTTTGACCGGAATGGTATATTTATTTTCCACTTTCGGGCAAAATCAACGGTAAGTTTCGGGTGGCTCACTTTGGCCGGAACAGTGGCTCACTTTGCTCCGGAATATCCAATACCATGTTCATTCGGATCCAACAGTTGAAACGGACCGACGGGATTGGCAGTAAGAAACATGGGGGCGCTATGACAACCATTGCAGGAAGGCCCACCGGCAGCAGTGGGAGCATTGAGGAACAATTGCTCTCCGGCAGCTTCATCAACGGTAAACGTTTCAATGCCTTGTTTTACCCGGTCGTATTTTGCCTGGTAAGTAACGTACAATTTTCGCCAGGGCTTTGGATATCCGGTCGCTATTGATCAGGGTACTGCCGAAAGCTATTTGAATTAAAGCCGGGTAATAGGTTTGCGCGTTGACTGCCGTTTCCAGACTCCCCAGAGTCATACCCATTTTCTGTTGTATTCTGAATGGGTTGCAACACCTGGTATTCGAGCGTATTGGCCCGTTCCTCCCAAAACATCTTACCCGATTTGTAAAACCGCAAATTGAGCAGCGCGATGCTTTGTCGGGTGGTCAGGCCGCCCTCAAAACCCTTGCTCAACTTGCCGTATCATTAAAGCCTAACCCAGGCTGGTGACAGTTACCACAACTGATGCTGTTGTTGTATGACAAATTTTTATCGTAAAACAATACGAGGCCGAGCGTCGCACCATAATCGGTGATCACATTCCCAGATGGTGTATTTTCCTGCAAGGAAAGCGCATTAGCTGCATCGGCGCGGAAGTAATCGAGCCATAGTTAAAAACGGTTGAAGGCAGGTTAGGTGTCGCAACCACCGCGGTCAAAGAAGCGCCAATAGTTTCGCCTTTCTTACAACTTTACAAATTCAGTATACTACAGAAAAGCCTGCAAGAAGCAGGCGATGGTGATGATTCATTTGGGTTGGGTTATAATCGAACCACGTAATACCTATTAATATTTCCCGGGCCTGGTTGTTTGTCTTCTTCTGACGACCTGCGTAAAATAATCCTTTGACCCTGGATCGCATTTATTAAAGTCTGGTTTAAAAAAGCAATACAACTGACCGGCACAAACTGAAACCAGATTTTTCATCTTTCTTTGTAAATAAAGTCACGCTTATCACATGACTGTCCAGCCAGTGTTCCACGCGGGTGGGTACAGTCGAAGCCAAAGGCGTTTACAGGGGTGGAGTGCGGAGAATCGACCAAATTAGAAATAATTGAAGTAAGGAAAATGCCCCGCAAAAGCGGGGCACTAACAAATTTTGACAAATTAATTATTGGCTTATTGTATGACAACTTTTTTCACTAACACCCCGTTTTTGCCAATTGCCTTCAGATAATAAACGCCTGCAGGGAGCATAGCTGTATTGAGCTCATAAGTAGTACCTGATCCGGGTGTCAATTGTTTAGCCAACAGGTTCGCTCCATTTACCGAAGTAATTTGCAATTGCATATCCGTTATGGATTGATTGAACACTACTTTTACCATTTTACCTTGTTTCACCGGGTTTGGGGCGATGGAGAAATCAATCTTAAACTTGCCATTGATCGTTCCAGTGCGTATCGGTGAATAAATGGAATTATTAGAAGCATCTGTTTGACGGATACGGTATTCATAAACGGTGTTCTGTTCGATGGCTGCATCGGTAAAGGAAAAAGTGGTAGCATTTACCTTCCCAATTTCTTTAAAGTTTCCCATACCTGACAAACGGCGTTCAATAATATAATTAGCTACCACAGTTCCGGTACCTGTAGTTACCCAGTTAAGGTATAGACTATTCTGCTGCGGTACCACACTAAAATCAACAAAACTTATCGGTAAAATTGTCGTAGGCGATACCAACGCAAATTTAGAAAAGCCGGTAAAATTAGCGGTATAGGTACTATAACCTTCTGCGGGGAAATCAGAGAAAAAAGGTGTTGCTATAACCGAATTGTTGAGGTCACTACCATCAATATTTGATGCATTGGATTTCAACATTTTCAAATTAGCTTTCATAGCTCCCCAGGCAGCTAATTCGCCGGTTTTAAAATACAGGGTGACCGTGTAGTTTGCTGTAGTTGAATTTGTAGTCGGTGTTATTTCAAAAACTTTTTCACTACGCTGCCCCTGGCTATAAGTTATCATGCCGCCGCCAGCTTGTTTTATTGAGGTAGTTACACAACCTAAATCCGCACTGATATTGGTAAGAGACGCCATAATTTGCCCATCTGCGCTGCTATATAAATAAACTGGATTATTGCCCTCGGCATTAAGGGTTTCCTGAACATTATTGTTAAGGTCACTTTCAACCTGCCGTCCTTTAGCGGTAACATTTACATTATCTATTGTTACACTATTGGAGCTACCACCGTTAGCATCATTGATCCACTGAAAGCCCAGGTAAAACTGTTTGTTATTAAATGATGGTGGCAATGTAAAATTATAAACAGAATCGGTGGTCTGCAGGAATATGATGGGACCAATATCATTAGTAAAAGGTGAAAAATTAATCCCATCGAAAGAGTATTTAAGTGAGCCATAGTCACAGGCCGGGCTGCATGCAGGTTCGCCCCCGCCACTCGCCGTAAACTGTACATTGATGGTATTTAATCCATTAGCATTTATAAGATTTGTTTTTACCAAAGTAGCAGCCGATACATTTTGATCGTACAATGCTTGGCCAGTTAATAACGGGAGTTCTATAATAAGCCTTTTGGTGGTAAATGCGATAGCTGAGACAGCCGGGGCGGTGCGTACAACCCAGTTGACGGGTGTTGGGGTTATTTGGTTAAGAACAGCCCATCCAGCAGGTAAGGATCCAGACGCAGTACTTTCAAAATTTTCGTTCAGCAAATTAATTGCTGAGGATCCTATTACCGGAATAATATCATTATCAGCAATGGTAAAATTAAACGTTTTACTGAACGAAGGGGCGCTGCTGGTGGCCACCAGATCAATGGTTTCATTACCCTCCACCACCGCATCATCAAACACCCTCAGAATGATTGTTTTAATACCAGTTTCGCCTGCATTAAAGGTTAGGCTGCTGCCGCTTAAACTAAAATCTTTATTTAGGGTAGCTGTTCCACTGGTAGCGAAGCTGATGGTAACAGGAGTTAATTGGGCCAGGTTGAGGTTAGCATTGATTACATAATCAGTATAACGGCCGCATCCTCCTGGACTGAATTCTTTAATAGAAGATGGAGCTGTGGTGAATACATCCAATAGTGGTGCGGTACAACCACCCCATTTGGCACCTACACCTACGGCAAACCACGCATCTGTAGTAGTAATTACCTGTTGGCTGCATGGGCCAAACAATGTAGTTGCTGCTTGTATAGAAAATGTACGGGCATCGGCAAATGTGGAACTTGATGGCATGGTTAGCTCCATTAAATAAGTAATTTTTTCTGCGTCGGCAAAGCCAAGGGGCAAAAACTCATTGGTTCCGCCAAGGGCTGTGGGTGCCAGAATTCCGTAATTGTTGCCGAGGTTTTCCAAGGCAACGGTGGTACCCGCATCTGCTATTCCATCATCAGTATAAGCGGGTATACCTGTTGTAGTTTTTGGCCCTTGTACCAGTAAGTAAAACCACTTATTCAGCACACCACTGTTATTGTGTACACCGCATTGGTCGTTCGCTAAAGTTGGAGTGCAGCCTACGGTGGTTGTCCAATACCGGCCATTATAAGTATCCGGGTCTGTTTTAGCTTTTGGGTTATCCTGCCTGCGGAGGCCAATATTTGCGACATCAATTTGTTCGCCGACCTGCCACACCTGGTAAGGCAGTGTATTGTCTACGGTGGTCAAAGCGTAATGTTCGATACAAGAGGCCCATATATCGCTGAGACCTTCGTTCATACCTCCACTCTCGCCTGCGTACACCAAATCGGATGTAAAGAAACACACACCATGGGCAATCTCGTGGCCGCAAACATCCAAAGAAACCAGTGGCCTGAAGGCTTGTCCATCGCCATAAGTCATTACACTGCCATTCCAAAATGCATTGTCGTAAGCCACGCCATAATGTATAAAGCTGTTAATGGTGGCATCTGCGTTGTCGTAACTCTTACGGCCATGAATGGCTTTCCAGTAATCATATACAATTTCAGCTCCCCAATGGGCGTCAATGGCAGCATCGTCGTTCATAGATTCGTTTGCATCACCACCTGCATTAGGGGGTTGTGTTGCTCCCCGCATTAAATCCTCATTGGTATTGCTGCCCACTGCTTCATCTTTCCAATTATTATCTTTATCTACAAATGCAAGACCTGTTGCATATATACCAGGTAACGATACAGGCGCGCCCCCTGCACCGTTAAGATCATAGGTCGCTACTCCTTTTCCCCTTGTATCGTCGCTGAGCACATATACATCGCCACTTAACACAGGGGATCTTGGGTCCACACCGCTATATTGAAGTGGCACCATTGGGTTATTGGGGTCATTTGCGGGTGCTATAATTTTTTGGGTAAAAATTTGTCTGGTGCCTGCGTACCTCGTTTTGCCTGTACCGATCACCGAAGATAAATTGGTTGCTGTGTTTAGCATCGGGGTGTTTATAATGTTACTCTTGATCGGCACTGGTACTTCCGAAGCAATACCGGTACTCTTAAATCCGGTATAGGCATTTTTATAGAAGGGGTTATTTTTTATGCGTTCGTTAATCTCGTCAGCATGTTTTATAACGGCATCTCTCAGCAATACCTTGCCTGTGACGGCATCAATATAAATTACATATTTGCCAATAGGCTTCTGTGTATAAATATCAAACTGATAAGCAAGGTGGGCCTGCTTATCGCCATATACATCTTTGCAATATACCAGTACACCTAAAGGCAGTATCTTTTGTAGTTCAGAAATGAGCCTCAATTTCAACCCAACGTTGGTTGTAGTATTAATGTCCATTTGAAGTGCCTCCCAGCCATACACATCTGCCTTTGTAAAATCGAGGCATTTTTGCAAAGCCTGCCTTTCAGTTAATACAACATTGGTTGCAAGACCAGTAACGACAGTCGGGTAACTTTCTCCTGCAATGGATTGTATCTCTCCGTTTTTTATAACTACACTATACGAGCCCTGCTGTAGTTTTAAACCGTTATAATATTGACGGTATTTGCTTACTGTAATTCCGGATGGTGTAGTCGTTTCATTTTCAAACATAATCTGATCACCAGGCGCGTTTACACCAAAAAAACTTTTAATCAGATCCGCGGCTTGTTGCTGCTGAATCTTAGCACCCTGCTTCAAAATAATTAACTGCGGTGTTTGCAGTTCATCATTGTAATTATAAGATGCAACATTTTTGTCGGCCCTAAGTTTTGCCTCGGATTCCAACCGGACTTGCTGCATAGGTTGCTGGGCAAGTAAAGTAGAAGTAGCAGTAACAAAAAACACCAGAAAAAGGCATTTTTTTAAGGAATGGCCACCCCTCGTTTTTGTAACAAAAAACTTCATAAATTTTAGTTTTATTGGTGATAAAAATGAAAACAAGGTTATCGAAAAGAACAATAAAATTGCGGTACCGCCATTATGCCACGGCCATCTATTTAAAGTAGTTAAAAGGGAGAATCCACTTTTCAGGTTATTGGGAAATACGAACTTTGGATTTTTTTGGTTTTTGTTCTGTTAAATATTTTTTAACACACTGCCGTTAAATTGCAAAACCACTAACATACAGTATGCAGATGCGTGCAGCTTTAGATAATTATTCAGAAAATTTTTTTAACGACCCCTGCAATCAATATGCTTTTTATTGCAGGTTTCGCCTCTTGCACCAGCGGATTTCTTCGGCTTTTTCAAAACCAAAATTAGTTTTGGCAAGGCCAAAAAAACAACATCATTATTTTATAGGGACAAACCCAGCTTTTATCCGTTACGGGTTTACGGACCATTTAAGAAAATTACTACAAACAATTTTCTAAAGACGGTTTTTAAGCTGCAATTTTAGCAGGAATAAAGCCCGCCGGCCATGTACAAAAATCTTACCCACCTACAACATACCTTTTTTGCTGCCGGCCATACCCGCAGCTACGATTTTAGAATAGCCCAACTAAAAAAGCTGCAGCAGGCATTACAGGAAAATGAACAGGCCATCTTTAATGCATTGGAAAAAGATCTGGGAAAAAGCAACCTCGAAGCCTATGTATCCGAGCTTGGGCAGGTATTAACCGAGCTTAGCCTTCACATAAAAAAATTGAAGCGATGGATGCGGCCACATCGGGTACGTACCAACCTCGTGAGCCAGCCATCATCTACAAAAATGTATTATGATCCCCTGGGAGTGGTGCTGATTATCGCCCCATGGAATTATCCATTTCAGTTACTCATGTCGCCGTTGGTGGGGGCGATTAGCGGCGGTAACTGTGCGGTGCTCAAACCCAGCGAATTAACACCTGCCACCGAAAGCATCATTGAAAAAATCATAACTGAAAATTTTGACCCAGCATATATTGCTGTAGTAAAAGGCGATGGCGCCGAAGTGGTGCCTGACCTCATGAATAACTTCCGTTTCGATCATGTTCTTTTTACCGGTAGTATCCCTGTAGGTAAGGCTGTATACGAGCTGGCGGCAAAACAATTAGTGCCTGTAACACTGGAGTTAGGCGGCAAAAGCCCCACCATTATTTGTGCAGATGCCAACCTGACTACAGCCGCCCAACGAATAACATTTGGTAAATGGCTAAACGCAGGCCAAACCTGCATTGCACCAGATTATGTGTTAGTGGAAGAAACTGTAAAAACTCCTTTTATTATTGCCATGAAAAAAGCCATCAGCACATTTTATGCAGATGCCAGTAATAGTAACGATTATGGAAAAATTGTAAACGAAAAACGCTTTGATAAACTGGTAAGCTATTTGGCATGCGGCCAAATAATTGAAGGTGGCAACTATGATAAAGCCCGGCTTTTTATAGCCCCTACTTTAATGGATAACGTAGCCTCCGATGCCCCGATAATGACCGAAGAAATATTTGGCCCAATATTGCCTATTATCACTTTTACTACTAAAGAAGCAGCTTTCAAAATTGTAGCAGAAAACAGCCATCCGCTGGCATTCTATTTATTTACCAATAATAAGGAAACCGAGAAATGGTGGATGCAACGGGTACCATTTGGCGGCGGCTGTGTTAATAATACTGTCTTTCATTTTGCAAACGACCATATACCCTTTGGTGGCATCGGCAATAGTGGTATAGGCGGCTACCATGGCAAGTATAGCTTTTACACTTTTACGCACGCCAAGCCTGTGTTGAAAACCCCCACCTGGTTTGAACCAAAATTCAAGTACCCGCCATATGGAAAGGGCAGTATGAAATTGTTTAAGTGGATGATCAGGTGATTGAGCGTTTTATAATCATCTGGACAAAACCCTGATGATCACCTCACCCAACCGCTCTAAGCAAGCAGCCAGCAATGACAGAATCACCTTTACATTTGCAACCATGAATACAATACCCGAGCTCAGTGTGGTGATACCTGTAATGAATGAGGAAGACAACGTGGCACCCATGGTGGAGGCCGTGAATGCTGCATTGTCGGGCATCAGCTATGAGATTATTTTTGTGGATGATGGCAGCACAGACGCCACCCGCCAGCGCATCAAGGCCCTCGTAAACGATCATATTTCACTGGTGGAACTGCGTAAAAATTATGGGCAGAGTACAGCAATGAGTGCCGGTATCGATTACAGCAAAGGCAAGTATATCGCCATGCTGGATGGCGATCTGCAGAACGACCCGACAGATATCCCGATGATGCTGGACCTATTGAAAAAAGAAGATTGGGATGTGGTAGCCGGTAACCGGGCCAACCGGAAAGATGGATTTATCCTCCGGAAAATACCGAGCAAAATAGCCAATGCGCTGATCCGCCGCATGACTGGCGTGTACATCAAAGATTATGGCTGCACCCTTAAAATTTTTAAACATGAAATAGCTGAGGACCTCGGGTTATATGGCGAATTGCATCGTTTCATTCCTGTGCTCGCCAAGCAGCAAGGCGCCCGCATCACCCAGGTGGACGTGAAGCACCACCCACGTCGTTTTGGCAAAAGTAAATATGGCATCGGCCGCACTTTCCGGGTGATGAGCGACCTGGTGACGATGGTGTTCTTTGGCAGGTATATTCAGAAACCCATGCACCTGTTTGGCACCATGGGCTTTATCAGTTTGTTCATCGGCATCGCGATCAACCTGTACCTGCTCACCCTAAAAATCATGGGTCATGATATCTGGGGCAAGCCCATGCTGATCCTGGGTTTAATCTTTTTGCTGGGCGGCATACAACTTATTACCATCGGCATACTCGCCGAGATCAATATCCGCACCTACTTCGAAGCCAGTGATAAAAAAACCTACCAGGTGCGGAAGGTTTGGAAGGAGGTGCAGGGTTGATTAGTTGATTGGTTTATTAGTTTACGAGTTCACAAGTTTACGGGTTGTGAAATTCGTGGACGCCAAACAAATTACCGCCGCGCTGACTCTCAGTATCCTATAACAAAGCAACTCGTGAACCTGTGAACTTGTAAACTCGTAAACGCTAAACTAGTACCCAGAAAATCCGCAAATTACAAAACACTTGAACTCGCTTAAATCATTTCTGAACAACATCCCCTCCTGGGTAAAATTCCTACTGAAAATTGCGGTAACAGGGTTGTGTTTGTGGTATGTAACAAAGAAAATAGACTGGTCACTAACCTGGACGCTACTGCAGCAAAGCAACAAATCGTGGCTGATGGGCGCTGTGCTCTTTGTGGCGGCCAGTAAGGTAGTGTCCACGTTTCGGCTAAATATTTACTTTAAAAATATTTACATTGACCTGCCGGTAAGCAACAGCCTGAAGCTGTATTGGCTGGGTATGTTTTACAATCTTTTTTTGCCAGGCGGCATCGGCGGCGACGCTTATAAAGTGATCCTGCTAAACCGGGAATATAAAGACGTACCGGCTAAAAAAATAGCGGCTGCGGTGCTGCTCGATCGTATTAGTGGTGTCGTAGCACTGGGGTTATTGGCGGTGCTGTTCTATTTCGCGATTTACTCCGGCAGTTCGTATTCGTGGATACTGGTGGCCGCTATCCTGCCAGGTTTTGTGGTGTATTATTTTGGTATTAAAAAAATATTCCCTTCTTTTTTACCCGGCTTTTACAGTACTTTTTTACTTGGGCTGGCGGTGCAATTACTACAGGTTATTTGCGTGCTGTGCATAATGCAAAGCATCCATATTGCCGGACATTTCACCGAGTTCCAGTTGTTGTTTTTGTTGTCTTCTATCGTAGCCATTCTTCCATTTACTATCGGCGGCTTAGGCGCAAGAGAAGTCGTTTTTTTATGGGGGGCCACCCAGTTTTCGCTGGACCCTCACCAGGCCGTTTACATTAGCATTTTATTTTATCTCTTTCACCTGCTCGTATCGCTGCCCGGTCTGCGATGGGTGTATAAAAACCCCCTAACCATTACCGTTGGCTGAAGCCGACGGTAATGAAAGAAGGAAAAAGCAATACCCATTCTCCTTAATCTTACCCCAATAAATTTTTAGCAAAACCCCGGCTCCTGTAGTTACTATAGCCCCACTATCCATTAACGTTGGCTTCAGCCAACGAACGGAGCAAAAGCTAGCGTCTATCCTTTCTCCTTAAACATCCCTGCATAAGCCTTCAGCAACCTAAACGTCAAAAATATATGCGCCAGTAAAATGAGCGCATAACCCAGGAAAAAATACAATACGCCCTTCATCATCTTAATATAGGTTGCCTCTGGCAGCGTCATCATTGGCTGCTGGCTGATAGCCTGGTGCATCATTTCTGCAAAGCTATTAGGGTTGCTCAGAAAGGTGACGCAATTGAAGAGCATTAAAACGCAAAAGGCAATGCTTACGAAGGCATTTACCCGTATCCAATCTTTCAATCGATGTTTACAAGGCTGGTGGTTATCGATCCCTTTCTGCAAAAATATGAAGCTGGCAATCACGTAAACGACTCCTGACCCTAATAGAAAAACAGGTAGGAATAAGACCGGATTGGCCAACGCAACCAGGACCATAAATACCGTAATTAATCCTAAAATGGCTACAATTGGCAGCAGTATAAAACTTAGAATCCGGTAGGGCAATATTTCTTTCATAACTAATTTCTCACCCGCGGGTAACCATTTTAATACGCGGGATTGATGAACGGCGTGAAGATAAGGGCGACTGGTGTAACGCCGGGAAAACTGACATTATCTTATTCTTCAAACAACATAATACCATCAGTGGACAACACGCTATTTTCTGCTTTCATTTGGTCAAATGACTTACTGACCACCTGACCTGATGACAAATTCACCATTTTGTCTCTTGACCACTATACACAAACGTAGTTGGGTTAGTTTATCCCACCTGCCAGCTCAATAAAATCTATTTTCTATCTTACAGGTTCCGGATCAAATCCTGTCACCTTATCTTCGAAGTATGACGATCATTTTTATCATTATTACAATTTTACTGATCGGGTTTTTCGCCGGCATTGAAATTGCTTTTATCAGCGTTAATAAACTCAGTATTGAGCTCAAGAAAAAGCAAGGTAAACGAAGCGGTTTAATACTCGGACGATTCATCGACAAACCCAGCCGCTTTATCGGTACCTGCCTGGTAGGTTTTAATATTTTCCTGGTTATCTACGGTTTGATGGTTACCAAATTGCTGGAACCCTTCTGGCCTGAAGGCATCCGGAATTCAGGTTCGCTGAAAGTGGTGCTGGAAGTGATTGTGAGCACGTTCTTTGTGCTGCTGGTAGAGTTTTTTTTCAAAGCAATTTTCCGGGCGAAAAACGATTGGGTACTTAGTTTTTTTGCGCCGGTAATGGAGTTCTTTGATAATATTTTTGGCTGGGTAGCACGCGGTTTTGTGAACGTAGCTGAGTGGATGTTGAAATACCTCTTCAACATAAAAGTCAACGACCAGCGGCCCGCTTTTAGCCGTGGTGACCTGGAGCACTATTACCAGCAAACTAAAGAAAACGACGATGACAACCAGGAACTGAATACTGAATTATTTGAAAATGCGCTTAGCCTGCCATCAGTTAAGCTCCGAAGCTGCCTGGTACCCCGAAAGGAAATTGTTGCCGTAGATGCAAAGGCCTCGGTGCACACGGTCAAGAATAAAATGATCGACACCAGGCTGAGCCGCGTGGTGGTGTACGATGGCGGTATCGACAATATTATTGGTTATGTGCACCAGCTGGACCTGTTTAAACAACCGGCGGATATCAAGAGTATCATCATGCCGATTCCCGCTGTGCCCGAAACCATGAGCGCCACCGAACTGATCAATAAATTTTCGCGGGAACGCAAAAGCATCGCCTGGGTAGTAGATGAGTTTGGCGGCACCAGCGGCATCGTAACGATGGAAGACCTGCTGGAAGAGATATTTGGCGAAATACATGATGAATACGATACCGAAGAATTTGTGGACAAACAACTTGCGGAAACAGAATACATGTTTAGCGGGCGGATGGAATTGGATTATCTCAACGAAAAGTATGACCTTGAATTTCCAGCTTCAGAATCGGAAACCCTGAGCGGATATATTATCAACGAGCATGAAAGCATGCCCACGCAAAACGAAAGGATCATTATCGGCAAATACCAGTTTGATATTATGAATATGAGCGACACGAAGATAGAACTGGTGAAAATGAGGGTGTTGTAAGCCGGTTTCAGGTTGCCGGTAACTGGTTACAAGTTTCCAGTTAGTTAAGGGCAAAATATTTGCGATCGAACAAAAGATACCAGCAACTTGAAACCTATAACCGGAAATTCCCCTTCGTTCCCTCGTTCACAAATCATCATCACGCAATGCGCCTTATCACTGCCTCCACGTGCTGCGACAACGCCAGGTTCAGTAACTTATAATTTTTCAAAATCATTTTTACAACTTTATGGCCAGCAGTTATTGCGAAGCAATTGAAACTATGGAAGGCGAACTACAGGCCCTTCACAAAAAATACCATGACACCCAATATGGTTTTCCCATTGATAGCGACGATGAATTATTTGGCCGCCTGATTCTTGAAATCAACCAGGCCGGCCTCAGCTGGACCACCATCCTCAAAAAACAGGCGCAATTCCGTAAGGCTTACAGCGGTTTCAATATCAAAAAAGTAGCGAGCTACAAAGAAAAAGATGTGGATCGGTTATTAAATGATGCCGGGATTATCAGGAATAAGCTTAAGGTGCATGCCGCGATTCACAATGCCAATATGATCCTGGGCTTACAAAAAGAGTATGGTTCATTTAAAAAATGGATCGCTCATCATCACCCTAAAACAAAAGTGGAGTGGGTAAAGATCTTTAAAGAAAATTTCCGGTTTACCGGCGGCGAGATCGTAAATGAGTTCTTAATGAGTACCGGCTACCTGCCCGGCGCGCACGTAGACAGCTGTAAGGTGTATAAACAAATTCAGAAGCTTGGGAAAAGCAAATCCTGAGATTTGAATCGGCGAGCCCTGAGGCCGGAGTGCCGGCAAGTCTGAACCTCTGGGCCCCTAACAGCCACATAGTTATCCCCTAAACGTCTAAGCATCTAAACGCTAAACCCCAATCTACTAAACTACTAAATCCGAAACTTCAAGATTCAACATGAAGATTGCATATATCGTGTTCGATGGCAGTACGTTGCTGGATTTTATCGGGGCTTAGGATCCAATCTCGAGGCTGCGGTCGATTCAGTTTTCGCATAACCTGCAGTGGGATATCTGTGCCATGACCGTCGAATTAAAAGATCTATTCGGGCCGACCCTGAAGGCTGGCAGGATAAAACCCGACCTGGGCAGCTATCACGTGATCCTTGTGCCTGAAGGAAGGGGAACCCATACACTGGTCAGTAACAAATCATTTATCAGCTGGCTGCAAACTGCATCACCAGTTCCGTTAAAATGTTCTGTATGCTGCGGTAGCCTGTTATTAGGTGCCGCCGGCTTTTTACAGGGCAAAACAGCCGCTACATATTTTAACCAGTATGAAGTCCTTGCCGAGTATGGCTGCACCGTCTTCGGCGAAAAGATCGTGGACGATGGAAACCTCATTACCGCAGGTGCCGTATCTTCTTCGATGCAGTTGGGCATTTACCTGGCAAATAAATGGTGCGGCCCCGAAGCAGAAAAGCCATCCGGAAATGGATGAAATTCACTGGCTAATGACGAATAGTTAACAAATTAACAGATCACCTAATTAACCAGCCAACTCATTCCCCCCTTACATTTGCCAACACATAAAAATAACCAAAAAGTGGCTTTAGATTTATTGAAACGGAGAAACAGGCCGGGTGAGGAAGAGATGAGCTTTGTGGACCACCTGGAAGAATTAAGATGGCATATTGTAAGATCTGTTATCGCGGTGGTGATCCTGGGTATTGTGTGCTTTGTCTACCAGGATTTTCTGTTCGACAGGGTCATCCTGGCCCCCATACAAAACAACTTTATCACCTATAAGTTGTTTTGCGAACTGGGTCAAAAATTGGGGATGGGCAACAGCCTTTGTATGCCTGCGATGAGCATCTCCATGCAAACCACCACATTTGGAGGCCAGTTTCTCAGTAGTATCACGATCTGTTTCGTAATGGGTTTTATCGTTGCCTTTCCCTATGTTTTCTGGGAGTTCTGGAAATTTCTTAAGCCCGCGTTGAAACCAGGCGAACTAAAAAATACCCGGGGCGCCATTTTCTGGGTCACCTTTTTCTTTATACTGGGTGTGGGTTTTGGCTACTATTTGATGGCGCCTTTTACATTTAACTTCCTGGCCAATTACAAAATCGGGACACACAATATCATCGAAACCAGACCTACCATTAGTGATTATATTGATAACATGATGGACATCACCCTCGGATCAGGGCTTGCATTTGAGCTACCCGTAATCAGTTTTGTACTGACCCGCATTGGCCTGATTACCCCTAAATTCTTAAAAGATTACCGCAAGTACGCCTATGTGGCACTGCTGGTAATAGCCGCGGTAATTACGCCGTCACCCGACTGGATGAGCCAGACCATTGTGGTAATACCGCTAATCATCCTATATGAGCTCAGTATTGTCGTGAGCAAAAGGGTAGCTAAAGACCAAAAACAAAAAGATAAAGAAGAATGGAGCTAGTTAGTAATTAGTTGATTAGTTGGTTGGTTCACCGGTTGATCAATTGGCGGGTTCCCTGATTGTGTTGCTCAGCATGCGTGACAATTGCAGCACCCAATTATACTGACGAAATTTGAAGGCTATTTAACTGCCAGTTCCCTTTGTGCATGAGTAAACCTGTGGCATATCCAACTAGTACAAAATGCAAAACGACTAATCAACCAATCAACTAATTACTAACTCCAATCAACCATTATGTCAACATTCGATCTTTCCAAACCTATTGCCATCGGCAGCGACCATGCCGGTTTTGACTATAAACTTTCGTTGATAAAATGGCTGAATACCAAAGGCTACCAGATAAGCGACCATGGCGTGTACGAAAATAAGAGCGTGGATTATCCCGACTATGCCCACCCGGTAGCTTCGGCTGTGGAAGCAGGTGAAGTAGCGTTTGGCATCTTGCTTTGTGGAAGTGCCAATGGAGTAGCAATTACGGCAAACAAACACCAGGGCGTTCGTGCCGGGCTCTGCTGGGAAAATGATGTAGCGAAGCTGGTGCGGATGCACAATGACGCTAACGTTATTTGCATTCCCGCCCGTTTTGTGGCCGAAGCCCTTGCCGAACAAATGATCGAAATTTTTATGACCACCGCTTTTGAAGGTGGCCGGCACGCAACGAGAGTGGATAAGATTGCTTGTAGCTAAATAAAAAGCGCCCTCTCAATTAAGGGCGCCTGAAAATATCAACCAATCGCTAATTTTTATTTTTGCTTAACCTCCATTACCGGCAATGTACTAACCGGAACAGCTACTGCATTTCCGGCATGGGGAACGATCGCTGTATTGATCAACTGAGATGGCGCAACGAGCACTGCATTGAGAATAGGGGAAGATGCATTGTAATATTCATCGGGGTGGTAAATAAAATACACGCTGCCACCTTTTATGCAATCAATAATCTTGCGGCTGATGGCAAGCGGCACTGCCGGGCAACCCAGGCTGTTACCGACTTTTCCATCTTCTTCAGCTTTCTCGGCATTTACAAACCGGCTGCCATGAACGATGATATCGCGAAAACGTACCCGGTCGTTGATGCCAGGTTCTACACCATTAAACCGCAGTGAATACCCGGAACCACCCACATAAGTTTCCGAAGTAAGCATGAAGCCCAGAGTACTTTTGTACGAGTCTTTGACATTACTAAAACTGGTGGCCATTTCACCGCCACTGTTTTTGCCGTGGCTTACCCAGGTATTAAATGCCAGCTGCATTTTGGCCAGGTCGATAATATAGAGCCTTTTGTTTTTGGATGACTGGCTGAAATCGGCAATGGTGAGTACGTTCACATTTTGTACCTGTCCTTTGTACAGCAGGTACAGGTATCCCTTATAGCCCTTATAAAAAATATCGCGTTCGAGGCCCACGTCGCCGAGCTTAAGGCTGTCGTAAATCGCATCTGCCTTTTGCTGAATATCCACGGGTAAAAAAGCATTATCGCCGTTGGAAGAAACCGGTTCATTTACATCGCCCGGCTTTGTAACGCCTGCAAATGTGGCGACCGAAATAAACAAACTAAGGCATATCAACAAGACATTTTTTTTGCGTAGTGGCATTATAAATGGTTTCGTGACGGGTTTATAAAGGGCGGGGGAATAGCAGGGGTGTGGTTCAGGGTAGGTGTAAATGTAATGCCTGGCAGCGAAAAGCCAATACCCAAGAGCGGGTATTTAAACGAAAACGATAGCTTTTTAGTATATAAAGCGCCTGCAGCATCTACCGCTGCAGGTTTTTTTAGTAGCAATTTTCAGGAATTGGAAGTATAGATAGATGCACAGATCAAGCGGATGGCAGCGGATTTTTCTTTTAGTAAAAGACGCCAGGGTCAATTCACGATGTTATTCGTTGGAAAGCATCACCCCCTTATTTACGCCATAAAAACAGCCCCCACTCGCTACTCACCATTCGCTACTTGCCTCCCTACTTAACTGCTTCAGCGCCAGCCTCCGCTACCGCATGGTCGTTGTCCACGCTGCTGCCAGAAACACCGATAGCACCGATTACGTCGCCTTCTTCGTTTTTAATGACCACACCACCGGGAAAAGTGATGAGGCCACCATTGCTGTGTTCAATATTAAAAAGTGGCGCACCCGGCTGCACCAGTGGCGACAGTGCCGCAGTATCCATAGTAAACCAGGCGGCGGTCTTTGCTTTTTTCTGAGCGATATCCACGGAGCCGATCCAGGCACCATCCATCCGGGCAAAAGCCACCAGGTTGCTACCTGCATCCACTACACAAATGTCCATTTTGGTCTTTAATTTAACTGCCTTCTTTTTGGCTGCAGATAAGGCTGCTTCAGCCTGCGCAAGCGTGATGTTCATACGGTATAAGGTTTTTAAGAAAATAATCCTTCAAAAATAATACAATCAGGCCTTGTGCACAATCTGCATTTCACAACACAATTATTCTTTTTAACCCTATTAAACCATTGCCTTTTATATTATTCTATGGCACCCGTTATTTACCCTTAAAACCCATCATGATGTCTTCCTCCAATCTTGCTTATGCTCCGGCGTTCCGGCTACTGAGCGATAATGTTTTTGCCCAGGTATGGCTCAATGAAACAACTGGGGAAAAGGCCCTGATCAGTTCCGGAGGCTTTATGCCCGGTGAGACGGTCTGTTCTTTCTCTGCCGGGGAAACATTGGACCATCCAACCTATCTCACTGTACAGGTAGACGCGGTTAAACACATCACATTGAAGCCTGAATTTTTACAATATATCAACCATAGCTGCAGCCCCAACGTGTTTTTTGACACCACTCATTTTGTATTGGTATGTGTAAAGGAAATAAAGCACGGCGACGAGATTAATTTCTTTTACCCTTCTTCCGAATGGCATATGGAACAAGCCTTCGCATGCAGGTGTCAGGCAACCAACTGCCACAAGTACATCCAGGGTGCCGCACATCTTTCAACAGAAGTACTGAAGCAGTACCAGCTTACTGATTTCATTTCGCGGCAATCCGGTGTGCAACCGCAATAATCCATTTATTATTGCAGCATGTTGTCTACCACTGCCTCCCTCCCGCCCATTAACAGACCACCCATTTTTGTATGGGTGCTGGCGCCGCAATTGGTTACAGCTGATGAGAACCTGGACTATTACTACGATTTCAGCCAAAGTATTGAAGAGTACACCCGTTGTTTCAAAACCCTTGGCCTGCCCTGGAAATGGCAGCCCGTGAGCCTGGATAATTATGCTGATGTTATAGCGACCATTGCGGCAGGATCAAATGGCATTTTTCCGGTGGTGCTGAATCTTTGCGATGGCGACGAAGTAAATGGCGCACCTGGTATTTCCATAGTAAAACTGCTGGAAGAGAAAGGCCTTGTGTATACAGGCGCAGATGCTTTCTTTTACCATATCACCACTTCTAAAACAGACATGAAGCGGGCATTTGACAATGCCGGAGTTCCTACGCCGCGCTGGGTATCGCTGGAGGAAAACCGCCCCGACGCCGAAGGCATTTTTGAAAAACTGGGCAATCCAATTATTCTGAAACCAGCCATCAGCGGGGGCAGCATGGGCGTGGGTGTCAAATCTGTAGTAAGTAATGCTGCTGAATTCAATACCCAACTGCAGCATTTATACGAGGGCTATCGCGGCTGGAGTTTAACTGCAGGCGGCGTCATCGCAGAATCGTTTATTGACGGCCCTGAATTCACCACTTTTATTACCGGCTCGTACGATGAACCCGGTACCTGCAAGGTGTACCCACCGGTGGAAAGGGTATTTCATCCATCACTCCCAGACCGCGAGAAGTTCCTATCCTTCGACAGGCTATGGGAGATTTACGAGGATGAGGAGAGTATGCCCAATGAAGAGAACTTCTATGAGTATCAGGTTCCCGATGTGATGCTTGTGTCCGAAATAAAAAAGCTGAGCATGGAGGCATATGTTGCCACCTGCGGCCGCGGTTATACACGCGTGGATCTTCGCATGGATAAGGCAACCGGCCGCATGTATGTACTCGAAGTGAATGCGCAATGTGGTATCAGCGAAGATGAAAACTTCACCAGCATTGGCGCCATTCTCCGGCTGGCTGGTCTTTCTTTCAGCGATACGATACTCGAAATTATACATGATGCCTTCACCAGGCATGCGACCCCGGGTCAGCAACTGAAAACAACAGCCCATCCATAAAAAACTTTGTGCTTCTTTGTCCCTTCGTCGTTTGTGACAAAAGAAAAAAAGACAATATGAAAATTTGCGTACTCTTACCCGACTATTCCACTTCTGCCGTAGACTATCAGCATTACGACCCCCAAAGGAATTTGAGTGCGTTATGGCCCGAAGCCAGCATCGATCATGTGCTCCTGAACAAGCTCACCACGTATAAGCAGCTGAAAGCGCTGCAGAAAAAAGGCTATGATATTTTTGTAAACCTCTGCGAAGGATATCTTGAATGGGAGGTACCGTCGATCGATGTGATCTACACACTCGAACTCCTGAATCTGCCTTTTACAGGCCCTACCTCCCTACTCTATGACCCACCGAAAGAGCTGATGAAATATGTGGCTTATTGCGAAGGTGTCAACACTCCCGCCTACTCATTGGTTCAAAACCTGGAAGATGCGGAACAGGCGGTCCAGCGACTATCATTTCCGTTGTTTGTAAAACCGGCCAAAGCCGGCGACAGCCTTGGGATTGATGAAAAATCGTTGGTAAGGGATTCAAAAAGTTTAATTGAAAAAGTGGCTTCCTTACTGCCGGAATACGACGAACTTTTGGTAGAAGAATATATCGATGGTCGGGAATTCACGGTGATGCTGGCCGCCAATGCCGGCGGTGGCTACAGGGTTTTTAAACCGGTAGAATTTATTTTCCCTGAAGGCAACAGCTTTAAGACCTACGCTTTAAAAACCTCCGAACTACACCCCGAAGCCAATATCACGGTAACAGACTTGGCATTAGACCAGCGGCTAAGGCAGGCCGCTGAGAACATTTTTAAAGCCTTTAATGGTGTTGGCTATGCCCGCCTGGATTTCAGAATGGACGCTACCGGGGCCCTTTTTTTCCTGGAGATCAATTTTACCTGCTCTGTTTTTTACACTGACGGATACGAGGGTTCAGCCGACTATATCCTCCGGCATGATGGCTTTGGACAAGCTAATTTCCTGCGGCATATTATTGCCGAGGGCATTTTCCGCCACAGGCAAAAACAAAAAAAATATACTGTAAAAGGCAATGCGATCGCTGGTTACGGCATCTACGCCACGCAAGATATTGTTGCTGGTGAACTCCTGTTCAAGGGTGAGGAAAGAGCACAGCGACTGGTGACCCGCCGACACGTACAAAATAACTGGACGGAACCGCAGCAGGAAGTTTTCCGCAGGTACGCCTATGCGGTAAGCGATGAAGTTTACCTGCTCTGGGATAATGACCCGGCTTGCTGGGCACCACAGAACCATAGCTGTAATCCCAATACTGCATACGATGGATTAAATGTAGTTTCGCTACAGCCAATCGCGAAAGACGAAGAACTGACGCTTGACTACGCCCATTTTTTAGACAGCTCCATGGAGCCATTCAAATGCAACTGTGGCGCTGCCAACTGCCGTGGCGTTATTGCGGGCCACCCTTTAAATTCTGTTACGGAAAGAGAACGATTGCTGCGGCTTAGATATCGTGGATAGTCCTGCGTCCTGATAACCCTTTAACCCTTGCCGGCCAACTTAGTAACCAATTTTGCCGGCCCAAAACACATTGCATGTCCAGGTTCCAGATATTAAGAAGTTTGATGGTGAAACACCGCAGCCAGCTGGTGCTCACCTATATTTTATTTACCCTGGAAATGATCGGCACCTTATTACGTCCATTTTTTCTGGGTATGGCGGTGAATGGCCTGGTGAAGGGCAGTTACCAGGGCCTTGTTCTTTTATGCATAGTGCATTTTGCTTATCTCATCGCCGGCACCATCCGCCATATGTACGACACACGGACGTATTCCGCCATTTACACAACCCTGGTCACGCAGTTTTTAAGCCGCCGTTTCGGTCGCTCTGAAGTATCTAAACTCAGCGCCCATTCTACGCTGGCACGGGAATTTGTAGACTTCCTAGAGTATGACCTTATCTACGTGATGGAGGCTTTTTACAATATACTGGGCTCGCTGGTGCTCTTGTTTTTTTACGATCTCAGTGTGGTGGGCATTTGTTTTGCTGCCCTGCTACCCGTTATCAGCATCAGCTATGTCTATGGCCGCAGGATGAAACGGCTGAACAAATTAAAGAACGACGAACTGGAAAAACAGGTGGATGTAATCACCACGGGCAATACCGCTATTATCCGCGACCATTATAATAACCTCCGCAAATGGCAGATCAAGATCAGCGACAAGGAAGCTATCAATTTCGGCCTGATGGAAATGATGGTAATGGCGGTGATCGGTGTGTCGTTATTGGTGACGGCTAAAAGTTCCGGCCTTGCCCTACAGGCCGGCGACATCGTGGGTATCTATGCATATATTTTAAAATTTGTCAGCGGCCTGGATATCATCCCCTATGTCGTCCAGCGCCTCAGCTCGCTCGGCGATATCACCCGCCGGATCGAATTAGAAGAGACCGATTTACCCGCAGATCCGCTTGCCTCCAAAGAGCCATTGCGGCCCATCGTGCCGGTTAAGATGGCAGATGAATTTCGTTAGGCTATTTTTACAGCATGCTGCAATCTATCCATCATATAGCGATCATATGTTCAGATTACGAACGGTCAAAAAAATTTTACACGCAAGTTCTTGGGCTGGAAATCATCGGGGAAGTATACCGGGCGGACCGACAGTCTTACAAACTCGACCTCGCATTGAACGGTCATTATATCATCGAACTCTTTTCTTTTCCCGATCCTCCTGTCCGTGTTTCCCGACCCGAAGCGGCAGGCCTGCGACATCTTGCATTTGAAGTGGAAAAGCTGGAGCCCGTCATCCAAAAACTAACTTTACATGGCATCACCGCCGAATCCATTCGCACCGATGAATTTACTGGCAAACGGTTTACCTTTTTTGCAGATCCGGATGGGCTGCCGCTGGAATTGTACGAAGTGCAAGGTTGCCAACCTTCAAGTTTCAGACACTAGTTTCATGAGTGACAAAATTGGCTCCTGTACCGCTATTCCCCTGCCTTCACCCGCCAAATCGTATTACTCACATCATCCGTAACCAGCATCGAACCATCGGCTAACAGCGCTACGCAAACGGGTCGCCCACGCACTTCGCTATCAGTAGAGCCTTCCACTTTAAAGCCAGTTAAAAAATCTTCAGGAGGTCCGCTGGGCCTGCCACCGGCAAATGGCACATACACTACTTTATACCCACTCAATTCACTACGATTCCAGGACCCATGCTGGGCGATAAAAGCACCATTGTGGAATTTTGACGGAAATGCTTTTTTGGTATAAAATGCCAGCCCGAGTGAAGCAGTATGTGAGCCCAGCGAAAGATCAGGTGTAATCGTTTGGCTCACCAGGTCAGGCCGCCGATGGTCCTTCATCCGCGGCTCTTCGTGCTGGCCATAATAGGCAAAGGGCCAGCCGTAAAAACCACCCGGGATAACGCCGGTTAGATAATCCGGCACCAACTCATCACCCATTTCATCCCGTTCATTCACAGCGGTCCATAAAGTGTTGGTGCCAGGTGCCCAATCCATGCCCGTAGGATTTCTCAAACCGGAGGCATAGATTTTTTCGCCGCTGCCGTCAATATTTACTTCGAGTATGCAGGCCCTTCTGATCTCGTTATCCAACCCTTTTTCCGCTACATTGGAGCCGGAGCCTACGCCAATATAGATCTTCGACTGATCCTTGTTGGTGATTATATTCCGGCACCAATGGCGGTTGTACTTGCCGGCAGGTAGCGACAATATCGTTGTACCTGTATCCGTCAATTTTGTTTGTCCCGGATGATAGTTGAATCTCACCAACGCATCCGTATTGCCCACATAAAAATGGTCCTTGATGATCAGCATACCAAAAGGCTGATGGAGGCATTCGGCAAATACATAGCGCTGTTCATATACCCCGTCTTTATTGGCATCCCTGAACATCGTAATCCGGTCGGGGCTTTCCCCAATATGCTGCGTCTTTATTTTCCGGGAAATTTTTGCCCCAAATTTTAGAATTCCTTTTAATACGGTATTCGATTCAGCCACAAAAATATCACCGTTATCTGCCACATAAATCCAGCGTGGGTGCTCAAGGCTGTCGGCGAACTTGGTAACCGTAAACCCCACCGGTGCTATAGGCATGGTGTTGTCTTTCCAGCCAATAACCTTACTGAAGTTCTTTGCAGACTTTGTTTCAAAAGGCGCGGGCAATTCGGGTGGCGGTATTTTGTTGGCGGCAGTTGTAGCCTTATGGGGCTGGGCAACTCCGGTATTGAAAGTAGCGAATGCTGCAACCAGCAAGCTATAGATACCCAGGCTAATTCTTTTCATAAACAATTTATGTTCTGGTAAAGCATAAACTGTTCCATTATGTAAGCAGGTGTACAACTCTGGCCACACTTGCCAAATACCTGTATGCGGTATTGTAAGCTGGATGCGTCGCAACAAGGTCCAAAGGTAAAAATAACCAGCTGACGATTATCACAAGCGCGTTTCAAAAACATCTTTTACTACAACGTGAAGGCATCGTACCTTCTGGCTAAAAACCTGTTCATTGTAGTTCCTTAAAAGTGCCTGACATAAGATTAAATTTTTGAAAAGAAATTAAAACCTGGCAATTTGTTACAGGACATCTCTATTTTTATAGTCCTTCAAAAACTAAAAAAAACTCCATCATGACAACACAAGAAATTGCCAGCCGCCTGTACGAGCTGGGCCAGCAGGGCAAGTTTGACACTGCGCAGGCCGAATTATTTTCTGCTGATGCCACCAGTACCGAAAGCAATATGGGTGGCGAAAGGGAAACCGCAAGCGGTATGGAAGCCATTAAAGAAAAAGGCAAGCGGTTCCAAAGCGAAATGTTAGAAATGCACAGTGCCTATACCAAAGAACCACTGGTTTTGGGTAATTACATTTTTATGGAAATGGGCATGGACGCCACCATGAAAAGCATGGGTCGTATGGACATGAAAGAAATGTGTAAGTACGAGGTAAAAGATGGCAAAATTATCTCGGAGGAATTCTTTTACTAAGGGCCAATTACTCCGCTGCGTGGCACATTCCGAAGAATTAGCAGCGCCGTCCATATTGGACGGCGCTACTTTTATGTATCGCAATCTGAATGCATACAATAATGCCTGTGTGTATTCGTACCGTTTTGTGGTGACGTTATATTTTTTTGTTATTCCGTTGCCGGCAAAATGTATTTGCTATCGCTATCCTTATTGCCGGCCTGCTGGTAGAGGCAAGAAAGCCAACTTGAATTTCTCGGATGGTTGTAGCATCTTTGATCAGTACGAAGGATCCTGTTCCCGGCAATCAACCAACCGTTTTTATGATACTCAAAGAAAAATTGCTACCACTCTCCTATCATGATATTGGCAAAAGGGAAATAGACTGGCTGGCATTGGAATGGCATGAAACCAACAAGCGGATCCTGCATAAAAAAACCGCCGCCGGCCGCGACATCACCTTGAAATTTTTACAGGAAAACCAAAACCTTACCCAGGACGATGTGCTGTACGAAGATGCAGAAACAATTATCGCTGTTGAGATCGCAGCTTGTGAAGCCATTTCCATCAGACCGAGAAATTCCTATGAAATGGCTACAATCTGCTACGAAATCGGCAACAAACACTTGCCATTGTTTTTGGCAAACGATGAACTGATGGTGGCGCTCGATATCCCGTTGTTACGCTTGCTGAAGTCAGCCGGTTATGAAATAGCGGAAGGCATGAGAAAATTGATCAGCCCGCTTAAAACAAGCGTGGCGCCTCACGGAAGCAGCATTTTGTTTTCAAAAATCAGGATCCTTCCAAACGACGAAAAATGAATACGGTATTACTGAATCTGCTACAACTGTCGGACCCAACATTACCCATCGGTGGCTATGCCCATAGTTCGGGTTTGGAAACCTATGTGCAGCAGGGAGCGGTGCATGATCTTTCAACTACAAGGGCTTTTGTTTCTGCGATGCTTACTCAAAACCTGCAATACACAGACGCCGCTTTTGTATCCCTGACTTATGATGCCGCTTTGGCGCAGGATTTTGACAGCGTATTACAACTGGATGCACATTGCAACGCTGTAAAGCTCCCGTTTGAAATACGACAGGCCAGCCAGAAATTGGGTACCCGGCTGATCAAAATATTCCAGCCTGTCTGTAACGATTCGCTGGCTGGAAAATATCAAAAAGCTATTGGTGCAAAACAGGCGCCGGGGCATCACTGTATTGCCTTTGGCTTGTTTGCCGCGGCATTAAAAATACCTAAGCGGGATATGCTTACCGGGTTCTATTATAATGCGGCTGCCGGCTTTGTAACCAACAGTGTAAAACTGGTGCCACTGGGTCAGCAGGACGGGCAGGAATTACTGTTTTCATTGCACCCGCTTATTGCACAACTGGTGGAAAATACCATGCAGCCGGATGAATCCAGGATTGGCATGTGCTGCACTGGCTTCGACATCCGGTGCATGCAGCACGAAACTTTGTATTCGAGGTTGTATATGTCGTAGGTGAATTGGGTCATTTGTCAATGGTCATTAATTCAATAATGAAGCGGGATCGGAAAGGGTTTATGAATATGGACATCTGGGCTTAAATTTGGCGAATGTTCGACTATTTTTCCTTGATCAATACCAAAGAGCTGGATGACAAAATTGCCTCGGGTCAATTCCCTTTTCGCCAGAACTTATTTTGGGATACACCCATTCAAAATATCAGCATCCCTAACAACAAACGTTACATGGTAGAGCGGGTGGTAATACGTGGCTTTTTAGCAGATTTTTATGTGCTGGTACACATTTACGAAGCCGAAGAAATACGTGAAGCACTCCGTAAAAGCAAAGAACTCGACCCCAAAACGATTAATTTTTGCAGCATCTATTTCAACATTCCTAAATCAGAAATGCATGTTGCATCTTTCTACTATTAAAGACGAAACCTATGCTGTGATAAAGGAGATCTCTACCATCCGTGACGTATCTTTTTGTGGTTCTTCTGTCTTCCTTCTTTTTCGCAAAAAAGCAGTCAGCCATCTTTAATATTATATACATAAATGCCTGAAAGAAACTACATAAAAATCGGCGTGGCCGGCCCGGTTGGATCTGGCAAGACAGCCCTTATTGAACGACTGAGCCGTTGCATGAACCAGGACTATAGCCTGGCAGTGATTACGAATGATATTTATACGAAGGAAGACGCAGCGTTCCTCACACAAAACAGCCTGCTACCCGCCGAACGCATTATCGGCGTGGAGACAGGTGGGTGCCCGCACACGGCCATACGTGAAGACGCCAGCATGAACCTGGAGGCGGTGGAAGAAATGGCCAATCGTTTTCCAGATCTGGACATTATTTTTATTGAGAGCGGCGGCGATAACCTGTCGGCCACTTTCAGCCCCGATCTTGCCGATGTAACGATCTTTGTGATCGATGTGGCTGAAGGTGATAAAATCCCACGCAAAGGTGGCCCGGGCATTACCCGCAGCGACCTGCTGGTGATCAACAAAATCGACCTCGCACCTTATGTAAACGCGAGTCTTGAAGTCATGGAAAACGATGCCAGGAAAATGCGTAAAGGCAGCCCCTTTGTGTTTACAAACCTCATGAGCCTGCAAGGCCTCGCCGCAGTCATCGGGTGGATCAAAAAATATGCTTTGCTTGAAACTGTTGGGGAGCCCGAACTATGGCGATAACAGCATCGCTCCATATCGTAACAGGACTTCGGGAAGGCATCACGTATTTGAAAAAATCCTTTTGTACCACACCGTTCAAAGTCGCGAATATCACCGAAGATAAAAAAGCAACGACCTTGCAACTGATGCTAATGAGTTCATCTCCGGGTATACTGGATGGCGATAGGTACGAGATGAAAATTGACCTGGAACCCGGAACGTCACTTCAGTTGCAAACCCAGTCGTACCAACGGTTGTATCATATGCAGCAGGGCGCATCCCAAAACCTGGAAGTACGATTAGGTGAAGGTGCATCATTCTGCTTTTTACCACATCCTTCAGTACCGCATGCGTCATCTTCTTTCATAACCAAAAACAAATTTTACCTGGCTAAGAACTGTAGCCTCATCTTTGGTGAAGTGCTCACCTGCGGTAGAAAGCTGAACGGTGAAGCTTTCCTGTTTTCAAAATACCATAGCATTACTGAAGTCTTTATTTGTGATAAACTGGTGCTAAAAGAAAACCTATTGATAGCGCCCGCCACTATCGATGTAAACACGATAGGGCAACTCGAAGGATATACGCACCAGGCCAGTTTAATTTACCAGGATGAACACGGAGCCATTAAAACAATATCGCCGCTCATCAACGAGCTTTTATCAATACAAAATGACATCACTTTTGGTATCAGTACCACTCCTGTAAATGGTTTGGTCGTAAGGATACTTGGCCAAAAAGCCGAGCAGTTACATGAGTGTTTGAAAGGAATAGCAGGGTTGATAGGAAGCCCCGTCGCTGGTGTGCAAGAAAAATAACGTGCAGACACCGGACGGAGCACCTGGTTTTAAAAATGTTCCACTGTGATAACTATTTCACCCAGCTAATCTTTCCCATTTTAACATCTGCTGAATTGGTGCCAATCTGGATTTCGAATTCTCCCGCCTCCCAATCGTATTTCAGATCGCCGTTATAAAATTTCAAATCTGCTGGCGTAATTCGGAAAGAAACAGTCTTCGATTCGCCCGCCTTGAGATTGATCTTCTGAAACCCTTTCAATTCTTTCACCGGCCTGGTGATGCTGCCTACCAGATCGTGGATGTATAGCTGCACGGTTTCTTTACCATCGTATTTTCCGGTATTACGGACGGTAATGCTGGCGGTTAAGGTCTGGTTGCCTTTTAGTGAAGTGCTGCTTAGCTTTAAATCGCCATAAGAAAAATTGCTATATCCCAACCCAAACCCAAACGGATACACCGGCTCGTTGCTTACGTCGAGGTAGTTGCTCCGGAATTTTTCAAACCATTTACCCTGTGGTAACGGCCGGCCCGTATTCTTATGGGCATAATAAATCGGTACCTGGCCTACATTCTGTGGGAAGGTGGTGGTGAGTTTCCCGGATGGATTTACATCGCCAAACAACACATCGGCTATAGCAGAACCCGCTTCACTACCGCCAAACCACACATTTAAAATAGCAGGTATATTTTCACTCTCCCATTTTATGGCAAGTGGGCGGCCGGTAAATAACACCAGTACCACTGGCTTGCCCGTTTTGGCCAATGCCTCCAGCAAATGTTTCTGCGCCTCAGGTATTTCAATATTACTACGGCTGCTGCTTTCGCCAGTCATCTCGGCACTCTCGCCTACCGCCGCCACTACTACATCCGATTGATTGGCCAGGTTTACGGCTTCTGCAATGATCTCAGCCTCGGGCCGGTTATCATGAATGAAGGGCTTACCGAACAGGCCCGCACGCTGCTCAAAAGCGAGATCTGCATCGAGGTTGGATCCTTTGGCATACACTATTTTTGCCTGGTCGCCAACCGCTTCCTTCATGCCTGCCAAAACGGAAATGGCATTCGAAAATTTTGCTGCTACACTCCAGGTACCACTCATATTTTCTTTGTTATCAGCCAGCGGCCCTACCAATGCAATGGTACCAGCCTTTTTGAGGGGCAGAATATTGCCTGCATTTTTCAACAATACAAAACTCTGCGCAGCAATGTCCCTGGCTTCCCTGCGGTTAGCCACGGTAAATATGTCTGTTTTTGCCCGTGATTCGTTGCAATAGCGGTAAGGATCTTCAAACAAACCCAATTCATATTTCGCTTCCAATATCCGCCTGCAGGCGACATCAATTTGCTGCCAGGTAACATTTCCTTCACTTAAAGATTTCCTTAGGGTCGTCAAAAATCCTTCGCCTACCATATCCATATCCACACCTGCCATTAAGGCCCGGGCAGCGGCTGTTTGGAGGTCGCCGATACCATGCGCCACCATTTCGTTAATGCCTGTATAATCGGTAACTACAAAGCCTTTAAAACCCCATTGTTTGCGCAGCACATCCGTCATTAAAAATTTGTTGGCAGTTGCTGGTACGCCATCTACTTCGTTGAAAGATGCCATTACGCTTCCCGCACCGGCATCCACCGCGGCTTTATAGGGAGGAAAGTAGTCGTTGTACATCCGGACCCTGCTCATATCGGTGGTGTTGTAATCCCGGCCTGCTTCAGCAGCGCCGTAGAGGGCAAAATGTTTTACGCAACTCATGATGTTTTTACCGCTGCTGTAGTCGCTGCCCTGGTAACCTTTCACCATGGCTTTTGCGATCTGGCTGCCGAGGTACGGATCTTCGCCGCTTCCTTCTGCAATACGGCCCCAGCGCGGGTCCCGGGCGATATCCACCATCGGGCTAAAAGTCCAGTTAATGCCATCTGCACTGGCTTCTGAAGCTGCTATTTGTGCGCTGCGCTCCACCAATCCCATATCCCAGGTACATGACAAACCCAGAGGTATCGGGAAGACCGTTTCATAACCATGTATCACATCCATTCCAAATGTAAGCGGAATCTTCAACCGGCTTTCTTCGACCGCTATTTTCTGTACGGCTTTTATTTTCTCCACCGTTTTAATATTAAACAAACCACCTACTTTCCCATCACGTATTTGTTTGCCAATGTCGGAGTTAGCTGCCTGGCCGGTAACAATATCGCCGGAGCCTGGAAGATTGAGCTGTCCGAGTTTTTCATCCAGGGTCATCTTTCGCATCAGGTTGCTGATAAAAACATTCATCCTGGCATCCTGGGTCATAACAGGCTGTGCCTGGGAGCAAAATATCGTTGCCAGCAGGATGGCTACTATCGTTACCTTTTTTTTCATGGCTGTGCTTATCGCTTTTTTATTCAGGAAATATTTTTCAAATGTTTGTGCTTTTTGCATTCGCAACTGCAATGTCAATTAATGCCTTTTCAAAACAAATATTCAATAATCAACGCTCAAAATTCAAATGGGAATACTACTCCACTTTCATCACTTTTGATCGTTTGGAAACGCCGTTTTCGTTGATTGCTTCAATCGAGAAATAATAGGGCTTCTGACTGTCCATTGCCTTAAACCAATACTCATTAAAGTCGTGGATCATAATGCAACTATATAACTTATCCGGCGCAGTTCCATAATAAAGATTATAGGCAAAAGCATTGTCTACGGGCCGCCATTTGATGTAGGCACTTCGTTTATCTTTTTCGGTACGAAGCACGATCAATGGGTCAACATTACCTGGCTTTGCACCATTGCCATTGCCAAACACCCGCAGCCCACTAATTGCAAATTTACCAGTAGGCATATGAATATTTTCGAGACGGATATATTTTGCCAGCACCGGCTTTTCCAATTCTACGTAGTCGTGTGGTACATCTGTCTTGTTATTGGTTTTATCTACCAGCAGGTTCCACTTCTTACCGTCCGGGGAATAATACAATTTATACTGGTGGTAAATGTTAGTTCGCCGGCCCACAAACTCCGCATCCTGGTCGGCATAATTAATCTGGACCGCATCTACAGTGGATAGGTTGCCCAGGTCGGACTGTATCCATTCGCCTGCATTGGCGGAGACGGCACTCCAGTAAGTTTTGATACTTTCATCCACTGCATTGTTGGCATTGAAACTGGCCAACGTAGAAGAAACAGTCACCGGTTTCTTGTAGTTGAGCAGCATCCATCCGGGACCAGTAACACCGATGTCAGAAGGGTTGGGCGAGGCTCCCGGCAAATACATCGGATAGTCACCGAATGCGGTATTGCAATGCATTACATCATCCTTGTCGAAACCCACGGGCCAGATACCCATCCTTCTCTCCCAGGTGTTTTTTACGCAAATAATACTGGTAGAAATATGCCAGTAATTTTTCTGGTTGTCCTGGAAGGTGGACCCATGACCCGCGCCACGGCTGAAGCCTCCGGGTTTAAAACTCAACGGGTCCGACTGTGGTATAGATTCGATACCATCGAACAAGGGTCGGCTGCCTACCACTACCCCATCAGCATAGCCGCTGAATTCAGTTCCCGGCGCACCATACTGAAAGTAATATTTATTGTTATGTTTCGTCATCCATGCTCCTTCAATAAAGGGATCCAGAAAGGTGTTATCCATATTTTCTCCAAAACGCTGCCAGCCATAACGCCAATCCTGTAGCAGGTACATGGGCGTGCGGGTGCCAATGGGTTTAAAGGTTTTTCTATCCAGCTCCACCCCATACACAGGATAATTATTGCTACTACCATTATACATATAGAAACGGCCATCATCGTCCGTAAAAAAAGCCGGATCCCAGCCGCCGATCTCAAGTGAATCCACCAACGGCTTCCATACATTTCCTTTAGGATCTGTGCTCATCCACAATGTAAAGTTTTTGGTGTAAGTGGAACCAAACACCAGCATGGTGTCGCCGATTATCCCTACCGCAGGAGCACAGAGTTCGTCCATTGTTTTGTTCCAGGGCCGCAGGAATTTCCGTTCATTGAATTTCCAGTGCAACATATCGCTGCTAACCCAATAGCCCCATTGATTCGTGCTAAATAAATAAAAGTCTCCTTTGTAGTTCACAATCACAGGATCCGCTGTGGCCCTGTGTTTACCCCATTCACCAAAGCTTGGGAAAGGCGTATAGCCATAGTCCACATTAATAGGATTGCAGTAGGTCTTTTGTTGTGCAGCAGCAGCGTGATGTAGCAACGCCACGATTGTTATAAATACTATTTTTTTCATACATCAAATGCCTCCTTAAAATGTTATCGGTTCTTCACCAGCCTTATTCGTTATAAAAACAGTCCCCTTTGTTGATTATGCTAAAAGGCCATGCAAAAAAGTCGGCTTAGTTACCCATCCATGGACTTTCAAAATCCAGTTTCTTTAAGCCTTTTTGTATTTCGGGGCAACTCATAAATAGTTTCCAAAGCAAGCCGCTTCTATAGTTTTCTATCATCGCAACAATTGGCCCCTCGTCAATGGCGAGATAGGATGCCGCATACCAGTTCTTAGTTTCATTAAACGCATCCACGAAACCGTATTCACCCCAAATCTTATCGCCCAAATCATCATAGAAGTGTCGTAATGCCTTCATCGAAAATGCAGGTGTATAGGGAAAGGCAGACAGCGCAGCCGTTGGGGTAATGGTACCAAAATCGTTGGTGGGAGAAAAGGCGTTGTAACCATCATAGGTATCGCTGGCAGTGAGTCCCCAGCAGTTTTCTCCATAGCCTTTAAACGCTTTCGGATTATCTACACAGTAATCGTGGTTAATAAGCGTGTGATTTTTATTTTGTTCCCAATAATCTGCGTAGCGATCTTTCAATCCCCTCGGGTCGAGACCCAAAAAGGAATATTGTGAAAAGAACAAGGGTCCGCCGTAATCGAAACCCAGTGGTAATGTATGTCCGTAAAATGTTTTACCATTTTTGAAAAAACTACTTTGGGCCCACCCCCTGTGATACACGGCAGCAGTTACCGGGTAGTGTTCATCACTTGCTGCGAGAATGTACATGATCAGGCACTCATTAAAACCACGAACAGGGAAGTTCATCGACCAGCCATTATTGGGGCTCCAGTGCCAGAACAATACTTCCTGGTCGTGGGTAAACCAGCTCCATTCAATAGCGGTCCACAGCCAGTTTAGTTTACCGCGAAATTCATTCTCAGCAGGATTGTCCTGGTTAAAATATTGCCGGGCACATAGCAGGCCCTGGAAGAGATAAGAAGTCTCCACCAGGTCAGCGCCATCATCTTTCCGGCCGAAGGGTATAGTTTTTCCGGTAGCGCCATCCATCCAATGGGAAAAAACCCCGTGATACGAGTTGGCCTTCACCAGGAATCGGATCATCTTCCGCATAAACTTTGCAGCCGTATCCCGGGTAATCCAGCCTCTTTCGGCTGCTACAATTACGCTCATAATCCCGAAGCCAGTTCCACCAGTGGTGACTGTTTCATGGCCGTAACCAAAGTTTTCATTGCTGCGTTCTCTGGCCATGCCACTCACCGGGTGGGCAAAATCCCAGAAGTATCGAAAGGTTTGCTTTTGCACCAGCTCCACCAACGCCGTGTCGGACAAGTTTTTTACACGGTTCCGGGCATCAAAAGCTGGTATTTTTAGAACTGTATTTTGAGCAAAACCAACTATGGCTACCAATAAAAGTAAATAAGTTAAGACCCCTTTCTTCATAACAAAATTTGATTTAAAACAATTGTGTACATACTTTTGTACAAATTTAAATACCATGCAAGTAGCAAATATTTCACAGTTCAGAAAAAATATGAAAGCCTACATTGACAATGTTTCTGACAATAATGACATGTTGGTTGTAAATGGCAATGGAAAAACCGTGGTTGTGCTTTCGATTAAAGATTATAATAGTATGAATGAAACGGAGTACTTAACGAGCAACGAAGCCAATAAAGCTATGATGTACAGGGCCAAAGATGAAATTGAAAAAGGAAAGGTGGTTGCCATTTCATCTGCTGATCTCGAAAACATGATCAAGAATGATTAGTTTCTCCGAAACAGCAATCGACCAACTCAAGTTTTGGATTGCTGAAGACAAAAAAATTGCACTCAGAATTCTTAAACTCATAGAAGAAACCAGCAGGGATTTCTTCGGGGGTATTGGAAAACCAGAACCGCTAAAAGGTGATTTTAAAGGCTATTGGAGCAGAAGAATTACCGACGAGCATCGATTGATTTACAAAATTGAAGAAGGGCAGCTGATCATACATTCATGCCGCTTCCATTATTCTAAATAATCTTTCAAAGAGCTTTTATAATTGCCTTTATGCCAAAAGCATGGTGTTGCTATAAGTAGGGCGCTGTAAAACCGAGCTTGATCAATCCCGCCTTTACTTCCGGGCAACTGGTAAATAAATTCCAGGCAAGCCCGCTCCGGTAGTTCTCAATCATCACAATAATTGGCCCCTGGTCAATGGCTAAAGTAGAACTGGCGAACCAGCCATCATTGATATCGAAGGCATCGACAAAGCCATATTCCTTCCAAATTCTATCGCCCAGAACGTAATAAAAAAACTTAAGTGCCTGCATCGATTCTATCGGAGTATATGGAAAAGAAGACAGGGCAGCGGTAGGTGCAATTGTACCGACATCGTTGGTTGGTGAACTTGCGGTATAGCCACCCTGGATATCGCTGGCCGTAAGGCCCCAGCATAAATTACTATAGCCATAAAAGGCTTTGGGATTGGCCTTGCAGTAGTTATAATTAATGAGGGTATGGTTCTTTGTTTGGGTACCATAATTGGCAGATCCATCAGAAAGGCCATTGGGGTTGATGCCCATAAATGAATAATGTTCAAAGAACAGGGGGCCACCCAGGTTGGGGCCCAACGGAAGCTGGTAGCCGTAATAGGTATTGCCGTTTGCAAAACCACCAGCCCCGGCCCAGCCATTGTCATACACGGTTTTGGGAATGGTATAGCTGGTCGAAGCCGCAGCCATCACGTAAGTTATCAATGCCTCGTTCCATCCTCTTACCTGTACATTCATATCCCAGTTATAATTGGGGCTCCAGTGCCAGAACAGGGTGTTTTGGCTACCCTGCCGGAACCAGTTCCATTCTACCCGGTTCCAGATCACATTAATATCATTCCTCAGGTTTGTCTCGGCCACATCTGCGCCATTAAAGAATTGCCGGGCTGTCAGCAGACCTTCCATCAGGTAAGAGGTTTCTACCAGGTCGGCGCCATCGTCTTTGGTACTGAAGGGCACTACTACCCCTGTATTCCCATTGAGCCAGTGCGGGTAGGCTCCATGAAATGTTTGGGCGGTATTTTTTAAAAAAGCAACCATCGTTTGCATCCTCGTGAGCCCCTGTGCACGGGTAATAAAATTGCGGTTGATGGCTACCGGTATGGCCATAATTCCAAAGCCGCTGCCGCCTGAGGTAACCACATCTGCACTCGTGTTTCTTTCCCTTGCCAGCCCGCTTACCGGGTGGCCAAAATCCCAGAAGTATTTAAAGGTCTGTTGCTGCACCAATGTAAGCAAAGCACTATCTGTTACCACCGGAAATTTATTGGAAGAATCGAGGCTGGTTAGAAACTGGATACTCAGCGAAGCATTTAAAGTGCCTTTCTTAGCCGAACGCAAAGCAGTACTGGCGGCCACTGTATAGGTTGCCAGATATTTCAACGGAGCCGCCGGGGTAAGTAGCAAGGTACTGTCACCGTTCTCATATGCATAATTGAGGCCAACCGATATGCCACTGTTTTCGATTACGGTTACTGCGCTGGCTACGGAAGTTCTGTCAACAACATTATTGAATGATAGGCGGATGGCCGGAGTTACACGAACATTGTAATTGGTACCTGTTTGCGCAATATTATTGTCCAGTCTCGCAGTAGTAAAAACCAGCGGTGATGGGATTACATCTGGTATGGGATCAGCCGCCTTTTTTTTACAGGCTAACCCTGAAACAATCAGCAGCAGCAACAGGCATCGGCAGGCATCAGGATGTACTGGCATGAGTATAAAATTATAATATCAAAGTAGAAATGGAATGTGGTAGGGCGGTGGCTTTTGCGGCCTGGCCGTTGATCCATAAAGCGTAGGGCGTGGCGGCCGAACTTTCATTCATAACAACTACAACGATTTGTCCATCGGGATTTTTAAAAGCCGTGGTGAGCAACTGGCTGCGGCTGGCACTGCTCACAATCCGCTTCGCTCCGGGATGTATAAATTTTGAAAAATGGCCGATGTAATAATACTCGTTGGTATAGATCAGTTCGCCGGTTTGTGTGTTGGCATGAATGGGTGAAAAGCAGAAATTACCAACATGGTTGGGGCCACCTTTTTCATCGAGTAAGATGTTCCAGTCGGTAAATCCTACAGAGCCGTTGTTGAAATCGTGGATCATATTGGCTCCATATTTTTCACCCAGTTTCCAGTCGTACACTTTGGCAAGGTCAAAGGCTTCTTTACAGCCTTCGGTGAACAACAGGTTCTTACCGGGAAACGCGTCATTAACCAGCTTCAGGTTATCGTACATCGGCTCGCCCCCACTCCATGGTTCGTACCAATGAAAGCCTACGCCCCACAGGTATTTTGCTGCAGCAGCATCTTTAAAAAGTGTGCTGGCGCGCTGGTACAGCAGGTCGCGGTTATGATCCCAGCCGATGATTTTTTTATTGCCATAGCCCGCCTTTTGCATCGTGGGCCCAAGCCAGCCTTTCAGAAAATCACGTTCTTCTTCACCCGTATAAATGCAGGATTCCCAACGCTGTGTCGCCATTGGCTCATTTTGAATGGAGATGCCCCATATTGGAATGCCTTCGGCCTCGAAAGCCCTGATAAATTTGGTATAGTAGTTAGCCCAGGGCTGGTAAAATTCCTTTTTCAGTTTGCCGCCATGTAAGATATCGCCATTGGTTTTCATAAATGCCGGCGGGCTCCAGGGGCTGGCAAACAAGGTCAGCTTGCCGCCTGCCGCTGCCATGGCCGCTTTGATAAACGGAATCTTAAACTGCCTGTCGTGCTGTATATTAAATGTTTTCAACGCCGCATCACCTTCGGAAATATAAGTGTAGGTGTCGCTGCTAAAATCGCAACTGTGTATGTTGGTGCGGCCCAGCGTATAACCGATGCCTTTCTCCTTATCGAAATAGGCAGTCATGAATTCCTGTTGTTTATCCCTTGGCAGTTTAGCATAGGTTTCCGCAGATGCATCGGTAAGTGCTCCGCCAATACCAAGTATCGTTTGGAATGATTTGTCGGGGTCGGCAAACACTGTTACTTCGCTTTCTACCGGCTGCAGGTTTTCTGCAAATGATGCTTTGCCTGCGGATGAGATCCGGTTGGCAGTGCCTTCGGCGGTTGTATAAATAGTTATTTTTTTGCCTGCGGCAGAAAAAGTAGCTTTTGACTTTGCCCCGGGTTTAGATTGAGCTGTAATAAATGCCAGACAAAAAACCGCCAGCGAAAGCAAAAATGTTTTGTTGATCGTCATATAATTTTTTTAAAGATATTACCAGGTAAATGTTGCGGCCGCTCCGGCAGGTAATTGAGCGCTGGCCCACTTGCCCTGGTATTTAATATTGAATGATGTGCTGGTGTTGCTGTCGTTCATTACTACCAATACCTTTTTACCGGTCGGTGTAAGAAAGGCTGCATTTTTTATGGCCCCTGCTTCGGTGCTTCCAATCCGAACCGACCCTGCCGGTACAAATTTAGAAGCATGCGCAATGATATAGTAACCCACATTTCTCGATACTGATGAGCCACTAATCGTAAGCGCTCCCTTACATTCCGTACAGCCACCCGGCGTATGCGGATTGTAGGCGGCATCGGCAGCCAGATTCCACTCCAGGGCATTTCGACTCCAGTTGCGCATCGACCCGATCACCACGTTGGTTACATGCCATCTCAGGTCGCCATCGAAAGAGCCGTTGGCGCCTGTCCATTGTTCTGTAAAATACAGGTTCTTATTGGGATAGGCATTGTGAACTATCGACAATGCACTGATGTCGCCGTTGTACAAATGGAAGGCTGATCCATCTATAAATTGCCTGGCGCCGGCATCGTCCAACACGGTAACCGGAAATGTCGGGTTGTCGCAATTATGATCCCATACAATAATTTTTGTATTAATGGCGGCCGCCTGGAATGCAGGCCCAAGGTTGCTTTTCACAAATTCGGCCTGGTTGGCGGCACTCATCACCATGCTTGGATTATTGCCGCCGTGTTGCGGTTCGTTTTGCAGCGTCACGGCATCTATCGTAATTCCTTTTGCAGCCATGGCCTGGATGTATTTTACAAAATACTTTGAATATACACTATAATACTGCGGCAAAAGACCGCCACCCATTGAGCTGCCATTATCCTTCATCCAGAGCGGTGCGCTCCATGGCGAACCCAATATTTTTATTTGGGGATTGATGGCCAGTATCTGCTTTAGCACCGGTATTAGATCGGTGGTGTCCTTCGACAAACTGAATTGCGCCAGGCTAAGATCCGTTTGCCCTGCGGGCAGATCATCATAACTAAAAACAGTACTGCTGAGGTCGGATGCGCCGATACTGAGTCGCAGGTAACTGATGCCGATTCCGTTGGTGCCGGTACCGAATAGCTCAGTAAGCAAGGCAGATTTGTTGGCGGCATCCAGCTGGTTAATCAGGCTGGCGCTACCGCCGGTGAGCGTGTAGCCAAAGCCATCTATTGATTGGTACCTCGTTGCCGAATCTACATCCACAATCGTAGTACTGGTGGCAGTGGTGCCAAACGAAATGCCTGCCTGCTGTTGCATCAGTGCAGAGCGGTCGCCTTTGGTGAGCCACCAGTCGGCTGTTAGGGCCGGGGTTGTAGTGGTGCCCCCACCGCCATTGTTGCTTTGACTTTTAGAGCAACTTGACGACATAGTAATGGTAGCTATGAACGCGTACCCAATAAAAGAAATGCTACGTAACATAAAAATTCGTTTCATATGACCCAGCACGTTATAGTGTTGGTTGTAAAAAAATAAGTGGTGCATTGTTCCTGGCGATTACCAACACCCTGCGGTTGCCTGATATGGTAAGCCATTTCATATCCCTGACTTCACCCGTAATACCTGGCATCACAGCTGGCCCGACTTTTTTATTGGCTATTGAAAAAATGGTTGGCTGTTGTGCATCGTAACGCCCTTCGTATGGGATAACGCCATAGAAATTTCCGCCACCAATAAAATTATTGTTCAGAGACGATCCCGCCGGAGTAAAAGCCATCAGTGGCGCCAGTTGCAGGTCTTCGGGCAAAGCAGTGGTCGTAAAGTTTCCCTTGCCATCGTTGATAAAGCAAGATGAGGAGAGGGTTTCCGCCTTCAGTTCCGTATAGTCTTTAAACAAATCGTAAAACATATACTGCACCGTTTTACCTGCCACTTCATCGTATTTCAGGTACGCTTTTTTTAAAACGGGCAGGGCTCTTTCCAGTTCATCTTTTGCCAGGAAAGTGTACTCCTTTCCATCTACCGTATAACACATCACCTGCTCTACTGATCCGTTCTTGTCAAAGTCTTTCACATACAATTTTACAGGCCCGTTTTTGCCCGCATACAATTTGCAGTTATGGCCCCAGTTACCCGCCAGCAGATCCATATTACCATCTCCATTTACATCGGCGGGATACAGCGTTTGCCATAGTCCGGTGGAGGCAGCAATATCAGCGGCTTTAAATATGCCTTTGTGATTCATCAGTATTTTCACCGGCATCCATTCGCCGGTTATTACGAGGTCCATCCAGCCGTCGTTATCCAGATCGGTAAAGGCTGCGGCGGTAACCATCCCGATGTTTGTAAGCGGAATGGTGTTTTGATCCGCATAAGTAAAATGCCCCTTGCCATCATTAATCATGAGATAAGAAGTTTGTAGCAGGCCATATTGTTTCGGGTTGGCAAGGTTACCAACAAACAGGTCCAGGTCTCCATCCTTATCTGCATCGCCCACTGCTACGCAGGATTTGTTGTCGTATTTGGGAACAAAGGCCGCGGCAGCTTTTGAAAATTTCCCATGACCATCGTTCAGGTACAGGCGATCGGCCATAGCAGCCGGGTTGGTGGCAGGTTCGTTGCCGCCACTTACAACAAAAAGATCGGCATCTCCATCGCCATCGGCGTCAAAAAAAACGGCGTCTACATCTTCACAAATCGCATCTGCGCCAAACAAGGCGGTATCTGAAGGAGCGAAGGTTCCATTAGCCTTTTGAATCATTAACGTACCCGGCTGGTCTTTGGCACCGCAGGCAAAAAAGTCGTCCAGCCCATCATGGTTTACATCTGCTACGGCCAGTTTGGGACCTCTTGTACTTTCGGCATGCGGCAGCAGGTATTGCACATTAAAATCCAAAAAGTCGTTTTCTTTATGGTGCCAGGTGCATGCCACCTGACTGCTGATATCTGTAAACGGCGCAGCGGGCTGCTGAAATCTTTTGGCATAATCAAAGGTATCTTTGGCGTCTGTAACCTTTGCTATCAGTGGCTTTCCCGGCGAAGGGTGTTTAATCGTTTGGGAATGGCTATCGGGCCACACTATCAAAACGCTGTCTGCCCCGGCACTGCTGCCCAACCCAAAATGCAGCCTGGTATCGGATGAAGACTGGAAGCCCCGGGTAAGCATCAGCTGCTGGTATTGCATACTGCCGCCGGCAAATACATAAGCTTTTACGCCAATACCAAAACTGTTGCCCGCTGGCCCTTTAAATGAGATAGACAGGTTATTTTTTGAAGGCGAATTATTTTTTAATACGACGGCATCACCATTAATACTGTTGATCATGATGTCGAGGTTGCCATCGTTATCAAAGTCGGCGTAGGCTGCGCCATTGTAGTATCCTTTCAGCTCACCGGTGCCCCAGTCGCTACTTACATCTTTAAAGTCGTAGTTGCCATCGCCTTTAAACAGGAATGGGTGCGAACTTCCGTCGGGCATTGCGGCGATAGCTTCGTCGTCGTATTTATCTGTCTGGTTCATACCCTTCTTTACTTCGAGGTCCGAAACAAAACGAACATAATCCAGGTCTACCGGGCGTTTTACGATACCACTCGATATGAACAAATCTTTATTGCCGTCATTGTCGAAATCGGCCAAAAGCGGGCTCCAGCTCCAGTCTGTAGCCGACACACCACTCATCAGCGAGGTTTCGCTGAAGCCTACACCATTTCCATTATTTCGCTGCAGGCAGTTTTTACTGAGTTGGTTCTGGTAACCGTTCATCTCCAGCTTTACTTTATAGATATCGGGGTTCTCGTCGCTGCCATAAGTTTTCAGTGTCTTTTCATCCGGCGGCAGCATGTCTACGGTAACCACATCCAGCTGGCCGTCGTTGTTATAATCAGCCACATCATTTCCCATGCTAAAACGGCTGTAGTGGCCAAAGTGTTTGGCGCCTTCTTCTTTAAAACTTCCGTTCTTCTGGTTTACATAGTAGTAATCGTTTTCATGAAAGTCGTTCCCGATGTACAGATCGTCCCAGCCATCGTTATTAATATCAGCAACGGCCAGGCCCAGACCATAGCCCAGGTTGCTCTGATAAATACCTGCAGACCTGGAAACGTCAGTAAAACGGCCGGTTTCTTTTACATCGTTCCTATAGAGCCGGTCACCTGCAAGTGAATCGTAGCCACGCCGTTTGCTGGTGTCGCCAATGTTTGCGTGGGGATTGTGTGATTGATTAAGGATATAGCAATCCAGGTCGCCGTCATGATCATAGTCGAAAAAAGCAGCTTGCGTAGTAAAGCAGGAAGTATTTAGGCCATAGGCTGCACTCTGTTCGGTAAATCCGTCTTTTCCATTGTTGATATAAAGTTCATTGTGGCCTTGTAAACCGTAGCGGCCGCTTACGGTAGAAACATAAATATCCAAAAAACCGTCGCCATTTACATCGGCCATCGTAGTGCCGGTACACCAGTCCGAAAGGCCCTGCACGCCTGCCTTTTCGGTAATATCTTCAAACTGAAAATTTCCTTTGTTGAGGTATAATTTATTGTGTCCTTTACTATTGGCGGTAAAGTAAACATCGGTAAGTCCATCGTTATTAATATCCCCGGCCGACACGCCACCGCCATTGTAATAGTATAAGTAGTAGAGAATATTAAACAGTGGCTTTTTTTCAAGGTTATTGGCAAATGCAATGTGTGTATCAGACGGCGCGAGGGAGGTAAACATTGTTTCTTTTTTTCGGCAGCCGCTTAGACAAAGTGCAGTGGCTATTGCACCCAAAAACATTTTTTTAATAATAGGTATTGCCATTGCGTACACTTTTCTTTTGCCTTTGTTGCCATTTGCGGGCATTCATCTTTTGGGTATTTCTACAACTCAGTTTTCTTCGTTGGCCGCTTCCTTAAATCCGTTTGAATGGAGGAAAAAGGAAGGTTTCAGAGACGCCTTTGTAAATTTTTCTGAAACGCCGCCATCATTTTTTTTGTGGCTTCAGGGTATGCTTTTATCAGGTGGGTGTGCATGAGTGCTGGTGTGGGGATGTTTTGCCCTTCCAGGTAAACAGAAATGGCTCTGGACGGCTGTTCAGGCATGTGGCAACCCGTGCAGTTGGTGTTAATGGCGGCACCCAGCGTGGCGGTCATTTTGCAGGTTACTGTGTTGTCATGCCCGCTGCTGTGGCAGGTAAGGCACCGTTGCGAAAACAAAGCGCTATTACCCTTCTCATTGCCATGGGCGCTATGGCAGCTGTTGCAGGTAAGGGTATTGCTCATCCTGAAGCATTTGCTGGCAGCCATTAAACCGTATTGGTTTCCGTGTACATCCATAGTATTTACATCGGGAACTGTGGAATCTACCACAAAGAAGTCGGAACGTTTGTCGCCTGCTTTAAACTGGAAAGAAGGTTTGATTTTTTGCAGCCTTCCGCCGTGGCAAAGGGCACACAAGTCGAGGCTTTGGGTGCGTGTAAATGCGCTAAGGGCCAGTATCTCGTGGGGATCTTTTGCTGCCGGATTTTGGGTGTGAAACTGCACGTGTTTTGCTGATGGCCCATGGCAACGTTCACAATCTACGCCCAGTATCACCTGGTTTCTGTCGAAGCTTTCCGGTTCTTCGGATTCGGGAGAAATTTTGCCCAGGTAAGTAGCGTGGCACTCCATACACCTCGAAGTTATCGGGCGGTTAAATGCCAGTTTGTTTGGGTAGCCAGGGCTATTGCACCAGGCATTGGCGCTGGTAAAATAGGTAATGGGCATCTGGTATAATTTGTTTCCGTTCCAGGTGGCATACGACTGTCCATGTGTACCGGATCCGATCACCATATCAAAACGCTGGCGCTTCTTTTCCACATCATTTAAATAGCCCACCTGGTACAATCCGCCGGCCGATTTTTCCATCGCTACCGCGCCGCCCGATGGATAATGATATTGGTTTTTGCCTGGCTCAAAACTGCCCGCAATATTTTTTTCGTTTGCCACGGCCGACGTTTGAAAATGAGCGGTGGATGCAAGACTGTCGCATATAGCTTTGTGGCAACTTACACAGGATGCGGAGCCTGCATATTCGCTGAAACCCTTGTCTGTGCTGGCATTCCTGGCATCGTCGTTACCGTTCATACAGCGGGTAAGTAATAAAATTAAGATACCTGTTATTACAATGATCAGGTATGAAAACCGATGTCTTTTCATCCTATTTTGAGCTGCAGTAGCAGGTTACAAATTTGGAAACAGTCGTTGAAAAAAGGGGCTGACTATTTTATTTTCGTCAGCCCCCTTTTAGCAGGTGAATTATTTTTCAATTACAATTTACTGTTGTACAAAGTGGTTACTTCACCTGGCGTAAGTACGGTGCTGTACAAACGGAACTGATCGATCTGGCCATCAAAAAATCCCATCCAGGTATTTTTATCATGCGTGTACTGGCTTGGACCGCCAATGGTGAAATTGTCAAAGTCTCCAAAATTTATTGGCCCCAAAGTGCCAACCGTATTGGTTTTAAAAGCCACACCATCGATGTAAGAAATAAACTGGGAGTTGCTGCCATTGTAGGTAAATACAAGCTGGTGCCAGCTCCCGTTAAGCACGTTTGGCATTCTATTGGCGCCTACGTACTCCACCCATTGATCCATAATGTAAAACTTGGCGGCGGCCAGGTCGGTAGTGCTGGGATTGCCCGCATCTTCAAACTCTAAAAACAGTTTCGTGTTGGTCCAGCTGTAATCTTTTTTGTTGAGTGAAAAGGCGAAGTTGGTTCCCTTGCCGGCCGCCTGCGGTGTCTTTTTTACCCAAAGGGCAACGGTAAATACATTCGATTTGGGAAACTCGTTGGCGCCAGCATAGGAAGTAAAGGCGGTCTCACTTCCCTTGTAGCATTTGCCAGAAATTCCATCGGCACTGGTGCCGGTATTAACAGCCGGGAAATTGGCCCGGGTGCTATCTACTGCATTCATTAATGGATTGGGGGTGGTGCCATCGAAAGCTACGTAGAATTTTAAAGGTCCGCCGGGCGGGTTGGCATCTTTCGGATAATCCTCGAAGGCGGGTTGCGTGGTTTTTTTGCAGGAAACTGCCACCATTACCACCATTGCAACAAGCAGCGCATGTTTGATAAAACCGATATTTTTTTTCATGTCAATTTTTTTTATATGATGATGTATAAATATCCTTGCCAGCAAGGCTTTGCAGGCAGGTGAAAAAGATTATTACCATTCAGGATTTTGTTTCAAAACACCGCCGGATAGATCGATGGGTTTTTGAGGGATAGGGTAAAAGCGGCAGCGGTTGGTGTAGCCAAGACTACCCAGCTCTGTAATCGCATCGCCCCAGCGAACAAGGTCGTAAAAGCGATAGCCTTCCATGGCAAACTCCCAGCGGCGCTCATTTTTGATGGCCGTCCGCATTTGTGCCTGGTTGGCAAAAGCTATTTTAGGCACTATCGTGCGGTTAGCAGGCAGGTTTCCGCTGGCCCTTTTGCGAATCAGTTCCAGGTTAGCCTCTGCCGTCGGTCCGTCTCCTAGTTCGTTACTCGCTTCGGCCAGCATCAGGATGATATCGGCGTAGCGGAAAATTCTTTTGTTGACCCAACTGGCTCCTCCATTACCGAAAATCTGACCTGTAAACTGTCGCATTTGCGGATCAGAATACACTTTCTTATTCCAGAATGGCTGATCCAACCCTGTGCCCGGCGAAAAAGGTGGAAGTGTGGCACCGTAGCCGCCTTGAGGAGCTCCGCCATCGTATTGACCAGAATATAAAATCGTCTGTCGCTTTCTTGGATCTGCATTGTCCCAGGCAGTTTCCAGTTTTGACGTAGGCACATTCCAACCCCAGCCCAGGTTCCAAACATTGGTGGCGCCACCTTGCCGCACGTTTTGGCAGGTGCCCCAGTTTTCGCCATTATTAGCGGTACCATTTAACCCTACATTACATTGCATTTCAAAAATGGATTCCGGCCCGTTTTTGCCAGCTCCATTCAGTCCATCTTTCCAGATATCGGGGAAATTGGTGGCCAGTGAATATTGGCCCGATGCGATTACCTGGTTGCAAATTGCGGCAGTCCTGGCCCAGTTTTGACGGTACAGGTAGCTTTGGGCCCATAGGGTGTTTGCAGAGCCACGGGTAATCCGGCCCGGGTAAATATTGGTACCACCCACCGACCAGTTTACCGGCAGGTATTGCACCGCCAGTGTCAGGTCTTTATCGATCTGTGCATAAATATCTGCGGCAGGAGATTTCGGTTTAATACCGTCTGTCGCTTTTGTAAAATAGAAATTGATCAATGGAACATCGCCATAGGTCTTCACCAGCTCAAAGAATGCGTAAGCCCTAAAGAATAATGCTTCGCCAACATTGCGAAGCGAAGTAGCATCCGTTGCTTTTAAAGAATCGGAAAAGAAGATCTCTTTGTTAGCGAGGTTGATCATATTATAATGATCGTTCCAATAGGTGTTGGGTGCCCAGTCGTCTTTGCTGTACTGAAAGGTTTCAAACTCGGTGTTGATCTCGGCACCGTCAGTAGCGCTGCTTCCCTTTTGGGCATCGTCATCGCGGACGCTGTGAAAGTCGATCCATGGCAAGGTTGAAAATCCTGCATTGGTGCGAAGGGTATTGTACAAGCCAAAACTCTGGGATTCCAGAACACCCTGGTTCAGGTCATCCAGCGTGGCTGTTAAAGGCTTTCGGTCAAGAAATTTTTCACAACCGGAAAGGGTGAAGGCCAATGGCAAAGCCGCCAGCAGACCAATGGTTATTTTCTTATTTATTTTCATAATACTTTAAATTTTAAGGTTAAAAAGTAACGTTTAAACCTACCGTAGTAACCACAGGAATAGCGCCGCCTGCGTTGTCGTAGCCGAAGGCAGTAGCACCTCCACCAAACTCTGCGGTATATCCCAAATTGTTTTTCCAGGTTTTTAGATTCTGAACGTTGCAATACGCCCTTAGATTTTTGATTTTAATTTTCTGAACGAGGGCTTTTCCGAAGTTGTATCCCAACTGCAGGTTCCTGATTCTGAAATAGCTTCCATCTTCAATATTGTAGGTAGAACCATTGTAGTTATAACGATGTCCCTGGCTGATAATAGGCACCCAGTTAGAGGTTCCTTCGCCGTGCCACCTATTTACTTTTTCGGCAGAATAATTTACCCTTTGAAAAGGAGACTCCAGCGAACCCCATGTGCGGAATACCTGGTTGCCATATACACCACCCATATCCACGCTCAGGTTAAATCCCTTGTAGTTAGCAGTAACGGAAGCGCCATAAGTGTATTTGGGAGTAGGGTTACCAATGATCGTTCTGTCGTCAGAAGTAATTTTGCCATCGCCGTTTACATCTTTAAACTTAAAGTCGCCGGGGCCGTAGGCGCCTATTGCAGAGGCGACAGGAGATTTAAGGATATCGGCATAGCTCTGGTACAAACCTTCTACTACATATCCATAAAAAGACCCAATTGGCTGGCCTACAAGCGTACGGCTTTCGGCGCTTCCGTTATTTTGGAACGACCGGGACAGGAAACCGCCGGGCACATCGGCAGCCAGGCTCTTTACTTTATTTTTTAAGAAGGTAATGTTGCCGCCAACAGCCAGCGAAAAATCCCTGGTGAAAGTCTGGTTCCAGCTGGCAGCAAATTCTTCACCCCAGTTTTGAATGCTTCCTTCGTTGGTAAGAATGCTTTTTAAACCAAGGCTGCTTCTGTCAACGAAAGTCATCAGGTCGTTGGTGGTCTTGTTAAAATAACTGGCTTCAAAATGCAGGCTGTTTTTAAAAGCGTTTAGTTCCACGCCCACTTCCTGTGCATTTACTACTTCCCATTTCAGATCGGGGTTTGGGTCGTATTGGGCTGTGGCGGCGGCATAGGCGGTAGTGCCAAATACAGCCGAAGAACCGGTATTCAATCTTGGGTAGAAAGGATAGTTGATGGGTGTTCCATCGAGGTAAGATGCACTCTGGTTACCCAAAGAACCTACTGACGCTTTCAGCTTAAGAAAATTAAGCCATTGTACATTGTGGAGGAAATTTTCCTGGGTTAGTTCCCAAGCGGCACCCAGGGCCCAGAACTGCTGATTGCGGTTTTTGGTGGGTATCTGCGACGAAGCATCATTGCGGATGGAGGCATTGAAGAAATATTTTCTTTTATAGTTATATAACACCCTGGCAAGGCCCGAAGCCGTAGAATACTCATTCTGGCTGGAGGTGGCAATGGTATTTGTTGGGTCGTTAAACTGCGAGGTAATATACCAGAAACGTTTGTCATCTGGAATAGGCAATGCGTTGCCGGTTGTAAATGGTTTCGCGACACCAGACCTGTTGAAATTGCCAAAATAATACGTGGTAAAACCGGCAGTAGCAGTAATGCTGTGGTTGCCAAAAGTATTACGGTAGCTGAGAATATGGTCCTGTTGAAATTTCCGGTACGTATTATCATCTTCCGACACCTGTGTTTTTTCTCCATACAGGTAAGGGGTATTTGTCAAAGGATTGTAGGCGTAGTACAGCGGGTTATACTGCCTGGAGTTTACAGTGCTCATATCGGCATATACCGTAGATCTGAAGGTGAAATTTTTAAAGAAATTCAGCTCTGCGAATACGCTCCCTACGGTTCTGTATTCAATACTTTCTCTTTTATCCCAGGTGTTTTCCAATTGTAAAATGGGGTTGACCACACCCGAAGTTTGCAGCGACGTCGCAAGGCCGGAATAGATGTTTGTGTTGATGCTGTCGCCACCATAAGGATCGGCTACGCGAAAGGTTTTGGTATCGGCAGAAATCTGGGGCATTACTTTACGGGCATCGTCTAAAACGCCTGTGGCATTGTATGGATTTTTTTGCCTCGAAACGTTGAGGTTAACGCCCACCTTAATGGCTTTGCTCAGCTTCAGTTCATCACTGAATGACAAAAGCATTTTTTCAAGTTTTTCATGGCGGATGATGCCTTCATCACTTACGTAACCCAGGCCCATGGTGAAACGGTTTTTTTCGGTGCTGCTGGAAATACTCAGGTTGTTGGTACTGAAATGGCCGGTTCTTGTTACGGCATCAATCCAGTCTGTATTGCCTGTTAGTGCGGAGTAATCCGGGGTAGCAACACCGTTGTTGGCGTTTTCTTCGGCAAACAACATTTTAAATTGGTCAGCATTTGCCAGCTTAATTTTATCCACCAGCTTTTTAAAGCCATAAGCCGTATTGAAGTTTACCAGCACTTGTCCTGCTTTGGCTTTTTTGGTGGTAATAGCAATAACACCGGTAGCGCCTTTTACGCCAAAGATGGCCAGCGATGAAGGGTCTTTTAAGATCTCAATCGACTCAATATCATTTGGATTGAGGTAATCGATATTGTCATTGAAAATGCCGTCTACTACATACAGCGGGTGAACCTGGCCAATACTCACAGTACCACGGATCCTGATGTCTGGTGCCGATCCGGGTGTGCCATTGTTTACGATAGAAAGCCCGGCCACTTTACTCTGCAACGAAGCAATCGGATTCGTGTTGGGCCTGTCCGCTACTTCCTTGCCCGATATCTTTACGATAGAACCCGTAAGATCTCTCTTGCTGGCCTGGCCGTAACCTATTACCACTACTTCATTTAAGTCAGCCTGTGTCGTAGCAGACAAAACAATTGTAACGGAACTCCTGCCATTAACCGATATTTCCGTGGTGGCAAAACCAAGTGCGGAAACAATTAATGTGGCGGAAGAGGACGCTGTGATGCTAAAATTTCCATCTAACCCTGCAGCTGTTCCATTTTTAGTTCCTTTAATCACAATCGATGCCCCGGCTATTGGAGTGCCCGCTGAGTCGAGTATTCTACCGATTATTTTTTCGTCGGGTTTATAGTCCTCAATTGCTTCCAGGCTGCCACTAAGCACCACCAGGTTATTTTCGAGCAACTTGTATTTTACAGTAGTGCCTTCGAACATCTGGTTTAGTACATCGGTCAGGTAGGCGTTATCTACATTCACGTTAACCCGTTGGTCGTCGTTAAAAAGTGCGTCGTTATATAAAAAACGAACCCCGGCTTTTTTCTCAATTTGCTGAAGGGCGTTTTTAAAATTGGCCGCTTTTAATTTAAGCGTAATCCTGTTTTGGGAAAATCCCCTTGCGGATACCTGTAGCATGGCCGCAAGTAAAAAAATAGCTGTCAGTTTCATAAGCAGCAATAGTTTATTGGTTTTGCGTTTGCGTGCAATACCCAATGGGTTGCCTTTTTTCATACTTTTATTTTTCTGGTTAGTTAATGCTGGAGTTGCCACCACCGTCAAATGAGAAGCAGCTCCCTTTAATGGGCGGGGGAATGTTTTGCATTCCCCCCTTTTTTAGGTGGTGTCGGTATAAAAAGTAATAAGCATCGTTTTGTAGTTTTGGTTGGTTATCAAAAAATGGTAATCTCGTTTTTGCTAATCGTATATTTAAACCGGGTGGTGAATTGCAGGGCTTCCAGGGCCTGCTGCACCGTTTCATTTTCGAACGTACCGGTGATTCGGTTGTTTCTAAGTCTGTCATCTTTAAAAACAATTTTTACCCCATACCAGCGCTCCATCCGCAGTGCCAGGTCTTCGAAAGTTTCCATATTAAAAACAAGTTTATTGTATACCCAGGCGGTTTCTACCACCTCATTGTCTGCCTTGTTGTAGGTAATGGGCGTGATGCTGACCAGCGCTTCGGGTGCCGTGGCAGCCTTATTTTTTGCCTGCACCTGTTTCAGTTTGTTTAAGGGTAACAGGTAGTCATCATCGGACAAAATCAATTTCTCATTGGGCTTAAGCCTGATCTTTTCAGACTGGCGGTTTTTAAGCGTTACTTCAATGCTGCCGCGGATCAGGCTGGTTTCCGTGTGCTTTTCGCCGGGGTAGCATCTTACATTGAAGGCGGTGCCCAGCACCTTTATATCCATTTTTTCGGTATGGATAATGAAAGGCTTTTCGGCATTTTTTACCACATCAAAATAGGCTTCGCCGGTGAGTTTTACTTCCCGGAGCGTTTTGCCATAATTATTGTCGTAGGTAAGTTTGCTACCGCTGTTGAGCCATACCTGGGTACTATCGGGCAGCAGGAGTTTGGTCTTGGAACCGTATTTGGTGGATATTTCGTTGGGCCTAACAAATGCAGCGGCCTGCGACTTGTCGTTGCTAGCCAGGTTGATGATAAAAATGGCCAGGCCGATAACTGAAGCAGCGGCCAGAGACAACCAAATCAGTTTTCGAAGTCGGTGATTGTTGGAATGAATAGTTGGGGGTGACGTTTCAGCAGCTTCGCTCAATTGCTGTAGTTCGCTAGCCTGGATATTGTACCAGATCTTGTCAAAATTTTTATCCAGTACGCTGGGATCCTTTTGGTGGGATTGGTTCCATTGCTCGGTAATAATCTCTACCGCGTAGTGCTCGTCTGGATGCTGCCGGAGCAATTGCTCCAGTTCCTGCACTTCGGCTGCAGAGATCTCATCATTCAGTTTCCTGGCCATTAAAGTCCAGATCCTGTTGGCGGGCAGTGGCATCGTTGTCGTTAAGCTGTAGCTAAAGGACAAACAAATGTTAAGAATCTACTAAAGGATTGAAAAATATTTTGCAACTATCCCGCTATTAAAAATCCAGGTGCCAGGCATAGGGTGAAGAAGGGCAGTGAAAAGCTGCCCCGGCTTTCGCCTCAGGCCGCGGGCGACCACCGGATTGCTTTACTCGTGATTCGTCGATTGGTTACTGGTGCCTGATATTTTACTTCCGGTTTTCGCCTGCTTAAAATTAATCGCTTCACTGATTCTCTTTAACGCAATGGCCAGTTGGTTGTCGATGGTTTTTACAGTTATGTTCAGGATGTCGGCAATCTCCCGGTAGCGGAGCCGGTCTTCTTTGGCCATTTTGAAAATAAGCTTGCATTTGGGTGGCAGTTGCTGGATCACTTCATCTATACGCCGCCGCATTTGGGAGGTAATAAGTATTTGCTCGGGGTTGGGGTCGTCGTCGGCTATTTCCACATGGGCGTATTCAATTACGTCGTGGTGTGGCTGGCCGCTCATCTTGCGCAGGTAATTCAGTGCCGTGTTTTTAGTGGCTACATATAAATAGACCCGCAGGTTTTTAACATCGCCCAGGGTGTTCCGATGCTGCCAGATATTGACAAAAACATCCTCCACAATTTCTTCGGCTTTCTCCTTTGAATGAATAATGGTATAGGCAAATTGCCGCAGGGGAGCCGCCAGCAACAAAAATAATTGACGGAATGCGCCGCTATCACCGTTAGTGAAAATACGGTGTTGCAACAAGGCTATTTGATGCAAATCTTTCATATGGGGCAAAATCGCGGACCTAACCGGCTGATTCCTAACAAAACTATGGTTTAAAGTTGGATCTCATTAACCTGAATACGCCGGAATGGAAAATAAGAGCCGATACGGCAAACCCGCGCTTCTCAGCACCCGGCGGGTTTAATCGCAAAGTATTTTAGCCAGCCAGTTCGTTTGGATGCCCCGTCCACCAAACGGGTATTTGGGTCTGAATCCCCATCTCGCAAATCCATAAATTGAACGTCATTTGGTTTTGAACCTCTAAAACAAAAACAGCCTTTTCCATCGCCAACTTTTCCACACCTCATTTTGCTCTTTTTGATTTCTTATTTCAGTTTTTACCCCTGCACCCTTACTTTTGCCGCACAAATTTTTAACCCCCCACAAAAATACTACTGGAATATGGCTAACGTTGGGAAAATAAAACAGATTATCGGTGCCGTAATCGACGTGCAATTTGCCGGCGGCAGTAAACTGCCTGAAATTTATAATGCCCTGGAAATCACACGTGATAACGGCGATAAACTGATCCTGGAAACACAACAGCACCTGGGCGAAGACAGTGTACGTACCATCGCCATGGACGGAACCGAAGGTTTGGTTCGCGGTATGGATGTGGTTGATACCGGTATCCCGATCGCAATGCCAATTGGTCCCGATATTAACGGACGCTTGTTTAATGTGACAGGAGATGCCATCGATGGTTTGCCACAGGTAAGCAAAGTTGGCGGTCGCCCGATCCATAACAAACCCCCATTATTCGAAAACCTGAGTACCGCCAGCGAAGTATTATTTACTGGCATCAAGGTAATCGACCTTATTGAGCCTTACGCAAAAGGTGGAAAAATCGGTTTGTTTGGTGGTGCCGGTGTGGGTAAAACGGTTTTGATCCAGGAATTAATCAACAACATTGCAAAAGGTTACGGTGGTTTGTCCGTGTTTGCAGGTGTGGGAGAGCGTACCCGTGAGGGAAACGATTTGCTCCGTGAAATGATTGAAGCAGGCATTATGAACTATGGTGATGCCTTTAAACATAGTATGGAAGAAGGCGGCTGGGATTTGGAAAAAGTGGACATGGAAGGATTGAAAGAGTCTAAAGCCACTTTCGTATTCGGACAGATGAACGAACCGCCCGGCGCCCGTGCCCGTGTAGCTTTGAGCGGACTGACCATTGCAGAATATTTCCGTGACGGAGATGGCCAGGGCAAAGGAAAAGACATCCTGTTCTTCGTTGATAATATCTTCCGTTTTACGCAGGCAGGTTCTGAGGTATCGGCCTTGTTGGGTCGTATGCCATCTGCGGTGGGTTACCAGCCGACGCTGGCTACCGAAATGGGTCTGATGCAGGAGCGTATCACTTCTACCAAAAATGGATCTATCACCTCCGTACAGGCGGTGTATGTACCTGCGGATGACTTAACCGATCCGGCACCTGCAACAACCTTTGCCCACCTGGATGCCACCACCGTACTGAGCCGTAAAATTGCGGATCTGGGTATCTATCCTGCGGTGGATCCTTTGGATAGTACTTCAAGGATTTTGACCCCATTGATCGTGGGTGATTTGCATTACGATTGTGCTAACCGCGTAAAACTGATCTTACAACGTTATAAAGAATTACAGGATATCATCGCCATTCTTGGTTTGGACGAGTTGAGCGATGAAGACAAACTGGTGGTGAGCCGTGCCCGTAAAGTACAGCGTTTCCTCAGCCAGCCTTTCTTTGTGGCCGAGCAGTTCACGGGTTTGAAAGGTGTATTCGTAGACATCCAGGACACGATCCGTGCTTTCAACAGCATTATGGATGGCGAAGTGGATGAATATCCTGAAGCAGCCTTTAACCTGGTAGGTACTCTGGAAGACGCCATGGAAAAGGGTAAGAAAATGATGGAAGCAGCGAAGTAAAAGATTTTTAGTACAAAGATGTTGGTACAAAGACTGAACCATGCACAATTATAGGGAACTTAAGATTTGGCAGAGGTCAATGGATTTGTGTGAGAAGGTTTACATAGTCATTTCTAATTTTCCCAAGGAAGAAAGGTATGGCTTAACGTCTCAAATAAAAGATTGTGCTACTTCAATACCAAGTAATATAGCCGAAGGAGCCGGAAGAAACACCAACAAACAATTCAGGCACTTTCTTGAATTTTCGATGGGTTCGGATAATGAGTTGCAGACAAGGTTAGAATTAGCGAGGCGTTTCAAATACATCAACGATAGTGAGGCATCAGCTATAATAGAAGAGGCCTTACAAATTTTCAAGATGATTTTGTCTTTCTATAATTCCCTATCTGACAATTAATATCTTTTAGCAGTAATCTAAAAATCCGGCTCTCGTTTTTGTACTTTGTTCTAATATCTAAATTCTAAAATCCAGCTTTAGTCTTTGTACTTTGTACTAATATCTAAAATCTGGCGCTCGTCTTTGTACTTTGTACTAAATACTAAAAATCTAATAAGATGAATTTAGAAATTTTAACCCCCGAAAAAAAATTATACAGCGGCGATGTCTATGGTGTTCAGTTGCCCGGCATCAGCGGCTTGTTTGAGGTGTTGGATAAACACGCACCTATCGTAAGTGCTTTGGGAAAGGGCACCGTGAAAGTGCTGGTCGATAAAACCAGTACCGTTAGCTACACCATTAATGGTGGTTTCGTGGAAGTGCTGAGCAACAAGGCAAGTGTGTTGGTCGAGGGTGCGCTGGAAATTGAATAAAGCTTTTTAGTTTGATGATATATTTTGAACCCACAGTTTAGGCTGTGGGTTTTTTAGTAACATCTAAGTGCTGGTTTGAATGAGCGTTTTTTACTGTACGAATAATTGCAGCTTCTTCTGATGATAAAAAATTTTATTGTATAGCGCCGGTTTCAGTTAATTATTTTTGATACCTGCTTCAGTTTTTCATAGCAGCATCGTTGCGTCGCAATCCTTTCATGTACATACCTTTTCTGAACTTTTTTAATGGCCCATGGTAATTTTTTATTTAGCTCCAACACCTTTTTAGTCTTTTGAATACCACATTAAGCCACAACAATAATTTTCACCTACTACGCCACCTGGCCGCATTTTTTGTGCTGTACGCACATGCCATTACGATAAATGGTAACGAAGAATTTCTATACCATTCTTTAAAAGGACGTATAGAATTAAGCAGCCTGGGAGTACAGATTTTTTTTATTATCAGCGGCTACCTGGTTACACAAAGCTTATTACAAACGGATACACGGTGGCGATTTGCCAGGAAGCGGCTTTTACGATTATGGCCAGCCCTGTTTGTGGTTACCCTTTTGCTATGTGTAGTTATGGGGCCGCTACTTTCAAATTTATCGGCTGAAAACTATTTTACACAAAAACAAACCTGGTATTTCTTCCTCCGAAATATTATTTTTTTACCTGTTTACGATCTTCCGGGCGTTTTTAACGGCGAGTCGGTTAACAGTACCTTTTGGACGCTCTTTTTTGAAATGGCTTGTTATGCCTGCCTTTTGCTGGCAGGTAAAAAATTAATACTTAAATACAGGAAGCCAATTATCCTGAGTTGGGTATTGGTAATGCTGTTACGGTATTTTTTTCTGCGAATTATTCCGTGGCCAGTGTCATTACAAAATTATAGGTATGGCATCACCGAAATGATGTTCCTGTTTTTTACAGCGTCTATATGGCTATTATTTTCCAGAGACAGGTGCATACCATCCAGGAAAATATGGGTGGCGGCACTGACGCTGTTTATTGCAACCACAATACTCCCCCTGCCCGGATATTTTACATGCATCAGGGAATTATCATTGCTCCTTTTTATTGTTGAATGGGGCCGTAGCAAGCCAGTTATCCATTGGCCGGGCTGGGATATTTCCTACGGTGTTTACCTGATTGGTTATAGTGTGCAAATGATCATTGTATACCACGCTTCCTTTTATCGTTCAAATGCTTTTACTGTATTTATTGCCACCTTACTTATTACAGTTCCCCTGGCATTTTGCTTGTGGTATGGGATCGAAAGGCCGGCGTTGCGAAGAAAATAGCTGAGGGAATTATCATACATTCCAACTTCTTTTAGTGTCTCATGCTTCCCAACATCCTGATGATATTCAACTGTAACTTTCAGCACCTGGTTTTCCTTATCATAGATTATGGAAAAATAGAAATTCCGCTATTGCGGCACCAGCGAATAGCTGGTACTTCTTCCTCCACCGGCATCTTTTTGCAGCACCCTTTTTGCCTCCAGATCCTGTATATCCCGAAGGGCCGTATCCTGTGAAGTTTTAGCCAGTTTGGCCCATTTGCTGGTATTCAGATTACCGTCGAAGCCATCAAATAATTTGTGAATCATTACAACCTGGCGGGGGTTCAAAACCGTGGTGGCATGTGTTTGCCAGAAAGTGGCTTTGTTGATAATGGCTTCGAGTACTTCTTTGGTGGCATCAAATGCATGGTTCAGGCATTGCAAAAACCACTGGATCCAACAAGTGATATCCAGGCCATCTTCGCCTGCCTTTTCCAGCTGTTTGTAATAGGCTTTCCGTTCTTTAAGTATTTGCGTGGTGAGGCTATAGAACCGTTGCGCCGTGCCATCTGCTTTGGCCAGCTGCATATCAATGATGGCCCGGCCCACACGGCCATTGCCATCATCAAAAGGATGCACCATTTCGAACCATAAATGAGAGATGGCTGCTTTTAAAAACGGATCCAGCGCATCCTTTTTATTAAACCACTTAAGATATCGGGTCATTTCTTTGTGTAGCAGGGCCGAATCGGGTGCGGTATAATGCACTTTCTCCCTACCCAGGGCACCTGAGACTATTTGCATAGGATCGGCGCTGGTGTTAGTTCTGTACTTTCCGGCTTCTACCAGGTACATGCCGCTATGACCAGTGGGAAATAAGGCTGCCTGCCAGCCAAAAAGCCGCTCATGGGTAAGTGGGGTGTTAAAATTCCGGGTGGCATCCAGCATCATGTCTACCAAACCATCTATATGCCTGCTGCTGGGCACCATGCCAGCTATAGGTACACCCAGCTTGCGTGCCAACGAGGAGCGCACTTTATCGGTTGCCAGTATTTCGCCTTCTATTTCGCCCGACCTGATCACGTTGAGCGCCAGTGTTTCCAGCTTCGCTTCTTCCTGTAAATTAAAACCCAGCGCTTCCATTCGCCCTAATATCCGGCCCTGTTTATGCCGCGCCTCTAACAGCAAAGCCGCAAAAGCTTCTGCATCCCAGGTAAAGTTGGGCCAGTCTTTATATTGGTGCAGGTACATGATGATTACAAGTTCAGTGCGGCGATTATAAATACTATTCACCGCAAAATATGCATCGAATATAGAACATATTTACCGCATTCTACAACCAATTCTTAAAAATGCGGTGATCAACATCGCTATTCACCGCAAAATATGCATTGAATAGATTGCATATTCGCCGCAGCAAAGAGAAAATTAAGGTAATATATCGTCCACTAGGCGGCCTGGTGAATAATAGATACACGAATTAGGCGGGTGAAAAGAATTTGAGCGGATACTTTGTCAAAAATACCCAGGATGACCGATTCACGATTTTGTCCAGCGTGAAAAGTATAGGCGAAACACCCGCCCTGCAAAATCAACGGAGCGGATAAGCGAAGCTGCTTTATACTTCTTTTAAGGTCACATTTTTACCAACACTCAATTCATACCCTAAACCAACTTTTAAAGCATAATTTTCTTTCTCATGGCTTACCGGGAAGTGAAAACAAACAGGATAATCATACGCTTTTACTTTGTCCCAAATTAGTTCTTCCACAGTTTGTCCAAATGGTGTTGCAGTGTCTTTCATATCGCTGAAAGCGCCCACTATCAAGGCTTTCAGGGCTTTTAGTTTACCGCTGCGTTGAAGCTGGATCATCATCCGGTCGATATTGTAGAGGTACTCCCCAATATCTTCAATAAATAAAATTTTATCTGTGGTATTGATATCACTGGCGGTTCCTACCTGGTGTGCCAGCAGTGATAAATTGCCCCCAACCAGCTGGCCACTGGCAACGCCTTTTCTATTGAAAATATTTCCGTCGGTTTTGTAGAGAGCTGGCTTACCGGAGAGGGCCTTTTTCAGCGATTGTACATAAGGGTTTTTAAAACCTTCATCGTTAAAAGCCGCCGCCATGGGTGCATGCATAGAAGCGGTATTCAATTTGGTGAACAGGTAACTGTGCAGCATCGTAATATCGCTGAAACCAATCACCCATTTTGGATGCTTCCTGAAAGCCTTCCAGTCAATAGCATCAACAATGCGGTTGGTGCCATATCCGCCACGGCCACAGAGCACGGCTTTTACTTCAGTATCATCCAGCATGGCCTGCAGATCTGCGAGGCGCTCTTCGTCGGAGCCGGAAAAATAGTTGAACTCACTGCCAAGGGTAGCCCCAACTTTTACTTTGTAGCCCCATTGCTTCAAAACGCGGATGCAGGTTTCAGCTTTCGCGGCAGGCATGGCCCCGGCCGGGCAAACAATACCGATCGTATCGCCTTTTTGGAGGTAATGAGGAATTTTGATAGCCATAGCTTTGATGTCAGATTTTTGATTTGTGATTTCTGATATGTAATGGGCGGTGTTGTCGATGGGTGAAATCGTTACAGCGGGTTCACTGGAGTGCTTTTCAGCACATTGCTAATTGCTCCTGAAGTAATTAAATACTGCGCAACGCCATATGTGATCATAATGAGTACGCCAGCCATCGGAAACACCTTGTAAAACTTATTAATCGCCAGCGCTGAATCGCTTACTACAAAGCATGCAGCACCGGCAATAAATAGCCTGGAAGTCTTTTTTGACAAAGCGGGTATTGCAGCAATACTGCCTATCAACATCATGGTAAGCACCGCCGCATAGGCAATTACAGGCCCTAACAAAGCGCCTAGTTTCGGAAAAAGCAACAGAACCAGGCTAACAGAATATGCCCCTGCGGCCATCAACCACCACGGGTATTTTTTTATGGCCACACTTACAAATGCGCCACACTTAAAATAATAAATGATATAACAAATATGGGCCAGCAGGAACGACGCCAGGCCGCCAATAAAAAAGTTGGGGTTCTTGTGTTCAAACAGCAAAAACAGGTCTCCGGCCCAGCTAAAAAGCAGGCCACCGATAATAAAAAGCCAGGGCGTCGCCGCAATGGCCTTCCTGTTGGCAACCAGCCCCCATACCAGGAAGAGCATCAACAATGGTTTGCAAAAAACATGTAGTGCATCTACACCTGCCACAATTCCGGTAAGATCACCCAAAAGTGCTGCGGCATACAGCAATATCCAGGCCTTTTTTTCTTTCATGCCATAGATCTAAAAACTTATTGTATGGATATAAACCTGGGTCGCTTACCAGTTATTTTGGTGAGTTGTAAAGTGTCGACCGACACAGTAGTATCCTTCAACGGAATATAAATAATAAACCGATCCCGCGCGACTGAATCCACCCGGGCATCATGGTTAAAAGTCCTGAGTTTGGCGGCCCTGGCTTCTGCAGCGCCCCGACTGAAGCGCTCGTCCAATACCGCTTTAAAAGTACCGGCGTTACCAGCAGGTATACCAGGGGCGATCACTACAGCACTGTCTTTAGCATTGATAGTAGTGTCCGGCTTGGTGATTACGGTCGCTGGCACTGTGCCGCTTTTGGAAAAAGCTATACGGTAAATACCCCATACCAGCAATCCTACAGCAAGGATACCAATAATGGCGAAAATCATTTTCTTATTAATCGCCGGGGACACGGGCTTATGGTCTGTCTTTGGAACCGGTGGTGCTATTTCTCTTATTTTCAATGGCTTATGGGGCGCGGCGCTGGCTTCGCTAACTGGTAAAAAATACCCTGGCGTAAAGGCGAAAGTACCGTTATCCTGCTTTTCTACCGATCCAATTCCCTCCACTACGAATGCTTTACCAATATTGATGAATTGTTTGCTCAGCATAAAATAACTTTCCACGTCTGCTGAAGCCAGTGGCTTAATCTTACCTGTTTGGGCACCCACAAAAGCTAAAAAATCCGAGTCCTGGCCTTCATTTAGATTAAAAGCAAAATTGAGATCCTGAAGTGGCAATGCTTCGCCCTTTTCCAATGAGTCTGGCAATTGTGCGCTGGCCCCAAAAACAAGTTTTCCAATGCCTGGATAGACAACGTGTTTATGCTTGTAGAGATATTGGCGTAATAATAGTTCGATGTTCACAGTAATGTTTTTGAAGCGTTGCAATATAGAAAAGAAAACCAAGAATACGGGAGATTAAAGGTTTAGGTGCTGAAAGACCCACTGCGGCAAACTAAGTCTGGTAACTATTTTTTGCGACCGGGGAACAGGGAGCCCTTTTCATCACCAAATGTTAAAGGCATTGCATTTTTTCCCCAATTGCAGCTAGATTGGCAATTAGCATGCCTAAGGCAGTATCCTTGCATACTTTACATCTTAACGTCTTTTACGCTGTATCCACACTTCGACTCCGTTTCCGGCTAAGTACGCGGCCATTAATTGGCCAAACACCTAAACCCAAAGCGGCAAACCGCTTACCTTCGCCCGATGTTAACGGAAAAGGAGGAGGCATTTTTGAAATATTGGGAGGCTAACCGGAAGCGCCATGGGGAGACAGGATACCAGTTGATGACCGGCTTACCGCTTGCCCTGTTATGTGGGTTTGGATACTGGGCCCTGATGGAATTATTGATTTGGCTGAATGTGTTTCCAAGAGCAGGTATGAGTTATAATGCGGTCTCTTCGTACGGCTACACCATTATAGCTGGAATAATAATTTTCAGTTTTTTCTTTTCGCTGCTATCCAAGAGATTCAGATGGGAGAAACGGGAAAACTTTTACAAGGAATTAATAGCAAAAAAAAATAAACAAACAAATACTCAAGAACAAACAAACATTTCATGAAACGATTTATTTTAATGGCGGGGTTCGTAAGCCTCGTTTTTGCAGGCTGTAAAAAGACTACTACCGCAAGTACTTGCACACCCGTAGAACCATCCACGGAAGAACCAGCGATTGTTGCATTTAATACGCTTAAGGGCTATACAGCGACCAAACTTCCATCTGGTATCTATTACCAGATCGTTAACCCTGGCACTGGTGCTCAGCCTACCGCCACCAGCAATGTAAGGGCGCAGTACGTTGGAAAATTGTTTGATGGTACCACCTTCGATAGTAATTACTCGCTCAGCGGTGCATCATTTAATCTAAGTGGTGTGATCCAGGGCTGGACGATCGGCGTGCCGCTGATCAAATCCGGCGGCACCATCAGGTTGATGATTCCTTCAAAACTGGCCTATGGTTGTTCAGCTTCAGGCTCCGTGCCGGCCAATGCCCCATTATTTTTTGAAATCACCCTACTTTCTGTTTTCTAATTAGAAAATGGCTCATAGTTATTAATAGAAAGTCCCGCGGCTGGCCGTGGGCTTTTCTATTTTTGGTGATGATGCGCAGTCATGTTTAAATTCATTCAATGCCACACGAAGCCATTTCCGTTTTCGATATGTTTAAGATTGGCGTTGGACCTTCCAGCAGCCATACCCTTGGCCCCTGGCGAGCGGCACAAAAATTTGTAACGAAGCTGGCCCGCCAAAACCGCTTGGGGCAAGTAACCCATGTGCAGGTGCTTTTATATGGTTCGCTGGCCAAAACCGGCCATGGCCATGGCACCGATATCGCCACTATGCTGGGGCTTTGCAACGAAGACCCGGTGACCATTGAGGTCAATTCTATTGATCCGAAAATTGATGTGATCCGGACCAAACACCGGCTCAACCTGGGCGGTAGCAACTTGCTGCCTTTTAACCCTGAACATGATGTGCAGTTTTTAATGACCGAATCGCTGCCTTTCCATCCCAATGCTATGAGTATCCTTGCGGGTTTTGAAAATGGCGATTCCATTTGCGAAACATATTATTCGATTGGCGGTGGATTTGTGGTGCAGGAACATGAGGCTGCCACGGCCATGCAGGAGGTGCAGTTGCCTTTCCCCATCGATAACGCTGACGACATTTTGCACTGGTGCATCAAAACCGGGCTGGCGGTGAATGAAATCGTGCTGGAAAATGAAAATACCTGGCGCAGTGAAGCCGACACAAGGGCAGGTGTGAAGAACATATGGGACGCTATGAAAAACTGCATCTATCGTGGTTGCCATACCCAGGGGTACCTGCCGGGTGGCCTCAACGTAAAGCGCCGTGCATACGACCTGAACAAAAGATTACTTAAAGATAGAAACTACAGCAACTTCAGCGAGTGGGTTGCCGCAATAAAAGAGGGCAGCCAAAGCTTCACCTATATTCTGGATTGGGTCAGTTGCTTTGCCCTGGCTGTCAACGAAGAAAATGCATCATTTGGCCGAGTGGTTACCGCTCCAACCAATGGCGCTGCTGGCGTAATTCCGGCCGTGCTTCAATATTATATCGTTTTTTGCGGCGGGCAGGATGAAGATAAAATTTTCAGGTTCCTGCTCACGGCTTCTGAAATCGGCAGCATTTTTAAGAAAGGCGCTACGATCAGCGCCGCTATGGGTGGCTGCCAGGCGGAAATCGGCGTGAGCAGTGCCATGGCCGCCGCAGCACTCACAGAAGCGCTGGGAGGCACTCAAAAGCAGGTATTAATGGCGGCTGAGATCGCTATGGAACACCACCTCGGCCTGACCTGCGACCCGATCGGCGGACTGGTACAGATACCCTGCATCGAACGGAACACCATGGGTGCCATCAAGGCCATTACCGCCTCGCAGCTGGCACTGCAAAGCACCCCCGATTTCGCCGTGGTAAGTCTCGACAAAGTGATCCGCACCATGTGGCAAACCGCCCTGGATATGAACAGCAAATACAAGGAAACCAGCGATGGTGGATTGGCGGTGGATGTGCCGCTGGGGTTGAGTGAATGCTAAATTGTGGTTATCGGTTTATTTGTTCATTGAGTCATTGAGGCAATGGTTATCAACGCCCTGCAGAACTACCTGCTTAGTGTATTGTAAGGTTGCCCTGAACGATAAAAGTTTTACCTGTTTTAACGGTAATTTTTCCACCAGCATCGATGGCTTGGGGCACGTTTAAAATGCAAGATCCGGAAGATGGATCAATGGTGACTTCGCTGCCATTTGGCAAAGGCGTTGGTGGCAGCATACCGTTTGACCAGTTGCCGGGCAGGTTCCAGTTGCCGTTTCCTGTAAAGGCGTAGCCATTGGAAGGCGTGCCGGAGTTGTTGAAACGAGCCATTGTAAAAGTGTGACCATTACCACCAAAAATATACCCCGTGTAGTAACGCCAATATTGGTAGGGTGGTTCGGAATAATCCCAGGTATCTGTATTACCGGTGACGATAATTTTGCCATCTGCCTGTACGCATATTTGTCCCCAACTTGTCCCTGTAGTGTCCCGGTCCATTTCTCTTCTGCCCTGAATACCAAAACCCGTGTCGCTGCTTCCATTTGTTTGTAACCGAAGCATAACAAAGCTGTAATAGTACTCGTTCGTAAATTGATAGAAGCCGCTTCCCGCCAGTAATAGTTTGCCGTCTGGCTGTATCGCCATCGATCGGTAAAACCCATCTTTATAAGCCATTGTACTTAAGCCGTTTACGCCATAACTGCTATCAATGGTGCCGTTGACATTAAACCGGCGCACCCGGTCAATACCATCGATCACGAGTATTTTATTATCAGACTGAATGGTGAACATCAAAGATGGCCCATTCAGCCCTGTTGATACCGAATCACCGTTATTAAAACTTAAGTCCACAGAACCATTTGCATTATATCGCCGCAAATGATAACCAAGATTAGAAATACCACCACACACAATCTTTCCATTTGTTTGTAAGGCGACAGTAAGTCCGGATGATTTCATGGTTATTTTTCCATTCGTTCCAAAACTGTTATCATAGGTTCCATCTACATTTATTCGCGCCAGGTAAAAGGTGTCATAAATGCTAGCGTATCCTGAGCTTCGGTAATATGAAATATAAATCCTGGCCGCCAGCGTGTCGACGATCACCGCCTGGGTCGTTGGGCCAACCAGGTACGGCAGGCCTAATGAAACCTCTTTTCTACCGTAAATCCCAAAACTGGAATCAAGGCGGCCATTTCCCTGGAACTGAACCAGCATCATTTTCTCCCCGTCTAACTCTGTGAAAGCAGAAAATATGGTCAGGATCTTCCCATTCGGAGCTTGATAAATAGCAGCTTTGTCAATATAGCTGACCCCCATCAACGGGTAATATGTTTTCCCGTTGCTACCGAAAGCACTGTCTGGCGCCCCGCTACTTAAATGCCTGGATAAAAGGATGGACCAGGATGTGCCTGATCCACACATCCTTAAATTGAGTATTTTTTGATCGGGCTGCAGATAAATGGCGAGGGAGTTATAATCGTCCGAACTTGAACCAATTTCTGCAATTGTTTTCGAATTGGATCCAAAACCCATGTCTGGCTGACCAGTTGCTGATAGCCTTGTCAGGGCTAACATATCTTTCTTTCCGTCATTGTAATAGCCGGACAATATAATTTTCCCGTCTGTTTGTATGCATGGCATCAGAGCAACGTCCGCGTTGTTGGTTAATGGCACAGGCGCATAGCCATCACCATCAAAACTGGCATCAAGGGAACCATTGGTGTTAACTCTCGCTGCTGCAAAATCATAATTATTGGAGAAGTTGTTAGACACCCCAGCCATTACTATTTTACCATCTGTTTGTAACGCTATCGACCCCGACAACTTGTATCCGGACGACGCAGGCATCTCTACAATGCCATTTCCGTTAAAAGAACTGTCGAAGTTTCCATTATTACGTACACGGATAATTATACCATACACAAATCCCCCATTGTCGTATCCATTTCCGCCAAATAAAAATTTCCCATCTGGCTGCATTACCATTTCGGTAAAACGAGTGTGGATCCCAGTGGACAAACCTGGTGGCACTAGCTCGGAATAGCCATTAAATCCAAAAGATGAATCAGGGATACCAGTGGCCTTGAACTTAACAATAAAGGCAGCTGAATATTGCTGCGCAGCCGCCATTACTACAATTTCACCGTCTGCTTGAACCGCAAGCGTTTTTATCCCCAGTGCAAAAGTATGTGGCAAATAACTTTCCATAACATACCTGCCATTCGTACCAAAACTACTATCAAAACTACCGCTGGCTTTTAGTTTGCAAAGCCCGAAAATTACCGTCTGCAAAACCTGCATACTGGAGCACGGCGACTATTGAATTGCCAGGTAAAACCACAAACCTGCTGCAAACCGCCGCTTCGCCCTCATCAAAGACCAGTTGCCCGTTACCGTTGAAACTACTGTCAAAACTGCCGGTGGTGTTTAGCCGGAAAAGGAATGGATTGCCGACGGTTTTCTTGATCGTTCCGCTTACCAATATCCTGCCATCAGCCTGGAGATGGATATCGGTACCGCAATTGTCAATGTTATCATTTTCTAAAATTGTCACCTTGCCGTTGGTTCCAAAACCCGGATCCGGAATACCATTACCCAGGTATCGCAGGATGATGGTTTTATCGACTCCGTTTACCACCGCAGTCGCCAATACTAGAATTTTACCATCGCTTTGCAAGATCGTGGCATTGTTACGAATGGTACTAAAACCGGCGTTTTCTACCACTTTGCCATTGTTGCCAAAGCCGAGATCTAAAGAACCTGGCTGGGCAGTGGCGGCATTTGCAGCCGTAATAATCAATAGTAAAAACCGCCACCTGATTTGTTTCATATTTCTAATAGCAGTGATAACAGCCATCAGCAACATTACGGAAAATGAGGTTCGCATTAATTGGAAACAATCTGCCTTCAATAGATCCTACAATCGTCATGGAGTTTCAGTCAAACTCTTTCCATACAGTGCTTCTGCTTTGGCAATAAGCTCCTGACCTGCATGTTGCAGCGGACTACATTGCGTGTATACCTCATCTTTAATAAAGCGGATACAGTCACTCGTGTAGTTAAAACGGCCACTGCGGTGTTCTGCATCAAATGACTCGTGGGTAAAAATATCGTTCCAGCATAGCCCGTAGTTGTCAAGTAACTGGGCTTCCCAAATTTTTATTTTACCAGGCCAGACGTTCTTGTATCGTTCAATATTTTGCCTGGTCATTTCTGCGGATCCGCCGGCATAGCGCTCATCGGCGGGCGCATATTTTGTGTAGGCATCCACCCACAGGTGCAGGCCCATAATCAGCTTTATCCAAAGCTGCTGTAAATGTTCGTATTTTCTAAGCCCTGCTTCTGTATCATCCAGGATTTTTGAGTGCTCCAATATATATACCACCGTATTGGGAACGCCGAAGGAAGCTGTTGCGGCCAGTTCATCATATATAGATAAAACAGCCTTTGATCTACGAAGCATGGGCGGATGAATCAGCTCTTCATAGAAGGCTACATCGGCCAGCAGGTACTTCCTGTTTACAATTGTTCCTTCCATCGCCTTATCCAATCCCTGCTCGATCATGAGCCGCAAAAAAGTTGGATAGTTCACACCGCTGCGGCCGAGGTTGATTACATCCTGCACTGCCTTGGTAAGCGTTTCCTTGTCTTTATGATTCAAATAATTAGGCAGGCAATCTTCATAAGCTTTCAGGGTTTGCTCCAAGAGGGCTGTATCGTTATAAGCAGCGCCGCCCTGTGAATATTGCGAGGTGGCGGCGGCGCTTAGCAGTTTGGCGTATTCGTTGCTGAAGTTTACAAAATACCCGCCGGTAGTGAGTTTGGCGTTAAAAGCGCTGAAGTCGCTCATCTCCATAGCCAGCGTCTCCATCTCATCCATAATCCGGCACATATTGTCGAAAGCTTCGCCGGAATGGCCCTGGTCTTTGCAACCAGCTACCATGGTTCTGAAAGCACCAAGCATAGCATCGCTCATGGTTTTATCTATGGGCATAACGGATATTTTATTTGTGTAAATAAATTCATATAATCATTGCGAATCCACCTGCCAGTCTTTGCGAGGCGGGTTCTTGCCCAAGGAAGTAATCTGTTCAATTTTTGTCAGCGGAGCTGCGCAGGCACTAATCATTCCTGATAAATATCGGTGGGATTGCTTCGGGCGGGAACCCTCGCAATAACGATGGGGGTCGGTTCATTTATCAACCCACCAGCGCCCTATGCTCGTCAATGCGTTGCTTTAACACCGCATCATTCAGGGGGCATTTTTTTCGATGCCGGTGCTGCCAGAGCAGATCATAATCAAATTGCCAGCCGGGTGCATAATTTCTGATGGCGGTTAAAAACATGGCTGTAATTTCTGCAAATGATTTTCGGGTCATAGCTTCTTCCTTCTGTAATTCAGTTATATAGGAAGCAGGCGCAATTGCCTTCTGTGCAACCTCAACATTTTCCAAACAACCAATGGCGGTGGTAAAAAAATGGGTAGGCCACAGTGTATCTGTCAATACCTCGGTATCATTCCGCGTTTGTATGTCACTCACCACAGAAACGATTTGCATGGCCTCCGTAGTAGCCTGTATTTTATCAAGTATATTCTGCTGGCCTTTAGCCTTGATCGTTTCCTTTTCTGCGTAGTAAAACTGTAGCCGGCAGGTCGCCTGGTCTGTTACAAGCGCCACGCCATTCCGAACACTTAAATCACGGAAGCTGGCAGCCTTTGTCTGCATGAGATCGTCCATGGAAACGGCATCTGCCATGCAGTCGTACAGGGCTTTTTCGCTGAGATAGGATTGGGCAAACAGCGGGTCGCCTTCGTACCGTTGCATCCTTCGCTGGTAGTAGGCCTTATAGTCTTCGAGAATGGCATCCATGGGCTGGTATTTTACGGTATAAAAGTACCCCGACTATTGAAGATTAGCCCTACCATATCTAAACCCATATCCACCGGCGATGAAGAAACATACATTGTGAAGCATTGTTTCGTCATTAGTCATTGGTCTTTTGGTCAATAGGTCACTGGAAACTGGATCATTATTCATTGATTCGTAGGTCAATAATTACTGACTTATTGACCACTGACCCAAGGACTATTCCCGAGCTTTGCGATATGCCCAATGTGTTAGTGCGCTGCCAGCCAGTTTTCGCCCACCCCTACTTCTGCATCCGTAGGCACACCATTCGGCAGCAGTAGCGCATTTTGCATCGAGGTTAAGATCAGGGGCTTAAAGATTTCCACTTCGTCCTTTGGTACATCAAAAACCAATTCGTCATGCACCTGCAACAGCATGCGACCTTTGAGGGTTGATTCCTGAATCTTTTTGCCAATTGTAATCATGGCCAGTTTGATCATATCGGCAGCCGTACCCTGTATGGGGCTATTGATCGCATTGCGCTCGGCAAAACCACGCACTGTAAAATTGCTGCTGTTGATATCCCGCAACCAGCGTTTACGACCCAGAAGCGTTTCCACGTAACCGTGCTCCTTGGCGAAGTTGATGGTATCGTCCATATACTTCTGTATGTTTGGGAATTGCAATTTGTAATTATCGATAATCTCTTTTGCTTCGCCGCGGCTGACACCCAGGTTCTCCGCAAGCCCGAAAGCCCCCTGCCCATAGATGATACCAAAATTCACACTCTTGGCTTTATACCGCATCTCTTTGGTAACGGCGCTTTCCTCTACATTAAATACTTTGGCAGCTGTAGCGGTATGGATGTCTTTGCCGATTCTGAAGGCTTCGCACATATTCGGATCGCCACTGATAGCCGCCACGATGCGCAATTCGATCTGCGAATAATCGGCACTCATCAGCAGGTGATCCGCATCACGTGGAATAAAGGCCTTTCGAATTTCGCGGCCGCGTTCTGTGCGTACCGGTATATTCTGCAGGTTGGGGTTGTTGCTGCTCAGCCTTCCGGTAACAGCCACCGCCTGCGCGTAGGATGTATGCACCCGCCCGGTTCTGGCATTGATCAACTGCGGTAGCGCATCCACATAGGTGGACTTTAATTTGGTTAGTTCCCTGAAGCCAAGAATATCGTCTACGATTTTGTTTTCCTTGGCGAGTTTTAATAATACGTCCTCACCTGTAGCGTATTGACCGGTCTTGGTTTTTTTAGCTTTGGGGTCAATCTTCATTTTATCGAATAGTACTTCGCCCAATTGTTTGGGTGAGGCCAGGTTGAATTTTACGCCTGCCCGTTCGTACACATTGGCTTCGTATTGTTTCGCATCTTTCTCCAGCACTTTCGAATACTCGTTCAGAAAATCCATATCTACCCGGATGCCTTCAAACTCCATATTGGTCAATACTTTTACCAGTGGATTTTCCACTTCTTCCAGCACCCGATCCGTTTTTTTTGTAATCACCAACGGGGCAAATACCTGCTTTAACTGTAGGGTGATATCGGCATCTTCAGCGGCATATTCTTTTACTTTCTCAATCTCTACATCCCGCATGGTGCCCTGTGTCTTTCCTTTTTTGCCAATGAGTTCTTCGATATGTACGGGTTCGTAACCCAGGTATTGGGCACTCAGGAGATCCATACTGCGCCTGCCTTCCGGCTCAATTACATAATGCGCCAGCATGGTATCGTAGATTTGGCCTTTGGGTTCTATACCATACCATTTTAGCACCAAAAGGTCATACTTGGTATTTTGACCAATCAGCAGGATATCTTCTTTGTCAAACAAAGGCTTAAAAAGTTCTAATAGCATTTTGGTGCCCTCCTGATCGGCCGGGCAGGGTGCGTAGTAACCTTCGCCCGGTTTGTAACTAAAACTAAGACCTACCAGTTCGCAGGCGTTGGCGTCGAGACCGGTAGTCTCTGTGTCGAAACTGATCTCCTTTTGCAGCAGCGCTTCGGCCACAAACTTTTTGATAGCTGCTTCACCTTGGAGCAAGTAATATTCGTGGGTTGTATTATTGATGTTTTTGTCGGCGATCATGCCACTTCTTTCCGGTCCTTCCTCGTCCAGGGATTCGGCTGCTTTGGGTGGAGTTGCTGACTCCACAGCATTATTAAAAAGATCCATTTGTGCAGCCACAGGCGCTGTGGTTTCAGGGCCTGGGTTGTAAGCATTGAAATTTTCGCCCAGAATGCGTTTGCCCAAAGTTTTAAACTCCAGTTCGGTAAATACCTCTTCCAGGGAGGTCTTATTAAATTCTTTCAACCTGAAATTTTCCTCATGAAATTCGCAGGGCACATCGAGTATAATGGTGGCCAGTTTCTTACTCATAATCGCAAGGTCTTTTCCATTGCGGATCTTTTCGCCCAGCGCCCCCTTTATATTATCTGCATCTGCCAGCACGTTCTCAAGCGTTTCGTATTGGGCTAATAACTTAGCCGCTGTTTTTTCTCCTACCCCTGGAATGCCTGGAATATTATCCGCGCTATCGCCCATTAAACCCAGGATGTCGATCACCTGGCTTACATCTTTGATACCCCATTTTTCGCACACTTCTTTTACGCCCAAAATCTCTTTATCGTTGCCATAAGCCGGGGGTTTATACATAAAGATATTTTCGCTTACCAGCTGGCCGTAGTCTTTATCGGGCGTAACCATATATACCTGATAGCCATCTTTCTCTGCCTGCTTTGCCAGGGCGCCAATAATGTCATCCGCTTCGTACCCATCACATTCCACTACGGGCAAATTGAAGCCTTCAATTATCCGCTTGATATCCGGTATGGATGCTAAGAGGTCTTCCGGCGCCTCCTGGCGGTTGGCTTTGTACCCGGAGAAATCGGTATGTCTTTCCGTGGGCGCATGCGTATCAAAACAAACCGCGAGGTGGGTCGGTTTTTCTTTATTGATGATTTCGATCAGCGTATTGGTAAATCCAAACTGGGCATTGGTATTTTTCCCTTTGGAGGTAATGCGTGGGCTGCGGATCAATGCGTAATAAGCACGGTAAATAAGTGCCAGGGCATCCAGCAGGTACAGTTTTTTCTTCATGGTGGCAAGGTAAAGAAACGGATCGCAAGTAGCAAGAATCTGGCTGGTGGTAGGTGGGGAGCAGCGAGAATCTGGCTAGTAGTAAGTGGGGAATGGCGAGAAACCAGCGGGAAGGTAGTTCCTCATCATTTTGGAACTAGATCCTTGATCCTGGGACTGTGGACATTGAACCTTGATTCTTAACCCTGATCGCTTACTTGCTCGGTGGCACCGAAAGCGCCGCCACTTCCGTCGGATAGTGCTTCGTTCGTTTCGGCCACTTTATCCTGGGCATGTTCTTTTTGCGCATCCGTCATTTTATCGCCATCGATCACTTCTACGGCAGCATGAGTTTTTTCAGTTGCTGTTTCGGGAGCAATCATTTCTTTCGAAGCCTGGCCACCTGGGAATCCTTTAAAATCCTCGTCCGTTTTGGCATCGGGGCTGTTTTGTACATCTTCCCCTGATGCCATGGCATTCGTCTTTTTATAATCGAGGTAGCTGCGGAATCTTCTATTTTTCATAACGCATAAGAAATAATGATAATGAAATAATTGACAATGGAGAATGAGGAAATGGAGAATCTGGCAGCGACCCACTTACTACTTATACTTACTACTTGCCAATTACTGCATCACCTGCACATTGCGGCTAAAGCTTTCTTCGAGGGATATCAATGTTTCGGTGCGCTCGATACCTTTTATTTTTTGCAGGGTGTCGTGCAGCACGAAGCGCAGCTGGCTGATGTCTTTGCAAACCACTTCGGCGAACATGCTGTAATTGCCGGTGGTGTAATTAAGGCGTACGATTTCGGGGACTTTGCGCAATTCTTTTGCCACGGAATCGTAGAGGCTGCTTTTTTCGAGATAAATGCCGATGAAGGCAATAACATCATAGCCTAACTGTTTGATATCCACGGCCAGGCGATTACCTTTCACGATCCCCATTTCGTGCAGTTTTTTAATCCGCACGTGGATTGTGCCGCCGCTTACAAACAGTTTCTTACCCAGGTCGGCGTAAGAAATCTCCGCATTCTCCATCATTTCGTGGATGATCTGGTAGTCCAGTTTATCAAGGTTCAATTTTCCTGCCATATTGAAGAAACGTTTTGGTTATTTTTAAACAAATCGCGACTATTATTGAATAATATCGAAAATTATGTAAATTTCATTAGAAAATTTGGAACAATAAAGCCATTTCATTTAACATTGCATCAGCAAATAACAAACAACCCTTTTCTACAGTTAATGAAGACGGCAAGTTAGCCGGTTTTTTTAAGGTCTTCCATCAATTTTAGAAAATACACAACAATATAGTGGTTTGTTTTTTCAAGTTCTAATAAATAGCTGGAAGTCTTACCGAAACAGCCATTATAGTAAAAAGTTCTTTTTGCCGCAGGCGAATATATATTGTAGGGTGATGAAACTGGCAGACATGCCCCCTTGTCTCGGGGGTGGAGAGTTCAGGATAAACTTAAACATAGAGCCGTGCCCGGCCCTGTTTCATAACAGGACCGGATCCCGACCAGGATTGACCACTAATCTTTGTGTTTCAGCTAACTGCTTCGTGGAGGTTCGACTCCTCCCCCTACAGCAGTTCTTTGGTCATTGATAATGAGATCAATGACCGCCTTGAAAAACCAGGGATCAGGCTTGTAAACCTGATCCTTGAAACTTGATTCTTTACTTTGTGGGGTGATGAAACTTTTGGCAGACATGCCCTCTTGTCTCGAGGGTGGGGTGTTCGGGATAAACACTGCATAACGCCGATGGTGCTGCAGCACCACCGACTAGGGTTGACCACTAGTTAGGTTCGGGTTCGCAATCCGATCATGATGTGCAGC
>JBDSXW010000089.1:0-3310 GCA_039925965.1 Chitinophagaceae bacterium
TATTTAATTGTGGCCAAATATTTTATTTTCCTCCTGTTTAGCCATTGATTAGTCATAAATTATTTGATTGGCACATCCTCCTTTAATGGATCATAAGCCTTCTCTTTTTGTGGATCATACACAAAATATTTAGCTGACTGTCCAATACATTTTATACAATTATCTACTTCCTTAAAAGTCGCTTCAGCAGTGATTTCGGCACTGCCAGTGACGATGGAAATTAAAACGTACCTGGGAAAAATTTCTACCTGAAAGCCAGTTTCTTGCCTAGTAGATGATAAAGTTATATGATTGCTTAAGATACTGTCTGGGGTCGGATTGATAATACTGAACCCTTCATTGAACCCTTCAAAATGATCAAGTTTAGCGGTAGCTTTCCTTAAAACAGATATAAGTTGAGCAGCCCTCCTGTGTTCTGAAGTGGACAAGTTCAATTGATTGTTTTCAAAACTAATAACTCTTTTTGCTTCGGCAATGTCGGGTGATAAATGTTCCGATCTGTAGCAGTATATTTTATAGGTCATTTCTGGCGATTGAAGGTTTTAAAATATCAAAAATATTTTTGTTGTGAAACTGTTGTAGCCAATTCAACACTTCAAAGTTAATAACTACTGCAACTTGCCAGAGGTACCTATTGTTTTATTTCCCGGGCATAAACGTTTTACTAATCTCATCATATACCGCAAGAAGGTTGTTTGACTTTCCATCCTTATCGAACACAGATTCCCAGGTATTAAGCGGCTCCCAAATAAAAGTTCCTTTTCCCTTGCCGTCCTGTAGTTCAAACGCGATTTTATTTACGGCTTCTTTTACATGCGAGTATTCCACCACCACCACATCCTTATGATACCTGCGTACAAGGTCGTTTAAATTGTCTCTTAGGTCATCCAGGGTGCCGTGCCATTTGGGATAATAGGATTCTCCAATAATGTCGAAGCTAACGCCTCTTGCCAGCATATTGTCGAAGAAGGATACAGATTCATCGTTTTGGCCACCTAGTGCCACATGCAACATAATGGGCATGGCTGGAGATACATATTTTACACCACCAATACCGGCTTTCAGCAGTTGCGCCAAACCATCCATATTGCTTATTGCGCCCTCGGGCCAAACTATACCATGGTTGATCTCATTGCCTACCTGCACCATATCAGGTTCAGTTCCCTGCTCTTTTAACTGCTGCAGAACATTTCTTGTATAATCATACAATGCTTTCTTTAATTCAATAAAGTTCAGCGCACGCCAGGCTGCCGGTTTGTATTGCTTTCCGGGATCGGCCCAGTAATCGCTATAATGAAAATCCAGCAGCAGTTTCATTTCTGCTGCTTTTACTCTTTTTGCCATTTGTTTTGTGTGTTCAAGATCACAAAACCCTTTTTTTGGTGAGTAGCCGCTATCGTTTGCGGGATCATTGAAAATGCGAAGGCGCACATAGTTAAAACCATGTTCTTTCAAGATGAGGATTGCATCTTTTTCCACTCCCTTATCGGAAAACTTTATTCCCCGATCTTCCAGCTCGGGAAGAAAGGAAATGTCCGCTCCAAGCATTTTATCAGTGGTTTTATTCTTTGATGCTTCCCCTTTTAACCCGTAGGTTTTATCAACAGTAACAGCAGCAACACTTACGGGCGTAATGGTGGCTATATCTGTGGCACCTGCCCATAACGAATTTGCTGTCGCTTCGAACTTTATCATACCTGGCTCAGTACCAGCCTGAACAATCACCTGGCATTTGCCATTGAATAAACTTCTTTGCCATGCGCCATCTGTGCATTTATCGGGTTCGTGGCTGCTGGGGTCGCCGTTGCCAACTCCAATGATTTTGCCAGGCCCGCTTATCGAAAACCGGATCATGTTGTCTGCGTCCGGCACTTCCCTTCCTTCTTTATCAATTACCGAAACATTGATCACCGTAGCATCTTTTCCATCTGCTGTTATGGTGGTTTTATAAGGGGTAATTACCACTTCTGCAGGAGGGCTAGTAGTTTCTACTTTTGCTGTTAACTTCTTTCCTTTTTTATAAGCTACCGCAGACAATGTGCCCGGTTCATAATTCACTATCCAGGTCAAATGTCCGTTGCGTGGCATATCTTTTTTACCCTGCGACTTTCCATTCAAAAATAATTCAACATTGTCCGCGTTGGTATTCACCCACACTTCTACTGGCTTGCCCCGCTTCTCCTTCCAATTCCAGTGGGGCGAAATATGCAGTACGTCCTTGTCTGTCCACCAGCTTTGATAATAGTAATACAGGTTCTTTGGAAAACCGCACATATCCATAATGCCAAAGTGCGAGTTGATATTCGGCCATTCGAAAGGTGTTGGTTCACCACGGTAGTCAAAGCCTGTCCAAACAAATCCTCCGAGCCAAAAATCATTTACTGCGGCTAATTTCCACCATTCTTCCGCAGTGCTGGCCCACCATGGCGCAGTGATATCCTGATCTGGTAAATATCCACGAATACTGTCTATTTCGTAAATTCCCCTGGTGGTAACTGTACTACCCATTTCGGTACCGATGATAGGTTGCATTGGATGCGACTTATGATAATCTTCCACTGCATACTGCCGGTAGTTGAATCCTCTTACAGGAATTATTTCATTTACTCCATTATATACATTAGCCAAATCTGCAGCATAAGTGGATGTTCTTGTGGGATCTAATTCTTTTTGCTTCGCGATAAAAGTTTGCGCAATTCTTTTGCCATGAGTAGTGGTTTGAATCCATCCTTCTTCATTGCCGATTGACCATAGGAATACAGCTGCACGACTGCGGTCACGTTTCACGAATCGTTCAAACTGATCGATGTATTCAGGGCTGCTGTTGAGTTGCCGTTGTTCATCCAATACCAACATGCCGAGGCTATCACAAGCATCCAGCAACTCCGGCGCAGGCGCATGATGGCTGGTTCGATAGGCATTTACGCCAAGGTTTTTAAGCAGGCTGATACGGTAATACTGCAAATAATCAGGAAGTGCTGAACCTACGCCGGCGTGGTCCTGGTGGCAGTTTACGCCATGTAGCTTCACATATTTTCCGTTTAAAAAAACGCCGTTCGGTTTTACTTCAATGGTACGAATGCCAAAGCGTAGTTGTTTGGTATCAATCATTTTATCGCCCGACAAAATCTTTACTTCTATCCTGTACAGATATGGATCCGTTAATGACCAAAGGGTTGGGTTAATAACCACTAAATTTTGGATGAGTTCCTTTGATTGATTCACCTCCAAAGACATTGCCTGTGCTTTTGAGCTGGCAACCATTTTACCACTTCTATCGGTAAGGGTTGTGATCACCGTTCCGGATGTT
>JBDSXW010000090.1:0-136398 GCA_039925965.1 Chitinophagaceae bacterium
CGTGTTCCGCACCCGTTTGCCGGTCGTCATCAGGTATTGCTACCCATGCTACCCCTCGACTTGCATGTATTAAGCCTGCCGCTAGCGTTCATCCTGAGCCAGGATCAAACTCTCCATTGTAAATGAAGTGTCTCAATCTGACTGTAAATTCTCATGTAGAAAATTAACGTCTTATCAAAATTGTATTTTTGCTTCCAAATTCTACCCCTGAACTTTCGTCCAGAGTACTGTTGTTTCCCATACTTTCAAAGATCTTTGTAAACTTTTTTGTTCCCCAATTTTCTCTCTTTCTTCGCTTTTTCGTTTGCTCGTTTTCTAATTGGGAGTGCAAATGTAGGGGCATATTCTATTCGATCTAATTTTTCTTGCAGGAAATTTGAAAAAAAGGTAAAAAAGACTGCTTTTAAGGGCGTAAAGGGACTGGCGGCTCTAGGTAGCCGAATCCTTAAAAAATTGATAATCAATAGGATAGTATAATTAGCACGGATTAATAGCGGCAATTAAAAAAACTAAAAAAATAGATACTTTTTTATGAAGGATAATTTCTCCAGAGATTCCGCCTCCTATTTTCAGGTTCAGACAGCCATATCCACCCGCATTGTTTAGTTAGCTTGCTGCGATAGTTACACCAAAGGACACCGTATGCCATTGTGGAATCGGTAATGGTAAAGTTGCGGGCGAATTGGCCTACCTTTTTACCACCGTATATGACAGCGATATCAGTCAAAAGAAAAATGACTGCGCCGTATCAAAACCCAACATCATTTACAGCCTGCAACCGGCTGAACAAACTGACGTTGCGGACCATAGCTTTGACATGATGACGGTAACGGGCTATCCATTGGTTCGATTTTGAAAAGCTTGCAGAAGTAAGCAGGGTTCTGAAACCAAATGGTCGTTTGGCAGTAAATCCATCAGTTTCCCACTTTTGTTAAAGGTTGGCGCTGTTTGAGTGGTGAATGGCGGACGGCAAATGCTGCAGATATTGGCAATACAGTTGAAATGTGGCCAGGATTGAAGGGAAATCTTTTTTGACCCATTTTGATCCCGGCCGTGAACGAAACTCAACGGCCAAAAAAATGAAACGGGAACCCCGTACCGCTGCCGGACCGGTAACAACTGCAGCTGCATCCAAATATTTCCACATGCCAGTTGTGTAAATGTTCACAAAAGATCGCCGCTTTCAAAACCTGCCTGTCATTTTTCCGTAGTTTTAAATTACGTTTGAACCAGATAAAAAAGAAGCATTTATGAATCGTTTGCTCCCATCGCTGATTGTTGCCATCATTAGTTTCTACAGTGCACCAGCCCAACGCATTATTTACAGTGAACCCAACCGGGATGATGTTCGGCAGACAAACTTCGAAATTATTGGAAAGTACAACAGCAATGTGCTGATATACAAAAACCTCCGCAGCCATCATAACATTACCGCCTATGATATCGATATGAAGGAGGCCGCCAACCAAACACTCGACTACCTACCCGACCGTGTTACAAATGTAGATTTTATTGCATACCCGGACTATTTCTGGATGATCTACCAGTACCAGCGCAGAAGCATAGTGTATTGTATGGCAGCCAAAATGGGCCCTGATGGTGTTAAGATAGGAGAACCTATTCAAATGGACACAACGGACATCAGCTATAACAGCAGCAGCAAATTATACAGCTTAATCAACAGTGAAGACAAGCAGCGGCTGATGATCCTGAAAGTGAATAGTAAGAATGAAAAAAGATATATGTTTAAAACCCTTTTGTTTGACAAAGACCTGAACATGCTAAAAATTTCCCGGATCCCGTTACAGATGAACGACCGGAACGATATCCTTACCGACTTCTCACTGGATAATGAAGGCAATCTTGTATTTGGGCATGGTGACCGCACAAGCAACGAACAGAATATTATCGGCTTTGACCTTATTCAAAAAACCGCACAGGCTGATACGTTTGCCATAAGAAGTATTAAGCTAAACGATATTTCGCTGGACGAAGTGAAAATAAAAGCCGATAATGCAAACAGGCGGTATGTGCTGACTTCCTTTTACTACAAAGGCAAAAAAAGTATCATAGAAGGCATTTTTCACAGCGAGTGGAATAAGGCGACCGATATGGAGACCAATAACCTGGCGATCCCGCTTGGAGAAGAGATAAGAGCAGAAGCAAGAGGAGAAAATAATATTAAAAACGCGTTTAATGATTATTATCTGCAAAATATAGTTATTCGGAAAGATGGCGGATTTCTAATCTCTGCGGAGAACCTTTACACCACCAGCCGGGGCTCTATGAACCCATTTAACCGTTGGAATTATTTTTCTCAACCCTACCTCAGCACCGCTGACTACTACTATTATGGCGGCACCGGGTGGGGTTATCCTTACAACCGCTGGGGAAGTTCTGCAACGAGATACAATGCGGACAATATCGTGGTCATGAGTTTTGAAAAAAATGGCAAATTGCAGTGGAGTGATATCATCCACAAAAGCCAGTTCGATGATGACGGTGAGGCCACGATAAGCTACCAAACCGTGAATACAGGCGATGCCTTAAGGTTTCTTTATAATGATTTTGAAAAAAGAGATCCCATACTTACCCTTCAGAGTATCGGCCCCGATGGTAAAATAATCCGCAACCCAACGTTGAAGAATTTAGACAAGGGATATGCCTTTCTGCCTAGATATGCGAAACAAACAGGTCAAAAGCAACTGATCGTACCTTGTCTCTACCGGAATTTCCTGGCATTTGCGAAGATCGAATTTTAGTATACCATTCTTCTCCCTTACCGGTCTGATATCCTACCGGTACCATCGGTTAAGCAGTGGTGTGACTTCCGCGGGAATCTTTACTTTGCGTCGCACGATTATTGGAAAGAGATATGAAGGGAGTTTTCCATGCTGAAAAATAGCGTACTGCCGCCTGCTGGATTATCTCATGATTATCTTTAGTGTTAATACCGCATTGTTGCGCGGTATTCTTGCAATATTAAAAGTAATTTTCTGAGGAATTTACAGTGAACCTATAACAATCCGGCCGGTAGTAAGGGTTATTTTCCCTCGCAAATCCTACCCCGCCTAAGCGCTTTATAAAGTCCTCGGCCGATATAACCGGCAATTTGCTAAAGCAGACAAGAAATAAATGGAGCGTTCATTATCAAAGGAGATGGGGCAGATCAGTTTTATGATCAGGCCGATGTATTGTGTTAGCCAATAAGCCTGGCTTTTGCTTTCTTGTATTCTTCCTCACTCAAAATTCCCTTCTGCCGTAATTCGAATAACTTTTCCAGTTCGGTAGCGATTTGCTGGTTAAGGGGCGCTTGCTGCTGAGTCGTTGGCGGTTGTTGCTGGGGTGGTGCCACATAGACAGTAGATTGGTATTGCGGTTGGGCAGGAGGTTGGGGGTACTGGGAAGGTTGAGGCTGCTGGTAATTTGGGGGTTGGGGGTATTGAGGTGGCTGTTGCTGCGTCACTTGTGGCTGCATCTGCTGCATGATATCTTTTACCTGCATGCTCATTTGCACATTCTTGTAATTGGCCTGGGCGCTGGTAATGGTGTCTTTCAGTAATTTAGGATTGTCTACACTCTCGTAAATCGTTTCTCCAATAGTGGCTGCAGTTTGTATTTCCACTTTCCCAAAACCCAGTATCCTGCCCCAAATGTTTTGAGAATAGGATACATTATTGATTTTGTCCAGCGGGCTTTCCCTTGAATTGATATTGATGACTCCGAACTCATCTATCACCCTGAAATTGGTAACCACCCAGATATTGTGCTTCCACTCCAGGTACTTCCAGCCGAACCAGCCCGCTGCCGGTACCTGCAAAATCAGCGTCCATTTAAAACTAGAGATTAAAAAAATACCGATCATTAAGGCCGCTAATACGATCAACATAGGTGTTACCAGCATTACCCAACTGGTATAAGTTGTCAATAATATTTTTTCGTTTTGCTGAAGTGGAGTACGCATAGGTGACGGAACAGTTGTGCTACAATTTCAAAATGATTTTGCCTGCGCAAACATGCTTCTGCAAACTAGAAAAATTACGCCATTCCGTTTCAAAATCATTTGACTATAATCCCGGTACTGTCCAATAGTACACCAACGGTATCCTTGGCAGGGTTAATACTATCGACCAGGGGCATTTCGATGAGGCGTTTGGGTATTTCGGTAGCTTCAACCAGTAACGTGTTGTTTTTGCTCACCTCCAGTTTATAATAAGCTCCAAGTTTAAGCGCCAGGTTTTGTTTTTGGTGCCCTACCGGGAAATGGAAGCAGACTGGGTAACCATATTCCTTCACTTTTTCGAAAATAATCTCTTCCATGCTCATCGGATAGGTGTCTTCTGCCTGCTTCGTTGCGGTAAATGCGCCAAACACAAGACCTGCCAGGTTATCCAGCATGCCACTTCGTTTCAGGTTCATCATCATTCTGTCGATGGTGTATTTGTATTCACTTACATCTTCAACAAACAAAATTTTACCATCTGCTTTCAAAGCACTTTTACTGCCTTGCATGGCCACCAGCAAGCTTAGGTTGCCACCCACCAATTTACCAATGGTTTTGCCTGGCCGGTTAAGGTAATAACCCTCTGTCCGAATTTCCGCCCGGTGCCCCATCAACATACTTCGCAAGCTTTTTGACGCATCATCGTCCGTGCCATTAAAGCCATTACCCATATCAGCGTGTATCGTAGGGATACCATAAACCGCCTGCACATGGCAATGAAAAGCCGTAATATCACTAAAACCGATCAGCCATTTGGGCTGTTTTGCAAATTTATCCCAGTTAATTTTATCCATCATCCGCATCACACCGTAGCCACCACGCCCAAACATGATAGCGTTGATACGATCATCTTCCAGCATCCTTTGAAAGTCAGCCGCCCGTTCTTCGTCGGTGCCTCCAAAACGCTGCCATTGTTTATCAACAGTATCGCCAAACTTTAGGTTAAGCCCCCAACCTTCCAGTGCAGATTTACAGAGCTGGAGGTCGGAAGTCTTCATAGGCCCGGCTGGACAGGTAATTCCGATCGTATCACCAGGTTTAAGATTGGGTGGCATTTTTATAGCCATATTCGTCACGGGGTCGGGCATGGCAAAGCCCTGCTTTAATACCAGGCTACCTAAAGCTGCCGGAATAAAAGACTGTAGAAAATGTTTCCGCTTCATGTAAACGATTGAATGCGAAAGTTACGCCGAAGCAAATTCAACCGTTTAAGGGTTGCAGGGTATTTTTTTGCCACTAACGTGATAAATTATCAAAACCTGGCAGGGCAAACGAAGGCCCGGGCATAAAAAATGCCATTCAAAAACTGAATGGCACGGTGAAATGGTGCTTGTTTTGTCATCCGGTTATTGCGTCAATAGGTCATTAACTTAGTGACCAAATGACCCAAGGGCCTGATGGCCTAATGACCAATTTACGCCTTTCTCTGTTTCCAACTATAGCCGGAGTACTCAGACCTTAGCTGCCAGGTATTTAGCCCACAAAATATCGTTGTACATATCGGCGTAGTTACCTACACGTGTGATGAGGTTAAACATTTCATCTACATCCATACCACGGAGTTCGCGTATCGTTTTTACATAGATCCATTTATCGTATTTGGTAAAGGCCGCGCCGTAGAGTGTGTGGTTGGTTTCCAGCAGTTCTTCGTAAAACTTCTGACGCACCACTTCAGTCGACAATTCGCAAACCGGGGCTACGGCCCAAAAATAGTCGTCCTTGTTTTGCTCCATATGCTTTACAAACACATGAATTTTCACGTCGCCCTTGGTGACCACCCATTCGCCGGGTGTTTCCAGTCTTGCGGTTTCAGGCTGAATGCCTAATGTGGTAAAACAACGTTCTACCATTTGGTAGTAGTGGGTTAAATCTTGCATAGTTGTGTGTTTTAAATTTGATGCAAGCTAATATACAGAAAAGGCATGGAACGACGGAATTGAACGAAGGGCCAGCTACAATTACAGGTGGCGGTTCCCGATTGATAAATGGGGAATTAAGGTACCAGTTCCACCTGCGCCTCTTCCAGCAGCGGTAGGTTTTTCATTTTTAAAACAACCTGGCCCACGGTTACCACATCTTTTTGGCAATAATGCATTATGCGTGGCAGGTTCTGCTCCTCCCAATACACCGCTCCTACCATACTGCCATCGATATCATCTTTGGGCGACTCGACCCCGAGGCAGGCGGCTAATAAGTTGAGTGAAATATAATTTTTGAAATCGCCAAATTTCCAAAACTGCATAGTATCCACGATATTGGTTTCCCAGGGTTTCATACTTTGAAAATTGAGGTACGAAGGAATACCGATACTATTTACCAATAGCCTGCGGCAGATATATGGAAGGTCGAATTCTTTTACATTGTGGCCACAAAAACTCATGTGGCGTTTAACGGTTTGCCACTTGTTTACAGCCTGGATAAAAGTCTGGAGCAACTGTTTTTCGTCGTCACCGTAAAAAGATTTAATACGCAGCTGGATCCTGCTGCCTTCGTTATTAAAATAGCCCATGCTAATGCAAACGATCTTACCAAACTCGGCAAGTATTGCGGCCCTTTTTGGATAAAAGCTTTCGGCAGTATCTCCCTCAGGCAGGTACATGGCTACTTTATGATCCCAGAGATGCTGCCATTTCTCCGGCATGGATTGATAGCCGGGGTACTGCGATACGGTTTCAATATCCAGCATCAGCAGGTTGTCTATATGAATGTCGAGCATGAGGTTTTTAGTTGATCAGTTAATTGGTAATTGGTTGATTAGTTTATTGCCACGATAAAACACTTCTTTTAACTAAGCGTCTCGCACCGAAATATAATTACTATCAGGTAATTTCACTAATACATTACACGGATTACGAATCCAAGATAAATCAATCAACTATTCAACTGATCAACTAATACCAATCTACAAATTACCATCTCCTCCCCCGCTGCCAGCGGCCCGGCGTCCATTGCCAGCCATATCTTGATTGTTTCCAATAACCGGCAACAAAATTCTGTCCGCGTCGTGGCTCCATCCAATATCCTTGCTGATAAACATATTTCCCGTTACGCCATATCCAATCTCCTTCCACCCACACATGTCCACGTGATGGCGCTAACGGTCTTGCATATACAGGTACTGATGGCCTTACGTTTACCCCCACTCTAACACCCTGCGTTGGGCTACAAGATGCCATTATCACCACAAAACTTAGTAGTCCGGCCCATTTCACGATTGTCTTTTTCATAAATCCACGTTTGGGCTAATGGATACCTGACCGTGAAAAAGGTTTAAGCTACCGCCCTTGAAAATATGTAGAACAGACGGTGCCTTTACATTCTTTCAGGCACCGTAATACCCATCAGTTGCATTCCACTTGCAATAACACCAGCGGTAGCCTGGCTGATCATCAAACGCAATTGCTTTTTCTCCTCAGTCTCTGCGTTGGCGATAGAATGCTCTGCAAAAAAAGAGTTGAAAGTCTTCGCCAGGTTAAAAACATAAAGTGCTAATAACGACGGGTTCATTTCGGAGCAAGCCTGCTCAATCACTGAGCCATATTGTTCCAGCAAGACGATCAGATCCCGCTCCAATTTCAGCAATCCGCTATTTGGGTTCAATGCCTCACTGGTTGTTTCGCCTACTTTTCTAAACACACTTTTAATCCTCGCATGGGTATATTGCACGAATGGAGCAGTGAAGCCATGAAAATCGATACTCTCCTCGGGATTAAAAACCATTTTCTTCTTCGGCTCGACCCGCAACAAGTAGAATTTTAGTGCGCCGAGACCAAGCGTCGTATATAGTTGGGTTAGTTCGTCGCCGGTAAAGTCTTTTACCTTCCCCAGTTCCTCAGTCTTTTGCTGTGCCACTTTTTCCATTTCATCCACTATATCATCGGCGTCCACCACGGTACCTTCCCGACTCTTCATTCGGCCGGTAGGCAGTTCCACCATGCCATAGCTTAGGTGATATATGCCGTCGGCATAAGCCAGGTGTAGCTTTTTGCAAATAAGCTGCAATACCTTCATATGGTAATTCTGCTCATCCCCGATTACATAAATGCTCTTATTCATACCGTACTGCTCGTACTTCTGCATCGCCAGGCCTATATCCTGGGTGATGTAAACCGATGTACCATCTTTACGCATTACAAGCTTTTCATCAAGGCCGTCGGCAGTGAGGTCGATCCAAACGCTGCCATCTTCCTTTTTAAAGAACACGCCTTTCTCAAGGCCCACTTTTACGGCTTCTCTACCCAAAAGATACGTGTTGCTTTCGTAGTAGACCTTGTCGAAGTCGGTGCCGATTCGCTTGTAAGTGGTATCGAATCCTTCGTACACCCATTCATTCATTTCCCGCCAGAGCGCCATCACTTCCGGCTTCCCTGATTCCCAACCGAGCAACATCTGTTGGGCAGCTTTCATTATCGGCGCTTCCTTTTCAGCTATATTTTTCGCCGAACCGGCATCCAGCAGCTCTTGTACCTGCCGCTTGTATTCATCGTTGAATTTTACATAATATTCACCCACGAAATGGTCGCCTTTGGTATTGGTATCCTGCGGTGTGGCATTTTTCCCAAACAATTGCCAGGTAATCATGCTTTTACAAATATGAATACCCCGGTCATTCACGATACAGGTTTTGACGACCTCGTAACCGCAGGCCCTAAAAATTTCCGCCACACTCCAGCCTAAAAAAATGTTGCGCAAATGTCCGAGGTGCAAGGGCTTGTTAGTATTCGGCGAAGCGTATTCGATCATCACTTTTTGACCATTAGCAACCTGCCTGCCAATTTGCGGATTGGCATGTTCCTGTTGTAAAAATCCGGTCCAGTAACTATCGGCGATATTCAGGTTTAAAAACCCCTTAATGATATTGAACCCGGAAACCAACCCTGGTTCATTCGCCATCAGCCAGTCACCCAATTCCTGCCCCAACTGGTCGGGACTTTTCTTTAATTCCTTTACAAATGAGAAAAGCACGATGGTATAATCGCCCTTAAATTCCGGTTTGGTTTGGTTGATTAATATGTTTTCAGCAGGTAGTTGGTATTGATATAACGCCTCCAGCGCAATAGATGCCGCCTGTTTTAAACTTGTGGTAATCGACATTGCTTAACTTATTTTTCGGATGTCAAAAGTAATCATTGCGGCTATCTTTGCCGCCCATATGAGCAAAGTAGTAGGTACAAGGAGAAAAATAGCGGCCAAAAGCCAGCAGACGGCTGATATCATTTTGCCTATGATTGATTTTTTCTATCACCCGTTCAGGAAAATTATGCCGTTGCAAACCTTTCGCTATGCGGCTTGTGGTGGGGGCAATCAACTATTGAACTTGTTGATATATTTTCTGAGTTACAATTATATTTTCAAAAAAGAAGTATGGCACCTGGGGTTTATTGCCTTTAAACCGCATATTGCCGCCTTTATTGTCGCTTTTTTTATCACGCTGCCCATTGGTTTTCTCCTCGGCAAATACATCGTCTTCAACGACAGCGAAGTAAAGAGCCATAAGCAGGCCAGAAGTTATTTTGTGATTGCATGTATTTGTATTGTTTTGAATTACGGCTTCCTGAAATTATTTGTTGAAGTATTTCATTGGTATCCAACACCTTCAATGATGTTGACTATCCTATTGGTCGTTACATTTAGTTTTTTCAGCCAGAAGAAAGTGGCATTTAAGTCGGTGGGCTAATCAATATACCACAGAATGAGCTGGGTCCGTTTTGGCTAGCCTAAAACTTTTTAAGTCTTGGGATCTATCCGGATAATAATAGAATCTGTATAGTTCATCTACGATTATTTCAGTTGCAATTTTACGTTTAATAATCGTAAGCCAATTCTTATAAACCTTGATAACAAGATTCCTATTCTCCCTTCTTTGTTTTATCACGTATCTTTTTAACGGTAGCGTAAATACTATAAACCACCATTAAGCTAATAAAAACAAACACCCATACCGGGATGTTTTTACCAGCTACTAAAAGGTACAGATAGGCGGATATAAAACACAAACCTGTTAACAGTGCCGGAACAACAATTGACTTACCCTTTTTTCTCCTGCGGATTGTCCAGCTTAAACAGAGAAAAAAAAATGGTATGGCACCCACGTATATCCCACCAAAGATGTAAGGGTTGACATGGTACTTGTCGCCCAAACTTAAAAACCATTCTTTAAAAATTTCCCACCATTTCATTAGTTAAATAATTTAAATGCAATATGTAATAATTTTTTTAAACCCGATGTCAGCGCCTTCGCCTTGTGGTTTACAATCAGGTGTTGGTTAATCCTTGCCGCAACCGGATATGGATATATCTTATTAAAGATGGCATTGATTGACATGCCAGATGTGTTAGCCAATATCAATTCCTGGATAAGTTCTCCTGCATTAGGCGCCAACATGGTACCTCCCAGAATTCTTTCTTTTTTTAGGAAACCTCCTCTGCTGATATAAAGGATGATCCGCCCGTATTGATGATTATCCGTAATTGCCCGGTCGTCAGCGCTGAAATCCTGTTCCAGTTTTTCGTATTTGATGGCTCTTTGGTTTAGTTGTTTTTCATTTAAACCAAAAGTGGCGATTTCAGGATCGGTAAAAGTGACCCAGGACATATGGTCATTGTTCAGCTTTTTGTGCAAAGGCGAGAATAAATTGTTCAGGATTATTCTCCCGTGAAATTCTGCGGCATGAGAGAATTGCAGGTCACCAGCCACATCACCACAAACCATTACATCTTTATTGGTAGTTCGTAGCCTATCGTCGACGATGATTTTATGATCCTTTATTTTGATACCCGCCTTTTCAAGTTGTAATGGCTCCAACCCTAAAACCCTTCCAATGCCAACAAAAACAGTATCAAAAGAAAGAGAAAATTTCTCACCATCGTTTTTCTTTACCAATGCTTCCGTTGGCGAAGAAAATTTTTCCAAAAAAACACCGAAGTGAAATACGATGCCTTCATCCGCTAACTTTTTTAATAAGATGCTGGTAACCGTTTTATCATCATTGTCTAAAATTCCATCGCCGCTCTCAATAACAGTTACTTCCGATCCTAGCCTGTGCATTGCCTGCGCCATTTCCATACCAATGGCCCCCCCACCAACTACCAATAGTTTTGTGGGGGTTTGTTTGATGTGGAAGATACTTTCGTTGTCAAGATAATTTACCTGTTCAACGCCTTCCACTTGCAGCTTTAGGGGCTTTGAACCGGTTGCCAATAAAATTTTGGGGGCGGTGTACACCTGACCATTAACGGTCACCTCATGCGTGCCGGCAAAGCGGGCTTCACCTAACACTACGTGTATTCCCTGCTCCGTTAGCCATGCAGCATTTTCGTGTTTCCGTATAATGTCCTGGCGGGCATGCACATAGCCAAATGCCTTTTGAATATCAATTGCTCCAGTTACCTTCAAACCATAAGCTTCCGCTTGACGTGCAGCATGCATTTGACGTGCCACATGTATCAGCGCTTTGCTTGGAATACAACCGTCATTTAAACACTCTCCTCCTACATCCGCATCACTCCGTACAATCATGGTTACCTTGATACCAACTTTAGCCAGGAATAAACCCACGCTCAGGCCTCCTGATCCGGCTCCAATTATGATGATGTCTGATTTTCTACGATCCATTGTAACATTTTATTAGAAAAATATTTACAAAATAAAGTCCATATATTTAATGACTAAAATACACAGGGTATGAAAGCTTCTATCAAAACAGGGTTTATCGGAGGATGTATTGGTGCCATCGTTTTGGTTGCCATTATGTACGTATTAAAGGCAGCAGGACTAGGTGAACCCGGATTTATAGGAATGTACCGCGGCATGACACATAGCAACAGCGCTTCAGACCCATTGATCGCAGGCCTGTTGTTTGTTCTGGCAGGTGGCGGTATTTGGGGGATTTTATTTGCCGTATTTGTTAAAAACCCTACGCTGCTCAAAGGCATTTTGTTCGGTATTCTACCAACGTTGTGGTTATGGGTAGCCGTGAATGCAATGGTAGGAAAGCCCCTTTTTAATGGATTTGATTTGATGGGAATTATAATGCCGTTGATTTTTAACATGGTGATTTGGGGTGGTATTGTTGGTTGGTATTGTTCACGAAAAAAATTAAGTGCTGTTGTGTAAAATTTATCCTTCCGGGCATTAGTATTTTGTTTTACGACTTATATTGTCTCACAAGTCTCCTATAAACTTTTAGCAATTGCTCCTGTGAATAGCCCAGGTAATACATAGCCCAGATGCAAAAAAAAATGCCTTGGGTCCTGTAGATACCATTGTCAATGTATTTTCTTGCTGATGTAATAACAACGTCGTTTAAGACTTTAAAACTACCATTCCGCTTCAGCCGGTGAACAATTTCCTGGTCTTCCATTAGCAACAGGTCTTCTCTGAACCCGCCCGATTTTTGAAAAACACCTTTGGTCGCAAATAAACCCTGATCACCAAAGCGAACCGCATTTACATCTAACCGCGTGAACCAGGCATTCGCTTTTAAAAACCAATGGTTGTAGTCAAAAGCAAGACGAAAGCAACCACTTTTTACTTCATTCTTGCAAGCGTTTAAAATCTGGGATGTGAAATCGGGGGGCGGTATACTGTCTGCATGGAGAAAAAAAAGCACATTGTATTTTGCAACCGAAGCGCCATTATTCATTTGGGCCGCTCTTCCTTTTCGGTTACCGTTTACAATAATTGCCCCACATTTTTCCGCAATGCGGATGGTCTCATCTGTGCTGCCGCCATCTGCAACAATAATTTCTATTTCATGAATACCATTGGCTGTATATGTCTGGCTGATTGTTTTTGCAATCTGTTCAGCTTCATTATATGTAGGAATGATGATGCTGATCATGCATTAAAATGTTGTTTAAGCGTACATTTTTTTGTCTGCAGGCGTTGACCTGTTTCAATTGCGTCTTTATTTTTTACTAACAGTATTGCGCTTATAATAAACACAGTAGGCAAAGCATTATCCATTTAATATTGGTGGTCAAATTTATCGTTCTAATAGAAAACTTTTAATTGGTAGCCTCCCAATAAATGTTGTAGAGTCCTGTTGCATCTCAAATTTTCCAAAACCCAATAGACAAGATTCTTATTAATAAGGCATAGGGATAGCATTTGCCCTGATTCGGGAGGCTGTTGAATTTTTTCCCCATTTTTGTAGTTCATAGGTAATAAAGTATGTTGCTTTCCCCATTTCCCGGACTGTTGATGATTTAATTTGAAATGGGTTGATAGGATTTTGTTCTTTCCCAGAGATGTGTCGTAAAAATTGCACTGATCCTACCTAGGGGTGGGCCTGCCACTGCGCCCTCCGTGTGCGCACTGCATTGGGGATGTATTGAGTGCGGGTGTCCATTTTTTTGGGGGGAGGGTAGACCCGCCCCTACTGCATTGCTCCTGCATCTTGTTGTAAAATATTTGATATATATCTAATTCAAAAATTCGTAGATCGTTCCGCCAATTTTGGCCCCTCATTGCAGGCTATGGTTCCCTGCTCATTGAAAATCATTTCACCATTTTCAATGTTCCCAAAACGGCATTGCATAACCTGGTAACAAATAATTGTAGAATACGATCCTGCCTGCGAATAATCATATATTTTTATCGGATAGACCTGCGAGGATGTATGTCGGGATTGTACGCCATTGATTCTATTTCTTTTCCATCCCCGGATCAACCTGCATCACTATCTCCACATTCCTTTTTTCGCTTTCATTACCCATACGATCAACAGCGCTGATTAGGATTTTTTCTACATGTCTTTCTTGCTTGTCGTTGTTAACGGTGATGTGATAAGGCAGGTTGAGCATCCGCACCTTGCGATCAAGAATCTTATAGTTCCAGTTTCCGTTGTCATATTTGTAATACACAACCCAATGGAACACGTCAGCCGCATTGCTATGGGTCCAGGCTATTTTCGCATCACTACCATCCAAAGTTACGCTGCCAGATGAAGGCATGGACGGGGCCTCATTATCAAGCCAGGGACTGGCGGGTACCAAGGCGCTATTCTTATATGGCCCATTCATTAAGGCCTGCTGCATATTGCCATTTTTATATAACTGGCCAATGCTCCAATGGATCGCCCCTTTACTTTGCGGCAACATACCACGGGTGATCATCAACTGACTCATAATTTCATTCACATTTTTTGCACTGGTATCATTTCCAACACTGATTCCTGGCCATAGATGACGGCCTTTTGTGTTTTCATCTCTCCACCATCCAAGCAACAGTGGGAAGCTTACATTCATACGGTTAATGGGCCAGTACAATTGTGGCGAAAAGTAATCTATCCATCCCTTGTTCAGCCAAAGTTTCGCATCAGCATACAAGACGTCGTATTGGTCGAAGCAGCAGATACCTTCCGGATAACCGGGACGCCAGATACCAAACGGACTCAATCCAAACTTAACATGCTTTTTTTCTTTTTTTATCTCCTTGTACAAATTGGAAATAAAGCTATTTACTGCATCGCGACGCCAGTCGCCCCTTGATAAATTACCCCCGCCATTTTTATAAGCAGTCCAACTAAGACTGTCAGGAAAATCTTCGCCTTTATTATACTCACGGTACGGATAGAAATAATCGTCAAAGTGCACGCCATCAATATCATAGCGCTTTACAATATCCATCACTACCGCTGTTGCATGGTCCTTTGTTGCCTGTAAAGCCGGATCAAACCACCAATAACCATCTTTTAAATAAACCATTAGTTCTGGTCTTTTTTTTACGAGGGAACTATCTGTCACTTCCCCCCCGATTTATGGTGTGCTCTGTATGGATTCAGCCATACATGCATTTCAAGACCTCGGTCGTGTGCAGCCTCGGTCCAGAATTGCAAAGGATCGTAGAAAGGTTCCGGCGCTTTTCCCTGAGTGCCGGTTAAATAATAACTCCAGGGCTCAAGATCACTTTTATAAAAGGCATCAGCCTGCGGTCTCACCTGGAATACGACGGCGTTGAAGTTATGCGCCTTTAAAAAATCAAGCAGTACTATTGCTTCTTTTTGCTGGCTGTCAACGGACAAACCAGGTTTGCTGGGCCAGTTGATATTAGCTACGGTAGCTACCCATGCAGCTCTGAATTCTCTTTCAGCCTTTGGTTGGTCACTGGTTGTTAATTGGTTGGCAACAGGTTTGGTATTGCTACAGGAATAACAGTGGAATAGCAAATACCAAAAAAAGCTGTGCAGGATTTTTTTAGGCATATAAAACAGTTGAACTCGTTTACAAACATATATGGAATAGGGCACAACCAGGAGATGAAAATGATTGTGTAATTCAAACCCCTGATCCAATTGGATTTACTTTCTCCGTATGGGCTCGCCCCTGCTCCGAATATTCCCAGGGCGCCGCCATGATCCGCACCGGCAATCCCTTTTCCATTAAATACCTTTAACAGGGTATTGCCCACAATTCTAATAGCGTGCAAATTTACCCAATAAGAAAACACCCATGAAAAGAATCCTGGCCTTCGTGGCCTTTTTCCAGGCAATAGTAGTATTGGCCCATAGCCAACCGTTAACCAGCATCACCCAACTAAAGGATGTCAAAAAGGAAGCAGCTTATTATACCGACCTGCAGTATTTGGTAGAAGATATAGGTGTTACCGTTTCCCAGGACTTTTACTTTTACCCCAACCAGGCTTGTACCAAAGTATATTGGGCCACACTAACCAATCAAATTTTTGATAATGTAGCCGAATACATATCAACCAGCAGCATGGCTATAAAAAATGAAAATAAAAGAGATGTTGTAAATACCGAAATGATGCTTGTTTTTCCATCGGGCTATTGCAACTTAGAAAATGTTGTGATTACCAGTACTTCCCAACTAAAAGACATACAAGATACTGCCAATTATTTTCCTGATGTACAAGGCTTAATTGAAAGGTACGGATTGGTATGGGCTACTACAGCTACTACTTTTACGCCTTATGCTACTATTACCAGGCCTGCATTTGAAGCGTTTTTTGCAGGTGCTTTTAAAGCAACAATTCCAAAAAAAGGTACGGGCTTACTTGCCCATGCCGACTTTATTATATATATGGCTGCCTGGACAAGAAACGTGAGGGACTATATCACCAAAAAAGTGGAGGAAGCTAAAAAGTAGCTTGTGATCGAGACCAGGTAATAATTCCGACGAACTCTTAATGATAAAACCAGCTAGCTGCAATCAAAAGATATTGCGCATTCAGTGGATTGCCAACCCGTTATCAATGAAATGGTATAAGCGATTTCCAATCACGGTTCATCGGTCCCTGTTAAACACTATTTATCCCCCCTTTTCATTTTACAAAATCTATAAGATATCAAGCTTTAAAAGCTCATTTACACGCCCTGTTTCCGTATTCCATTTCCAAATAACGAAAAAGCAAAAGCGGTGAACCCCTCAGAAACAGGCTACGCAAAAAATGTTGCCAACTTCAAACAGCCATCGCGTTAATTACAGCAGGCGGCAAGAAGTACAACTCTTCAAATACTCTCAATTCAAATTCAATGCCCATCGGTACAACTTTACTATCAATAGAAATCCTTTCTGTGTGTTCGATACCACCACCAAAACCCTAAGTATCAATTTTAGTTCCCCAGGTTGCAATTTCTGTAATCATGCGTAGAGGTTTGGTTACCAACAGAAATGAAATCAGTATCGAACAAACGGTGTTTGTGCCCGTGGAATCAGGTTTTATTCCTACGGAAATGAAAGTTGTTCCCATGGGTACAAAGGCTGTTCTCCTGGGAATAAAGCAAAATTCACCGAATAACTAATATTTCAATGGGACCAGAACTAAAACCCATGGGTACTAAACCTGTACCCATAGGTACAAACATAATTGCCATGGGTACTGAAGCTGTGGAGATGGAAGTGAAATTATTCCCATGGGAACCAAACCTGTTCCCATCGTTACAGAATCGATTGCCGTGGGAACAGAAGCCGTTGACTTGGGAATAACCTTTATGGCAGTGGGGTTCCGTACATAACTAATTGGAAATGAATAGGGCTGAAAGCCGCCATTTTTAAGAACTGCAGGATCAAGGAACAAAAGGTTTCTGCAAAAAAAACATTCGGCAGGGATAAAACAACCGACGGCCCAATACACCTACCCCTTCAAATCTTTCTTTTTATCCCCCGTTCCCCCTTTTGACAGCTTACCAACAATCCCCGCCTGCCCAACCTTTCCCAATGCCTGTAAAACTTACATTTGCAACATTATGACAGAAAAGATCCTGATCCTCGATTTCGGCAGCCAGTATACCCAATTAATAGCAAGGGCAGTAAGAGAAGCCAACGTGTACTGCGAGATCATTCCCTACCATAAAAGTTTTGAATACGAACCAGGCCTAAAAGGCATTATCCTCAGTGGCTCACCGTTTAGTGTAAATGACGAAAAAGCGCCGCTGGTAGATGTTGCGGCCATGAATGCAAAATTGCCCGTACTGGGTGTTTGCTACGGCGCTCAGCTCACCGCTAAAATTTTCGGTGGCCGGGTAGAAAAAAGTGAAAAACGGGAATACGGCCGGGCCCTTTTGACCGTAGTTAAACCCGACATTATATTACAAAATACCAGCGAAAAAAGCCAGGTATGGATGAGCCATGCCGATACCATCCTCGAACTCCCCGCTGGCTTCGAACTCCTCGCCACCACCGACTCCATCCCCATCGCCGCCTTCAAAAAAACCCAAAAAAACTTCACCCCAAATCCCATATCCCCCTTTTCAAATCTGACAGCTGACAACATACATCCGCTCTATGGTTTGCAATTCCATCCGGAGGTATATCATTCCACCGAAGGCAAAACGATTATCAAAAATTTTTTGATTAATATTTGCGGCTGCAACACCGAGTGGACGCCCGCCCATTTTATCAGCGACACCATTACCCAATTAAAAGAACAAATCGGAGATAAAAAAGTAATCATGGCCCTCAGCGGAGGTGTGGACAGCACCGTGGCGGCCACATTAATAAGCCGGGCTATCGGCAAAAACCTCTTTGGCATTTTTGTAGACAATGGCGTGCTGCGCAAAGACGAATATGAACAGGTACTCGAAACTTACAAACTGCTAGATTTGAATGTAACCGGCGTAAATGCCAAAGACCTGTTTTATTCCAAACTGGCCGGCAAGAGCGATCCGGAAGAAAAGCGTAAGATCATCGGCGGCACTTTTATTGACATATTCGACCAGGAAGCGCATAAACTGGAGGGCATCGAACTGTTGGGCCAGGGCACCATTTATCCCGATGTAATAGAAAGTGTAAGTGTGCACGGCCCTTCAGCAACTATCAAAAGCCACCATAATGTAGGCGGACTGCCCGATACGATGAAGTTGGGCCTGGTAGAGCCGCTTCGTTATTTATTTAAAGACGAAGTGCGTAAAGTGGGGCTGGAGCTGGGTATTCCTGACGAACTGATATCCCGCCACCCTTTCCCCGGACCAGGGCTGGCGATCCGGATCTTAGGCGATATTACCCCCGACAAAGTAAAACTGCTCCAGGACGCGGATGCGATTTATATCAATGGCTTAAAATCATATGGTCTATATGATAAGGTATGGCAGGCAGGTACCATTTTATTGCCGGTAAAAAGCGTCGGCGTAATGGGCGACGAGCGCACCTATGAATTTACGGTTGCCCTCCGCGCTGTTACCAGCGTTGATGGTATGACGGCCGACTGGGCGCACCTTCCCTACGAATTCCTGGCGCATATCAGCAACGAGATCATTAATAATGTAAAAGGAATCAACCGGGTGGTGTACGATATTAGTAGTAAGCCGCCGGCCACGATTGAGTGGGAATAAGGCCTTCAATGTACTACTTCCGTTTTACGATGTCCGACGTCTGATGTCTGATTTGCCACTGTTAGGCAGTGTCGAACGCTTAGAATTAATCAACGGTATTGCGGGGCAAGGCATTTCCAAACACACTTTTAGGGGAAAGGGGCGCCTAAACCCGGAAACCTTAACGTAACGACCGTTACTGTCAGGAACAGATCTAAAATATCGGATGTCTGACTTCAGATTTCGGATGTCTGATTTGCTATCGTTAGGCAATTTCCTAGGTTAAGAACCAATGAGCGGCATTGCAGGGCAACGCACACCCAAACTATCCTTTAAGGGATGGGGCGCCCAAACCCGGAGACGTTAATTTAATGCCTGAGACCGTTAGGAACAGATCTTAGATGTCGAATGTCTGATCGCAACTATTAGCAAAGGCGCGGAAGTTGCCGGTAGCGTTGTGGTGTGCTATTTTAAATACATGTAGTGCCCGCAAGCGCCTTTGTATTGTTAAACGTCGCTCTGCGCCAGCTGCTGGCTTATTTTTTGTTAATTGGAACGCTGTTTGGTTCGATTATTCGTGGCCTTGGGAGACCACGCGAAACCGCCAACCGGATATCTGCCAACTGTTTTCGTATCATTGCACCTAAATACTAATACCCCATGAGAGCTAAGGTATCATTGCTCGGTTTTTATTGTTCACTGCTTTGCTTCGCTGCGGCCGGCCAATCTGACTCCATTCCCGAACCCGCTCAAGCGAAAGTGGGCATCTTTATCCCGCTGCACCTGGATTCAGTTTTTACGTCCTCAGGCAGTTATAAATACAATAGCAGTATCCCAAAATATGTAATGCCAGGCCTTGAGTTTTACAGCGGCGTACAACTGGCGCTGGATTCGTTAAGAAAAGAAGGCTTAAACGCCGAAGTATTTATTATCGATAGTAAAGACAGGTACCAGTCGATGAGTAGTCATATTGCAGACGACCTTGACCATGCTGCGCTATTAATTGGTATGGTGCAGTCAGTGACCGAGTTAAAGATCTTATCGGATGCTGCTTATAACAGGAGTATCCCTTTTATCAGCGCCACTTATCCCAACGATGGCGGTCTTACCGGGAATCCCAGCCTGATCATCCTGAATTCTACACTCAGAAGCCATTGCCAGGGCATTTATAAACTGTTGGCCAATAGTTACAGCCTGGACAATATCATTGTTCTGAGCAAATCAGGCGTCCAGGAGGACAGGATGAAGGCGGTACTTGAAGAGGCAAATAAGAATAGCAATTCCTCATTGAAATGGAAAAAAGCGGATATCTCTAATGGTATCAATACAGAAGACCTGGCCGCCTTGATGGACAGTACCAAAAACAATGTGGTTGTTTGTGCCACCCTTGATGAAACATTGGGGATGAGTATAATCAGAGAGTTGTCATCCCTGCGCAATCCCTATCGCAGCAGTATTATCGGCATGCCCACCTGGGATGATTTTAAGTTTGAAAAAGCGGAATTTAAAGGCGTTGAAATCATGTACCCGACGCCTTTCCTCACCAGCAGCGGAAACAGCAGGGTGTACAATTCCGTTAGTAATAAGTATCGGGCAAGGGCGAAAAGCCGCGCCAGCGATATGGTGTATAAAGGCTTCGAGATCACCTACCGGTATATAAAAAACATGCTGAGCCACCAGGATCATATCGTGGACCTGAGCGATCACACCGGGAAGATTTTTTCCGATTTTGACCTGGAGCCTGTAAAAATACGAACCACTAAAAACGAGCCGGACTACTACGAAAACAAAAAAGTATATTTTGTAAAAAAACTGGATGGCGTAGTGAAAGGTATTTTCTAATCATCCCGCAGTTTTACTTAATAATTTGTTGACACCCTTATTTGCAGTTATTAGCTTAAGGGTATCAAATTTGCAGTTCACTGTTAAAAATGACGAATGAATAAAATTTTACCTAGCACCTGTGTAACGGGCCAGAATTTTGGCCTGCACACCATTTGTAAGCCAGACACCAAAAAAATTCCTCATAAATCGGTGTAACGTTTTTCCTGGCCTGCCGGATTCATTCTACTATTATACCCTTCTTAGCTAAAGCACTCAGAAAAGGATTTTTCTGATTCAGATTCTTATTTCATAACACAAGTCCGGAGCTTCGGCTACCGGTTATTTTTAATTATAAAAACAAACAAAATGAAGAAAATCTACATGATTTTGGGCACAGTATTATTAAGTGCTGGTGTAAAAGCACAATCAGTTTCTTACACGACAGTCTCCAGTACCTATGCTGAGAACTTTGATGGATTGGCGAACTCCGGAGCTACTTTGATAAGCGGCTCGAACGGGCCCACCGAAATATTACCCGCAACATTTACGGGATCTTCGGTGCCAGGATGGTACCTAAGTAAATATGGCGGAACTGGTACGAATATCAGTTTAGGTGTGGATAATGGTGCCAGCAACTCTGGCGCAGCGTTCAGCTATGGTTCAACGGGTAGCTCAGAGAGGGGTTTAGGCGCATTGGCATCTGGCACTAAAATTCATCGGTTTGGGGTAGTAATTACAAATAATACCGGTTTGGATCTTATCCAGGTTACTGTAAATTTTACAGGGGAACAATGGCGCCTTGGTCAAACGCCAACCAACGGAGATACGCTTACCTTTGGTTACAAAGTAAATGCCACTGGAATCAATGACATCGGGTTTACACCAAATACTGCGCTTGATATTACATCATTATTTACTACGGGCACAGTGGGTGCCCTGGACGGCAATGCTACAGTAAATAAAAAAGCGTATACCGCTACAATTACCGTTGCCATTCCCGTCGGTGCCACCCTAACGTTACGTTGGGATGATGCAAATGATGCAGGGAGTGACGATGGATTAGCGATCGATGACTTTTCGTTTTCAGCGATTGATGCAACACTTTTACCCATTACCCTTTTGTCTTTTGACGCCATAAGGTCAACTACCGGTAACATCTTAAATTGGAAAGCGGAAAATGCCCAAAACTTTAGCCATTTTGAAATAGAACGATCTGCAAATGGTGGAAGTTTTAATACAATCGGCAACGTATCTACCAACTTTGGAAGTTGTTCCTTTACAGACGGTACGCCCTTAGCACATAATTATTATCGCCTTAAAATGGTGGATAAAGATGGCAAATTCAGCTACAGCAAAGTTGTTGCCGTTATCAACAACGCGAAAGGTGCAGTAGTTACCGGCATTTACCCAACGATCACTACAGGCAAGCTTTCAATGGATATCAGTGCAGAGGGCACACAGAAACTGCAACTTTTATTCCTGGATTTGCAGGGTCGGATTGCAAATAGCCAAACGGTAACTGCAAGCACCGGAAATAGCACCATTAATCTCGACGCATCTGCACTTGCAAAAGGCATGTATGTTGTAAAAGTGCTTCAGACCAATAATGAGGCCGCAAGCTTTAAGATTGTGAAGCAATAGGCGATGTTAACCGGTAAAAAAGCTGCCCCCAATAAAGGGGCAGCTTTTTTTAATGCCGATGATAAAAGGGACATTCCTCGAAGGAGCCTCAAGGTGTCTAATAGCAGCCCTGCTGGCTTCATTTGTTTGACAATCCTATTTATTGCGATAATAATGTCAGCCCTCTGGGGTTTTAAATCATTCCCTCTAACCCAAATAATAGGCAACAGGAACTTTCATAAAAAAGCTGCTCCGACAAGAAAGGAGCAGCTTTTTTATGAATTAAGATCTCGGTCGTTCTACCGTAGCCGGTCCACGCTCTTAACCAGTTTCTGGTCTTTACGAATGCCGCCAAATGCCATGAAAAGCATCACCAGCGACAACACTGGCAAGGCTGCGGCCACTTTGAAAGTTGCGGCTTTAAAATTCAACACTTTACCGGCACCAAAATCTGAGGCCTTCATAAATGTAAGTGCGATGGTTACAATGGCCACCAGGATACCCATCCACACCAGTTTCATTTGTAACGGTCGTGTTTTAAAAAGAAAAATGGTAATGAAAGGGATTAGAACAAGCAGGATTACCAGGAGGAACAATATAAAATTATCACCGACCATAAAATTCTTAATAGAACCATCTTGCAAGGTGCCACCATATACCGGCAGCAAAAACATCAATGCTGCGCAGGCGGCAGCTAACAGCAGGTAGAGGGTTTGGATACGTTGAATCATGCGGATTTATGGTTTACGATTTAGGATTTACGATTTAGGCTACTCAGGTTGTAGATTTTAGATAATGATAGTAGACTTTCGCAAAATATCAATAATTCATATCTGCCCATCAGTTGTCCTATTACCCGTAGCATACTGTCTATCGTCTCATATCTATTATCTATTATCTTTTGTCTACTATCTACAAAGAGGGGTACAACACAAACTGTTCCATAAACTCATTCACCTGGCTTTTAATGGTTGCCAGCAGATTGGAGTCTTCGGCATTCATCAGTACATTGTCAATCATGTTTACGACAAACTGCATATCGGCTTCCTTCATGCCACGGGTGGTAATACTAGGCACCCCGAAACGGATCCCGGAGGTTACAAAAGCACTTTTATCATCGTAGGGAACCATGTTCTTGTTTGCGGTAATATCCGCCATGCCGAGAACCTGCTCTGCCTTTTTACCGCTGATGTTTTTATTACGGAGATCGATCAGCATCAGGTGGTTATCGGTGCCGCCGCTGATGATATTATACCCTTTTTCTACAAAGGCTTTGGCCATGGCCTGTGCATTCGCCTGCACCTGTTGTTGGTAAATGAGGAAATCGTCGGTCAGGATTTCCCCAAAAGCGACTGCTTTGGCTGCAATGATATGCTCCAGCGGACCGCCCTGTGTACCTGGGAATACAGCCATATCGATCAGGTGGCCCATCATCCGGATATTTCCCTTAATATCTTTTAAACCAAATGGATTTTCAAAATCCTTCCGCATCATGATTACGCCACCACGGGGGCCACGCAAGGTTTTGTGCGTAGTGCTGGTTACAAAATGGCAATGATCAAAAGGATCGTTGAGCAGTTTTTTAGCGATCAAACCGGCCGGATGAGCAATGTCGGCCATTACGAACGCACCAACTTCGTCTGCGATCTTCCGGATACGGGTGTAATCCCAATCGCGGCTGTAGGCGCTGGCACCACAAATAATCAATTTCGGCTTTTGCTCCTTAGCAACCCTTTCCATCATCTCATAATCTACCAGCCCATCTTCCTTACCCACGCTATAGCTGGAAGCCTTGTACAATTTTCCGCTGAAATTAACGGGGCTGCCATGAGTCAGGTGTCCGCCCATACTAAGGTCCAGCCCTAGTATTGCATCGCCGGGTTGCAGGATGGCCAGCATCAGCGCGGCATTGGCCTGCGCACCACTATGCGGCTGCACATTGGCGTAATCTATATTAAAAATTTGTTTCAGGCGATCGATGGCAAGTTGTTCTATTTCGTCTATCACTTCGCAACCGCCATAATAACGACGGCCAGGGTAACCCTCAGCATATTTGTTGGTAGCTACGCTGCCACTGGCTTGTATTACTTCGATGCTGGTAAAATTTTCGCTGGCAATTAATTCGATGCCACGACGCTGGCGTAATAGTTCTTTATGAAGCAAACCGAAGATGGGGTCTTTATGCATGTTCAAAATTTGCGGCAAATATAGGTGCAAGTAGTTAATAGCAAGTAGGGAGTGGGAGTAGCAAATGGCGGGTATGCAATAGTAAGTAGTAAGTAAATGGAAGCATGTGGCAACTAGTTCCGATTAGCTGATAGTAAACTGGAGGCTGCAAATTATAGTTCAAGCCTATTTCTTCAACTTCAATTCCGAATTTTAAAACCAATACTTCCCATTTCAAATATTTCCTGTTACATTCATTTCCACATCTTCACATTTCCACATTTTTCAAATTTTTTCTCAATTGCACATCTGCCCGTTCGCATATCTGCACATTTCTTTCGTCTATGATACTGATCGCCGACAGCGGAGCTACTAAAACTACCTGGTGTCTTTTAGGAGGGCCAGGAAAAAAACTAATCAACACACAGGGCATCAGCCCCTACTTTTTAAATACGGATCAGATAATTGCCTTGCTGCAAAAGGAACTGATACCTAAACTTAAGGCAGCCGAGATAGACGAGATTTTTTATTACGGGACCGGTTGTAGTAATCCTGCCAATGTGGCCCTGGTAAAGGCAGCCCTTAAAAACGCAATACCGGGTGCAAAAAAGATCAACATAAATCACGACCTGATGGGTATTGCCCGGGCCGCCTGTGGCAGCACAAAAGGAGTCGCATGTATATTAGGTACAGGTAGCAACAGTTGCGTCTTCAATGGGAAAAAGATCACTAAAAACAACCCGGCCCCGGGCTATGTGCTTGGCGACGAGGGGAGCGGCGCCTACCTGGGCAAAAAAGTGATCCAGCATTTTATTTATAAAACCTTCGACGAAGATCTAATGCATCGTTTCAAACTCAAATACGATACAGAATACACCCAAATCCTGCACAATGTGTACAAGGAACCGCTGGCAAATCGTTACCTGGCTTCATTTGCACCCTTTCTAAGCGAGAACCGCGGACACTATATGGTCGAAAATATTATTGAAGATGGGTTGAGTGATTTCTTTTTTACCCACCTGTATAAATACACCGAAACCTGGACCCTGCCCATCCACTTTGTAGGCAGCATCGCCTATCATTTTAAAGACGTGCTCCAGGAATTATGCGGCAGCTTCGAGCTCCAGCTGGGTGGGGTAATTAAAGCGCCTATGGATGGTTTGATTGAATTTCACTCTGGAAATTTAAACCGATAATTGTCACCATTAGCTGGCCAAAACGGTAATAAAAAACCAGCCTGTCATTTCATGAAGAACATCGAAATAAGCTTACAAAGCCAGGTGCTATTATGGTTGATTTACCGACTGTAGCTCAGACAGAAAACCCATGACCAAACTGTCTTTTTGCTACTTATCCACTTGATTCCTCTTTTATTCATTCAAAAAATGCAATTGATTATTTTAAAATGATAAGTTTGTACCCGCAGAGATTTGCAAAAATCGGCAGTTAACCGCATTTTTATGTTCAACTTCCTATTGCCAGGCCTGCTCAAACTTATATCTATGTCCGATTTTACCCGCATAACCGAGCAAGCAAGTCTTTACCGCCACCTTGAGAAAATGTCCGTGGGTGAGATTCTTCGCAACATCAATACCGAAGACACGAAAGTGCCCCAGGCAGTGGCGAAAGCGATGCCCCAGATAGTAAAACTGGCAGAAGTCGTCAGCGATAAGATGTTGGGTGGTGGTCGCCTTTTTTATATTGGTGCAGGCACCAGTGGGCGTTTAGGCGTAGTTGATGCCAGCGAATGCCCGCCTACGTATGGCGTGCCTGCGGGTCTGGTAATCGGGATCATTGCAGGCGGCGACGAAGCGATGTTCCAGGCGGTGGAATTTGCCGAAGATGATAGCGAGGAAGGCTGGAAAGACCTGGAAAAGCATGAGATTACTGATAAGGACGTAGTGGTGGGCATCGCTGCAAGCGGCACCACTCCTTATGTAATTGGTGCGCTCAACGAATGTCGCAAACGGAATATTATTACGGGAAGTATCAGTTGTAACCTTAACTCACCGGTGAGTGTGGCGGCTGATTACCCAATTGAAGTGGTGGTAGGGCCAGAATTTGTTACCGGAAGTACCCGTATGAAAAGTGGAACGGCTCAAAAGCTGGTATTGAACATGATCAGTACGACAGCGATGATACAATTGGGGCGGGTAGAGGACAACAAAATGGTGAACATGCAACTCAGCAATAATAAAATTGTGGACCGCGGCGTAAAAATGCTGATGGAAAAAACCGGCAAAACCGACTATGAAAAGGCCAAGGCAGAACTACTCAAATTCGGCAGCGTTAAGAAAGCTGCCGAGGCCATGGGTGGTTAATGATTTGTTGATTAGTTAGCTGGTGGATCAATGAGTTGGTTTCATGAATAGAATGATTCGGAGTTGTTTTTTCTCCTGCTTTATTACTGGATGCCTATCCTAATTCAGGACACCAAACGGGTCAGGTAGTTGGCAAAATATTCAACAAAACGTTCCGCTGGGCGGCGTTTAAACTTTTTTTTTGGAAAAAGTGACATGTGTTATGGATTTGTCCGTAACTTTTCTCTCGTAAAATATCAAACCCAAAAAATAACAATATGAAGAAGAAATTTTTACCCCTCGCCCTACTGGCTGTAGTCGCTGCAAATGCACAACAATCCGACAAAGCTTACGCGTTAACTGATGCCCGTAAAGGCGGCTATAACTGGAACCAGATCCAGCAGGTAGATTTGAGAACCGGGGAAATCAAAGCCCTTACATATGATGGGCGCAACGTACAAAATGCCCCTGACGCGAAGCTGGCTGCAGCCTACCCCCAAGGCTACGCTTACAATAATGGCGCCGCCGCACTGGCTTTTGACAAAAAAAATAACCGCCTGTATTTCGCCCCGATGTTTGTTGCCGGTACGATCCGTTACATCGACCTGGGTGACAAGACGATGACCCCACACCAGATCACTTTTGACCAGAAGCTGAATGAAGCTGACATGGAAGCAACCAATTTTACCAGGATGGTAATAGGGGCCGATGGTAATGGTTACGCAATTACCAACGATGCGAACACTTTTATAAGGTTTGGTACTGGTAAAAATTCGACTGTAGAAAATCTGGGGGGATTGATAGATGACGTTAGCAATGGCGGTATTAGTGTACATAACCGCTGTAGTAGCTGGGGTGGCGATATGATTGCTGATGCTTATGGCAGTATGTATATGATTACTATGAGGCAGAATGTTTTCAAAGTAAATCCAACCAGCCGTGTAGCCACCTACTTGGGTCATATTGATGGTTTACCCGCCGATTTTACCTGTAATGGTGCGGCCGTTAATGCAGATGGGAAAGTGGTAGTAAGCGGGGCTGCTTATACCAAAGGATATTTTGAAGTAGATCTTAAGAGCCTGAAAGCTGCTCAATTGGGTGACAACACAGATGTGTTCAATGCCAGCGACCTAGCCACCAGCAACTTGTATGGACAGTCCGAAGTGGATAATTCACTTAATAAAATGGTGACCATTGAGCAGCCTGAAGTTGGAAATGACAAGATCCGCCTGTATCCCAACCCCGTAACAGATGGCCGCATTATGGTTTCCTTTGATGCCATGGGTGCTGGAAATTATACCATTGAATTAGCTGACCAGGCCGCCAAAGCAATCAGCCGCAAAGTAGTTTCCATTAGCGGTAAGGGCCAAACCACGCTTTTGAATGCCGACAGCAAACTTGCTAAAGGCATGTACTTTGTCCGGGTGATTGACGCCAACAAAAAACTGGTTTTAGCCAGCAGGATCGTGGTGCAATAAAATTTAGATTTTTCCATAATTAATTGGGCTATACGTTTGTATGGCCCAATTTTGTTTTAAGAACCTTCCAGGGGTTTTAAACCTTAAAAATTTGCAGGACATAGAACCATATTACCGCTGGCGCGATTTGTATATCAGCGAGGAAGACGCCAACAGCCCTTTCTACGGGCAAACCTATAGTGAGTTTGAATTCAGTAAAACGATTTACAATTATTATATCCACCCTCAGTGGGACGATATGGGGAGTCGAACCCTGTTTCTCAAAATTATTTTTGCGGATTACCTGCAGCAGTTTTGCATTATAGAACTGATTGGTGAATGGAACGATGCCATCGAAAACGATATCATGACGTTGCGGCGGGATATAACGGACGGGCTCCAGAAAAATGGCATTACGAAATTTATTTTGGTAGCCGAGAATGTGCTAAATTTTCACAGTAGCGACCGTGAATATTATGAAGAATGGTACGACAATGTAACCGATGAGAATGGCTGGATCGTGTGTCTGAACATGCCCGTGGCCAGCCAGCACGATTTTATAAAAATGAAACTGAATCGTTATATAGAACTTAAAAACATCCCCGAATGGAGGCAATACAGGCCCGACGCTTTATTTAATATGATCGACAGAGAACTGATGGCGCGGTTGTAAGGAAGACAGTATCCTGCCATGTCATTTGAGAAAAATGCATCTTTACAACCCAATGCATTTACTCAAGGCATGCAGATTTTTTTGTGACCCAGAAAAACGGGCATCATTGAACAATCCCGCCCGGGTAACTTAATTTCAAAAATGAAACAGGAAAATACGGTAAGCCGCTCATTAATATTTGTTCTGGTCACCTTTGTTTATCTCGTCACCAAATGGATAACTTTTAAAGGATTCAGCGGCACCGACGATCTGCATTATGCAAATCTCGCATCTAACATGTTGAAAGGCACTTACACCCCGTTTATTAAAGACGATATTTTTTCAGGACGGATTGGGCTCATAGGCCTACAGGCACTTGTATACGCTGTTGGTGGCATCAGTGCATTTACAACTCAAATTAATAGCCTGCTTTTAACCATATTATGCTGCTATCTCACATTGTTTAAACTCGGCCGGTTGAAATACAAAGGCAGTTTACTTGTTGGCACGTCTCTTTTCTATTTTAACCCTGTATTGAACCAGGCCACATTGGGTATTATGCCAGATGTGTACATCATGTTTACAATCATTATTGTACTAATATTATGGAAAAAAAACAAAACTACAATTTCAAAAAGGAAGTTTGCCGGAATTAACCTGCTAATTGGTGCTATCATACTGGCAGCGTTATTTTTCAAGGAGAGCGCAATAATTTGTATCCCTTTCCTTATATGCCTGGGTATTTACCAGAGGAAACAAAATGGTATAAAGGCAGCAGTAATAGTAACCGGATCTTTTACAATCGGTGTCTTGCTTTGCGGGCTTTTTTATTACAGGTATACTAACGACTTTTTCTTCAAGTTACACCAAATTCAAAATGCGGATTATCCCAATCCATGTAACTATGCACCATTACCATCGCGGGAAATGCTTACCAGGCTTACTTACGGCGTTTGGAGAGAATTCATCACTGTTGGCTTCTTTCCCGTTATGCTTGCAGCAATGCTGATCGCATGTAGCTTTTTTTACAGAAAACTTTTATGGCAAAAACTACATTTGGAAATAGCCTGCTTTATTATACTTACAATTCTTGGCCTGTATCTTCCATTTTCTGTAAAAAGATACCAGCCTCTTTGCCATAACGCCAGGCATTTTATTTTCCTTTATCCGTTTGCAGTTATTATAGTTGCAAAATTTGTTACAAAGGCTTTTGAACCCAATGGCCTTATGCTCAAGTATATGTCTGTCTCCTCTTTGGTGATTTTAGCAGTGTCATTTACCACCACCGGCAATAAATGGATGTGGATGATGTACGGTCTTTTTTCTACATACTTTATCTTTCTTTTATTGGTGAGGAAAGGCATTGGGTTGCAGGTTAAATATGTGTCTTTTGGGGTTCTGGTATGGTTGTTTATGCCTTACAAACTATTCTTTCAAAGTAGTAGTTGGTACAAAGATTCATGCAGGCTTTCTCAACAGGTTACAGGTAATTATTTCTATTTCCCTGAGCACGTGAATATGATGACCTGGAAGTTTATTCACGGCTTTAATGCCGTAAATCACTACTATAATATGGAACCAACGCCATTTAAAATTTTTGTCCCTTATTACGAAAAACAAGACAGCATCTTCCACGCCGGGTGGTTTGTGGTAAACAATGCCTTTACAGACCGTACGCCCAATTACCTAAAAGCAATAAAAGAGTTTGGCAATGGCACCTATTTTTTGGATCAAAACAAGGTGGGTGATATGACCGCTTACTATTTAAAGGACATCAGCCAGTACCGTTATATTGATTCATTAACCGCGGTAGATTATAAAACTATTAATCCCTGCTGCAATTAAGAAGATAGGTAGGGTTCAGGCGTTTCTTTATGGTGATGTATTGATTTTTTGGCTAATAACAAAGTCGCCTGCTCATAACCAAAATACACTTGGTGGATACAGTTCGCAGAAAGTACATACCATTCCATAACACAAATGGGACTCGTCAGCATGAATCGGAATGGTGGTTCAACATTCACCGCAAGATATACTTACTGCATTCCATTTTGTACTGTAGGCATTGAGTGCTATTCATTTTTTGGGTTTCATTTTGCATACTCCAATTGTACAACATTGATTTAAAGTAACTATTTGTTCCGTTAAAAGCGAGGCATGACAATAAGGGAATAAATGCCATTTTTTAACATTTGTCTGTAACAAATCAAATACCTACTTTGACGATTTTGTGGAATTTCAGTTGTTCCCCAGGTGGAAATTGGCAGTATTTCCACATGTGTATGAAAAAGCCTGGAAATTTAATATTGAATGGCATATTGTTGCAACTTGCCTTAATTTCACAGTTGCATGACCGGCCCCAAAAACCTTAGCAGCTTTATTATGGTGCGCCTATGGCCGTACCTGCTGTTTGGCGCTGTTGTTATTTTCTATTGGCCAGGTTACTATGGGCATTTTGTCCCCAACGATTCGGTTAGTTATTTATCCATAGCAGAAAAATATGCCGCTGGTGATTTTTCCAAAGCTATCAATGCCTATTGGAGCCCTATGATCAGCTGGCTTATTGCCATGATGATAAAACTGAGAATCCCTCCTCTCATCGCATTTCATTTGATCAAAACAGGAAGCGGGCTGCTCGTGATTGTTTTCAGCCAAAAAATTGTTGGCTTGTATAAGTGGCCAACATGGGCCAGCTTTTGCACTATGATTGTTATCAGTGGGTGGGCTGCCTATTTTACGCTACACTATCTTTCGCCGGATGCATTAATGACAGCGGTCCTTACCATTTACCTCTTCCTCGTCCTTTCAGGCAAATGGCTTCAAAAACCGCTAATGACTGGGGTTTTAGGGGCGATTCTCTATTTTACAAAGGCCTTTGGCTTTTTCTTTTTCGCAGCCCATATCCTACTATATAGTGCCTGGAAAATTGCTAGTTGCAGAAAGCAATCATTATTCATCATTAAAAAAACAGGACTGGCTTTTACGATTTTCCTGCTGCTAAGTCTTTCATGGATGATGATGTTGTATCAGCGTTACCATCAATTTACGGTGTCATCTGCCGGCAGCTACAATCACGGCCTGATGCGGTACGGTGATGGTTCGGTACAGCCATCGCTGCACGTGGGCTTATTGCCGTTACCGGACAGTGCCGCTTATAACTCCTGGGAGGAAATTACCCTGGTACATGACTATGAAAAATGGGTACCCTGGCAGAGTAAGGCGAACCTGCTGCTGCAACTGAAGGTGATCAAAAACAACGGCTGGTACGAGTTGAAAAAAATCTATGGTGCTAATCCTTTATCCTGGCCTGCTCTGGCTATTTACCTGGTTTTGTTTCTCCTCTTTTTAAGAAAGTGCCTGCTTAAAAAAAATACGCCTGAAGCGGGTCATTTGGATCTGCATGCTTACGTGTTTCTGTTACTGTACTGTTTTGGTTATGCGATGGCTGGCGTTGACGAGCGGTACCTTTGGATTGCCGATTTAATTCTGCTCTTTCTGGTGCTAAACTTTGCGGTGCAATGCAGTAAGAAGATAAAACTCCCAGCTGCTATCTGGTGGGTTGTAGCTGCCGGTATCGTGTTGTTATGCGGTAGAGAAATCAGGGGCAAACTGCTCTTTTTTAACTACGAACTGAAAGAGCAGTTAGCGGAAGCGGACATCCTACGGCTGCGGGTACCAGCGGGCACCGTTGTAGCTACCCATGAGACCAATGCCATTAATGCCATAGACTGGCTTGGTCGTTGGCATAACCATGGCGGTTTGGAAGGCTATCGGTCTGTGGACGAGATGAAAGCCGGCCTAAAGCAATACGAGGTGGAAGTGGTACTGATACCGGACTCAGTGCAAGCCCGCTACCAGTGGCTGATCGCTGAGAGTGATACTGTGGTTGGGGTGCGCCACTGGAAAATCTATAAACTTCACAAAACTTATAATGGCTTTTGAAAAATGGCCCATTGGCTGAGGCCAAGTTGTTGCTTATAAAACGCAATTTTAAACTGTTTGATTGTACGAAGATCGGTAAGATGCGTGTGGGGGCTGGTTCTTGTTTGGTTAAGTCCAATCGTCTCCAGTATTTTCAGGATCCAATCCCCTCCGGGAACGGGCGTTGTGATCATTATTTTTCCACCCGGCTTTAACAGGTCGAAAAAAGATTGCCAGAGATCATCATGCTCCACTACCTCGAAGGCAACAATCACGTCGTAACTGGCAGGTTGTAACCCCAGCAGTTCCCAATTATTGAGATCCCCTTTAATATCGGGATTGCCTTCAATATCAATCCCGGTGTAGCTTTCCCAGCCATTGGCCTGCATAAATTCTTTGACCCAGTTTCCGCCGCAGCCCACTTCCAGCACTTTCGCCTTCTTGGGTATCGGATCAATAAAGAAATTAAGTTTCTTTTTACGGGCAAGATTGCTTAGGTACGGCATTGGCTTTTATAAAAATGTACAGTTAAAAAAAGCCAAAATAATGGAATAAATACTTGCAGACACAAAAAATCAATTCCCGGCCCGGGCTTTAGGAGAGATCAAACACCAAAAATAGATCAGCAGCGACTATGCCAGCCAAAGGCCAAAATATTCAATTCGTCATTTGGTCACAATTGACTTACTGACCTTTGTCCGAATGACCAGCAACATGAAGCAGTCGCATTTCCTGGTTTGAATTGCGAAAGTACAGCGCAGTTTTACAGGTAAAGATTTACCATTTCGCGCCAATACTTTGGTTTGTGAGCTTCTTCGTTCCATACATAAAAATCATGGCCTACCTCTTTTATCCCCAGTGAACCGGTGAGGCGTTCATTGTTTTGGAGAAAGGGATCTTCCTTACCAATCACAATTACCATTTTCATCTGGCGCAGGAGATTCAGGGTGCACTCGCAGGTTATGTTAGGAACAAACATGCTGGGCATATTGAAGTAAATATTTTCGTCAAAATAGCCATTCAGCAGATCGGGGAATTTAAAATCAGAAAGGGTAAGGTCGTACCGGGCACTCATGCCCACTACCTTAGTGAAATATTCCGGATGTCTGAAGGCGATATTTACTGCATGGTATCCCCCGAGGCTGCACCCTGCGACAGTCATTGGGTTCTGGTTAAATTCACGGATATATGGAATTACTTCCTGCAGGATATACGTTTCGTACTGCATATGCCTTTTAATTTTTTCCGCAGGATGTGTATTGGAATAAAAGCTTTCGATATCGTTACTGTCTACACAAAATACCTGGAGCCAGCCATTGTTTATTTTGTCTTTCAGCGCATTGATAATACCCCAGTTTTCGTAATCGTAAAAACGGGCGGTCCGTGTAGGGAAGAAGAGTACAGGCTGCCCGCCTGAGCCAAAAACAAGAAGTTCAATGTCCTTGTCCAGCGCAGGACTGAACCATTTAAGATATGCTCTTTTCATAATTAGGATATAGCAGGGCAAGTTCCAATATATACGCCAGTCCTAAATTATGAAAATATTATTGTTTAAAGAAAAATGTGTTAAGAGTGTTTTTTTCCAAACGGCATAGCCTGTTTGGTTTAGATGTAAACCGTCAGCATCGAAGAGTGCCTCTTGCGGATAGCCATTTTGATCCACCATTTTCTCGTAAACATCTACATAAAAAGCATCCTGTCCTTCCGCCACTATTGCATCTTTGATCAGGTGATTGGTTTCCGATATCAGGTTATTGATATTCCACCTGGCCAGGCTGGGCTTGATGGAAATGAAAGAAAAAGAAACGTCCGGAAAGCGCTTTTTGATGAAAGCTGAGAGCTGTTTGAAATACGAAAAAACTTCCAGTGGCTTTTTACCATCCCCCAGGTCATTATCACCTGCGTATACCACAATATGTTCCGGTGAAAAATCCTGCATCAGCCGGTCAAAATACCAGACACAGGCTTCTAATGTCGATCCCCCGAAGCCAAGGTTTACTGGTGAATAAACTCTAAAATCACTGTACAGGTTATCCCACAAGCGGATGGATGAGCTGCCGTAGAAAATCATTTCAGGCTGGTAGCTTAACTGGCTCTTTTCTGTTTCAATTCTTTGTACTTCTTCTTCGTACCAATGCATTAGCTAAATCGTTAAATCCAAATGTAGTTGATTGGTTGTCGGGTTAATTAGTCGATCAATTAGATGGCAATTATTAATTTTTAACGACAGATTATTAATTAATGGTTGATGGTTAAGAACCAAAACTCCATAAGATATTTTTAAACCAGAACCCCGGCCTTGCGGAAGCACCTATTGCTTTTATTGCAACTCAAAACTTTCCAAAAACTTAGTATTAAAATCTCCCTTCCTGAATTGCTCGTTCTTCATGAGCTGCAAGTGGAATGGTATCGTTGTTTTTACGCCTTCGATCACGTATTCGCTTAGGGCCCGGTACATGGTGTCCAGCGCTTCTTCGCGGGTTTGAGCCGTAGCGATCAGTTTTCCAATCATGCTGTCGTAGTAGGGAGGTATGGTATAGCCGGCATACACATGGCTGTCTACCCTCACGCCGTGACCACCGGGCGTATGTAACACAGTAATCTTTCCGGGACTGGGCCGGAAATCATTATAGGGGTCCTCGGCATTAATACGACATTCTATTGCGTGCATCTTGGGCTCGTAATTCTTACCGCTGATGGCAATGCCCGCCGCAATTTTTATTTGTTCTTTGATCAGGTCGAAGCTAATTACTTCTTCTGTTACACAATGTTCTACCTGGATGCGGGTATTCATTTCCATAAAATAGAAATTCCGGTGTTTATCCACCAAAAATTCCACGGTGCCCACGCCTTCGTAATTGATACAGGAGCCAGCCTTGATAGCCGCATCGCCCATTTGCTGCCGAAGTTCGGGGGTCATAAATGGGGATGGGCTTTCCTCTACCAACTTCTGGTGGCGACGCTGGATAGAGCAATCCCGCTCGCTCAGATGCGCTACGGTTCCAAATTGGTCGCCTGCGATCTGTATTTCGATATGTCGTGGCTCCTCGACAAATTTTTCCATGTAAATACCATCGTTTTTAAACGAGGCGGCTGCTTCCTGTTTGGCGGTAGTGTAGGCTTTTTCCATCTCCTCTTGTTTCCACACTACCCGCATACCCTTACCCCCGCCACCGGCTGTGGCTTTTAGTATTACCGGATAGCCCACTATTTTAGCCGATTCGTTGGCATGCTCAACACTTTCCAGTAAACCTTCAACCCCAGGCACCACCGGCACGCCGGCCTTGATCATGGTTTCCTTTGCGGTAACCTTATCCCCCATTGCATTAATCATGCTTGGCGTTGGCCCAATAAACTTGATCCCATGGCTGGCGCAGATCTCAGCAAACCTGGAATTTTCTGCCAGAAAACCATAGCCCGGATGTATCGCGTCGGCATTGGTAATCTCGGCAGCCGCCATAATATGCGGGATATTGAGGTAGCTTTCGGAGCTTTGCGGCTTGCCGATACAAACAGCCTCGTCAGCAAACTTAACATGCAAAGAGTCTTTATCGGCAGTGGAATAAACGGCCACCGTCTTGATGCCCATCTCACGGCAGGTACGAATAACACGCAAGGCTATCTCGCCACGATTTGCAATTAGTATTTTTTTGAACATAGTATTATTAATGTGCTAATGTGCCAATTAGCTAATTAGCCAATGCTTTAATCGTAGTCGCTATGTTTTATGTAAAGTCACACACTCTTAGCAATTCACTAATTAGCCAATTAGCTAATTCCTTTTTGCGGACCTTTTAACCATTAGCTAATTGGCACATTAGCTAATTGGCTAATTATTATAAAAACAAGCTTAAAAAGAACCTTAAGGGATTTTTCCGCTTTGCTGTACCTAAAATACTATTTATTATTCTTTGGATTTCTGACAATTTCACCCCTAACTTTTTGCAATCTGGGTAATTGGATGAGAATTCGCAAAGCATCAGCCAGTATTGGGTTTCATCAGCCTCCTTCGCAGCAATTTTTATCTTGTGAATAAAATCTGCCTTGCTTTCCGCGTTTTGTGCCTCAAATGAATTTGCACCGATGGATGTACCGCAACGAAATAGTTGATTGCTTATCGTGAACTTCCTTTCAGCTTGTAAGAGGTCGCAATACTCAACTACCGAAAGAGAAAACTCAAGCGTTAATTTAAGTATCGGATTGTTTTCAAAAACCTCCTTTTTCATCGCGGAAAGGGTTTAAGTGTGGACGACTCCTCTATGATGGCATTAGTGAATTGGCAGAATTGGCTAATTAGCACATTGGCTAATTAGCTCATTACTAAGAAGGGTCTATAAGGAACAGCGGCTGATCGTATTCCACTGGCGAAGAGTCTTCTACCAGTACTTTCACCACTTTTCCTTTTATTTCACTTTCTATTTCGTTGAATAGTTTCATGGCTTCGATGATGCACACCACTTTTCCCGGCTCCACTTCGGTACCTATTTCGGCGAAGGCGGGCTTATCGGGACTTGAACGACGGTAGAATGTACCGATCATCGGGCTCTTAATCGTGATTAAATTATCTGCTGCCTTGGGTGCCTCTTCTTTTGCTGTGGAAGTCGCCGGCCCTGTAGCAGCAGCTTGTGGCTGTTGCATGTATATGGGTGTATGCGGCGCCTGCAAATAGGTTTGCACCACTTCTTCTTTTTGTTTGATCGTAATTTTTAAGTCCTGTTCTTCGATGCTGATTTCGGAAATATTGGTCTTGTTGATGATCTTGACCAGTTCCTGAATTTGTTTAATGTCCATACGGTAGCGGTTAAGGTTTAAAAATAATTAACCTGGAAAAAAATTAAATCGCCTTTTTATAAGGCGGAGTAGCAAAATAAGCAACTGCTTTGATTTTGCATCCTTTTTTATGGTTTTTGGAAGTAAATAAAAATTGGATAATTGTTGTTCAATTATCCAATTTCCTATTAAAGCTTTAAAATTCGGGGAATGCTATCAATTATTTCCTTCCCGCACCCTTTCAACATACTCGCCGGTGGCGGTGTTAATGCGGATAAATTCGCCTTCGTTTACAAACAGCGGCACGTTCACCGTGGCACCTGTTTCAATGGTAGCTGGTTTTAAAGTACGGGTGGCTGTATCGCCTCTCATTCCAGGCTCGCTATACGTAACCAGCATCACGATCTTCTCCGGTAATTCCACGCTCATGGGAAGTTCCGTTTCCATATTTATCAGCATGGTCACTTCGAGGCCGTCTTTCAGAAATTTAGGTGCATTGATCAGGTTTTCGGGAAGCGTGATCTGCTCAAAGGTTTCCTGCTGCATAAAGTTATAACCATTGTCGTCTTTGTACAAAAACTGGTAATTGTGCCGCTCTACACGTACCGGGAATACGGCATCACCGCTATTCCAGGTTTTTTCGATGGACCTGCTATTATCTACACCCGTAAGCTTTGCCCACACTTTGGCAGCTGCACGGGCTGTCTTGTTTTCACCAAATTCCACCACTTTATACAGGCTGCCATCCAGCTTGATGATGAGGCCCCTGCTGATGTCTGAAGTACTTGCCATACCGATTACGATTTATGATTTTTGATATTGGATTTATGATGTGCTGCTGCAAAATCAGTTTTTATAGCCTGCTACACCTGTCTCCCTGCTGTTTTGAAAGGCGGCAAAGATAGGGTTTGGGGGTAAGAAAAGAACAGCAGCCCAGGAGTTCCGCCTGACTGCTGATTTTGGAGTCAACGGCCCATTGATCTATTGACCCGACGATGGCGAAATCGAGCGGTTATTCACCTGCTGCGAAACAAAAAAGCATGCCGTCAGAAACAAACTGTCCATACCAGAGGTGTGGACAGAGTGTCAACAAAATGGTTGGCAACATTCATTTGTTGACACGCCTTCCGTTGACAATCACTTAATCTTCATCCGTTGATTGCTCCACCGTTTTGATATTGCTTTCGTTATGCCATGGAAAAGCCGCCATATTTTTTCCATTTTCCCAGTAAAATGAAGTTCGCGGTTTGTTGTAATTGCCCATCTCGTTCATGCTCCCCGCATCGTAGAGCCGGCCATTGACCATGGTGTACCTGATGCTTTCTGTGTTATAGATATTTTCCAGCGGGTTTTTATCCATTACTATAATATCGGCAAGTTTACCCACCTGCAAAGACCCGATCCAGTCGTCTAAACCCAGGCTCACGGCAGGATTTATGGTGGCGGTACGGAGTGCTTCCATGGGCGTCATGCCGCCTTGAGTCATCATCCAGATCTCCCAGTGGGCACCTATGCCCTGTATCTGCCCGTGGGCACCCATATTCACTTTCACCCCGGCATCGCTTAACTTTTTAAGGCTTTTTGATACCAGGATATGGCCATTCTCATATTCTTCTTCGGGCACCATAGTGCGGTACCGGCTCCTGGTATCGATCACTGAGCGCGGGGTAAACTGCAGCAGCTTTTCATTTTCCCATACATTGGTGTGCTGGTACCAGTAATACTCACCACTGGGGGCGCCATAGCATACGATCAGGGTGGGTGTATAGGCTGTTTTTGAATTTTTCCAGAGTTGAATCACATCATCGTAAAGGGTAGCTACTGGAATATTGTGTTCTACAGTGGTATGGCCATCTAGGATCATACTCATGTTATGGTAAAAAAATGAGCCGCCTTCGGGCACTACTTCCATGTGCAGTTCACGGGCTGCTTCAATGATCATCTGGCGCTGCTCACGGCGGGGCTGGTTATAACTTTTTACAGAGAAAGCGCCATAGGCTTTGGTACGGCGCAGGGCGCTTTTGGCGTCTTCGAGGTTATTAATCACCGCTTTAAAATCGCCATCTGCCCCATACAGCACAGTACCGGTGGAAAAAATTCTCGGACCCACCATTTGACCTGCTTTAATTAATTCACTTTGTGCAAAAACCATTTCGCTATTGGCGGATGGGTCGTGCATGGTAGTAACGCCATAGGCCAGGTTGGTATAATACGGCCAGTGTTTATCCGGCGTTAAGCCACTGCGAAAATTGGCGGCATGTCCGTGCGCATCTATAAAACCGGGCATAACTGTTTTGCCGTTGCAGTCGACGGTTTTGGCACCAGCTGGTACGGTTATTTCGCTGCTTTTGCCCACTGCTTTTATCAGGTTTCCATCTACCAGCACAGTGCCATTTTCTATCACTTCATTACCATTCATCGTGATCACCCTTGCATTGGTAAAAGCCACCACTCCCTTTGGTTTATCGGTTGGAATTTGCAAACCCACGTCGATACCATTGTCTGGTATTTTAAACAACGAATCGACTTTACCAGAGATAAAACCAAAGCGGTCTTCGAGGTTAATGGAATAATACTGGCTGCCCAGTGTATAATGTAATTGCGTGTTGTCGGTAGCCCATTCCAGATTGATGCCCGCATCTTTGGCTACCTGTTTTACCGGAAAATCTGAGGTAGTGGCGCCAAGATCGATGGTTTTTCCTGTATGGGGAAATGCGGCGATATACACTTTAAAGAGATCCACAAAAGCCACCCAGTTTTCATCGGGCGACACAGTGAACTGGCTCCCATATGTACTTTTAAAAATAGTTCGGTCCTCGTTGCCATCTATTTTGCAACTGCCAAATCCGTTCCCCGTCTGGTACCAGATACGTTCACCATTTTTATTGAATTGGGGGGCGCTACCCTTATCGGTAACAAATGTTTCCTTTCCCCCGGCGGCGGCCATCAAATAGATACCTGGCTTAACGGTAAAACTGTTGCCCATAACATTATCACCACCTTCCTTTTCGTAAACGATCCATTTGCCATCGGGCGAAAATGAGGGGGTGCGATACTCGCCCTTCACCGCAGAAACCTTCACCGGATTTGCGGTTCCGTCAAAATTGGTTTTATAGAGGGCGCCGGTTACGGTATCGTTCCAGGTAACAAATACCAGTGTTTTTCCATCCGGTGAAAAAGAAGGTTCCGATTCCTGCTCAATGCCATGAGTGATTCGCTCGGGTATTCCATTGGGCAGCAGTTTTTTCCAAAGATGTCCTACAGCATTAAATACCAGCCATTTGCCATCGGGCGATGTGGTGGCTTGCCGGATCACATTCGCAGAAAACTGGTCCGGATTCAGGTTTTGTTTGAAGCGTACCGCATCGGTGATATGTTGTCTCACCATACAACTAAACGGAATTTCAGTAGCGGCGTTGGGACCGTTAATATCGATTTTCAAAATTTTTCCGCCACTCCAGATAACGATCTTATTATCATCGGGCATCCAGGAGAATCCAGTGTAAATGCCAAAGATGGTCCATGCTTCCTGCTGGTCTTTGGATAGCTGATCGTACACTGGCCACTCCTCTCCTGTTGCCAGGTTGCGGAGGTACAATACCGTCTTCGTACGAATGCGTTTTACAAAGGCCAGGGTCTTGCCATCATGCGAAACCTGCGGACGGAAAGCGCCTCCGGGGCCGCCGGTTACAGTTTCGATCGTTCCCTTTTCCCGGTCAAATCGCTTTATCACGAATATCTGGTTGTTGGCGTCTTTGTTGTATTGAAAAAAGCCGCCAGGGTACATGTCCTCGCTGTAATAAATATATTTACCGTCAGCCGAAGCGGATGGTTCATTAAGGTCCTGCTGGTCGTTTTTGCGGGCCGTAAGTTGCAGGCCGCCACCACCGCTTTTATGATAGATCCAGAGTTCGCCCGCACCCAATGAACGGCCGGAAGTGAAATGTTTCCGGGCGATGATATAATTGCCATCGGGTGCCCAGGTGGCGTTGTTCAGCAAGCGAAAACTTTCTTTGGTTACCTGTGTAGCATGGCTGCCATCGCGGTCCATAGTCCAGATGTTATCGCCACCACCGGCATCCGAAGTAAAAAGGATCTTTTTTCCATCCGGGCTATACCTGGGCTGCACTTCAAAAGGCAGGCCTTGCCTGAGTACTCTGGCTGCTCCTCCACTCATTGGTATCGTATAAATATCACCCAGCAGGTCAAATACGATGTCTTTGCCATCCGGCGACACATCCAGGTTCATCCAGGTGCCTTCTGTCACTTTAAAACTCACGTCTTTGAAGGGGCCCCCAGGTTTACTTACATCCCATTTTTTGGCTTCCTGGGCCCCGGCTATAAATACACATAGCAGGGCGGGCAATAATAGTAGCCTGATTTTGATCATACAATATTTTTTGGCTTGAAAGGAAAAGATAGTCACTTAGATTCTGGCAGATAGTTTTCGGGGCGTAATATATTTATTTGGGTGAAAACCATTTTACCATTCACATAACACCGTATCTGTGAGTAGCTATCAAAAAAAATTCAGCCATACAAAAAAGGAGGCCTGTTGGTCCTGATACCAGCAAGACCAGTGCGGATGCATGAGAAAGATGACAGCGATGAACACAAATCAGCCCGAAGCGATTGCATCAGGCCGCCACAAAAAAAATAAACAGGCTTTTTACCACCACCATAACACCAAACACTTTTAGTTTTGGCAAATTATCAACCGTTATCTGTCCCAACATGTATTCATTGAAACCTTTCGTTGTAGCTATTGCCTTGTGTTTTGTTTCCAGCTTTTCGTTTTCTCAATCCGATTCCATTCCGCTGTACAAGCAGAACCCTATCATTCCGTCCTTTAAACTGATGCGTGCCGACAGCAGTTTTTTCCAGCTTCAGGATATCGTAAAGAAAAAGCATGCTACTGTTGTCATTATTTTCAGCCCTACCTGCAGCCACTGCCAGCACCAGGCCGAAGAGATTACCAGCCACATGAAAGACTTTGAAAATGTAAACTTTATTTTTTCGACACTTTACCCGGTGCAGGATATGAAGACTTATATCAATGACTATGGCCTCGATAAATTCCCAAATATAACGGTGGGGCATGATAAGGGGTATAACCTGGGAACTTTCTACCAGATATCCAGTCTTCCCGGCATTTTTGTCTATGATAAAAAGGGCAAACTCGTCGCTAATTTTGAAAGCAATGTAAAATCGGAAACGCTATTGGAAGCCCTCGCTAAATAGCTATTTTCTAGCCGGCGTTGTCCGAGGATGATGTAGTATTTTTAGCTGGCATTTTTTGAAGAAAAAAAACATGGCCATGAAAAGTAACCTCATCTTTAATTTAATCCAGGGCATTTTTACACTTGTGGGTGCGGCATCCTGGCAACGGGCTACTTCGCCGCTCCCGGCTCACTTACCGACGATGGTTTCCGGCTCGACTACTTTTTCTATGGCATGGGCTCCTTCTTTATTGTTTGGCCAATGGTATTGTTTGGCACCATCAAATACTTCTACCGAAGGGCCGCAGAAAAAATTGCCAACCTTAAAGCCAATTGGAATCAGGGGTAAAGAAAGGGTATTGCAAATGCACCGGACCAATCAACGGTTCTGAGGTATTCAGCAGGTGAGCCTGCATCTCAATATCACTACTAACCTTTGCGAGCACCTTACAGCATCGTACAAAAAATGTGTAGCCCCTATCTATTACGACGTCATAAAACCGATGTGGACCTACACGTTTAGGTGGATGCCAATGACAAAAAAAGCGTATGCGTAGATTTTGAGGAAGCCTGGGCGAAACTAGCCTCCGGCAAAGGAAACCACGGATATTAAGAAGAGATTTTTTAGTACCCGCGTCATTATCTCCATTTACTGGGAATAATTTCTCCATGCAATTGCCATTGTTAGATCCATGATGGCGCATTCAACGCCGAACTTTAAAAAATCTATTGTTTTGGCCCGATTTTAGGTACCCGGTTATTAATCCCAGGATGCCGGCTATTCGAACAATATGGTGTCCTCATCCCTGGAACAAATAAAAATATTTTTTCAACCTTAAAGGCTTTCTATGAAAAATATCTACATCCTGTTGCTTTGTTGCAGCAGCTGGTTTCTTGCGTCTTCACAACCCATACTTAGTTTTACCCAGCAACCGACGGTAACCGGAGTAACTACCCTTGTGGATATCGTAAATGCCAAAGACGGCTCGAACCGCATTTTTCTGGTGCAGCAAAACGGTATCATCAAAATCTGGAACGGCACATCTGTACTGGCCACGCCCTTTCTTGATATCAGTAATATTATTGCTTATAGTGCCGGCGGCGAACGGGGATTGCTGAGCCTGGCGTTTCACCCAAACTATAGCACCAATGGGTATTTTTTCGTATACTATAACAATACAGGTGGAAGCATTACGGTGGCCAGGTATTCAGTATCAGGCGATGCCAATGTAGCTACTAGTGCTGGCACAGTGCTGATCACCATTCCACATCCTACTTATGCAAATCATAACGGTGGCAAACTAAATTTTGGCCCCGACGGGTACCTGTATTTTGGCACTGGTGACGGTGGCAGCGGAGACGACCCGTTTCAAAACAGTCAAAGCACGACTGCACTTTTAGGTAAAATGCTTAGGATTGATGTAAATGGTTTTGCCACAGCTGCGCCTTTTTACACCATTCCGCCGACCAATCCATTTTTAACGCCTGGCGACGGAATCGCAGATGAGATTTATGATCTCGGCCTGCGCAATCCATGGCGCTGGAGTTTCGACCGGTTAAATGGCGATATGTGGATCGCAGATGTGGGCCAGAATGCCTGGGAAGAGTTTAATCACCGCACTGCGGGTAATACTGCTGGTCGTAATTACCAATGGCGCTGTATGGAGGGTCTTCATGTAAACAATGCGTCTGGCGTTCAGCCTTGCACACTCAGTGCCGGCGCTTCTACGGCGCCCATATACGAATACACGCATGATAACGCGGGTGGCTTTTCCGTAACCGGTGGATATGTGTACCGCAACCCCAACGAATTTGCTGATATGTACGGCTGGTATATCGCCGCCGACTATGTAAAGCCTAATGCATTCTTACTAAAGCCCAATGGCTCTGGGGGCTACCTGAGCGCGGTGCAACCCTTTGGTGTTCCGGCTAATATTACGACGTTTGGCGAGGCAGAAAACGGGACCATTTATGCCGGCACCCATTCGGGCGGAGTATATAAGGTAATATTGAGCGGGCTACTTCCAGTAAAACTAGTCTCCTTTTCCGGCAGTTACCTAAATGGCAACGACGACCTGCAATGGACCGCAACAACAGACCTGTCGCTGCTGAAGTTTGAGATCGAAAAGTCAGAAGACGGATTACGGTTTGCAAGTGTGGGCAGCGTAGTGGCCAAAACCAGTGGGAGCATGGCTTCCTACCAGTTTGCAACCCTTCCGTTACATGCAGATACGCGATTTTACCGCCTGAAAATGATCTACGATAATGGCAGCCTGATATATTCTCCCATTGTTAAGCTCAATAGCCGCATTACAGAAAAGATAATCGTGTTGTATGATGGTAACGGGCAGATACGATTGAATACACCTTACCCGATCCGCCAAATAAACGTCGTAAACAGCGCAGGGCAAAAAGTAAAAGTTTTTTCTAATGTGCAAAGCGGATCCCAGGTACTGGAAACCGGGCATTTGCCGACTGGCATTTACTGGGTACAATGCATGGGTGATGAAGTGGAGAACTATAAAATTGGAGTGTTTTGATTTACGAATCAGATTTACAATTTATGCCTGTGAGAACTGCCAAGCTAAGTTAGAAAACTTAATATGCCGGAAAAAAAGAAGACTGCTATCCGCTAGTTGTTTTGCAATAAGATGGGGTAAAAATATTTCGGTTAAAATCAGGCTCCAAAAAAATAAAAATCCGTTCTAAATCCGCCCCATCCGTGTCACTGGCGCTTTAATCCTCCTTGCCTATTCGCCTATTTCCCAAAAAATATCTTCTGTAAACACAACCAGAGTTTTGTCTTTAGCATTTTAATCTCCTGGTCGCTTCCGAGGCGAAATTTCTCAAGTTCAGGGGCGGTCATAAAAGTGGAACCACTCCAACCCTGCACTTCAAAATGAGGGCGGCGGAAAGGGAGGCCAAGGGTGCCCGGATCCACATCAAACATCAGCATCACTTTCGACGGCATTAGTTGCCATAGCTGGCTACTCTGTGGGTTATTTACCACATTGATAATAGCCACATCATTCATAGACAGGTTACATGCCTTGAGCAGTTTGGTTAGGAAATCTAAGTCTTCATCGGCGATATGGGGGTGAAAATGCTCACTCACAACTATGGCGACTTGTTTATCATACCCACCTAAAAACTTAAAAGGCGCAGTAACTGTTATACTTTCTTTTTTTTCAGCCTGCGGCAACGGGGAAACCGGTGCAATGGGGGCGGCGGGGGCAGTATCAATTACTGCTGTCACGGGCGGAACCGCCTCTTTTAACTTTGGAAAAACAGGGGGTCCTGTGATGGTAGCTTTATTCGTGACGGTGGCGTTTTTATGAGCTGGCTGAATATCTTCCAACACAACCAGGGTTTGTTTGTAGAGTTCGGCAATAACAGTTGCAGGCAGTTGGACATTTTCGAAATGCATAATTCGGGTATTGATTCGATGAGTGAACGGAGCTTTTTTTGTTTCTTTGCTCAAAATTATTCTAATTATGATTGCCAGTTTGGATATTCCCGTTACAAAAGTTGAAACCAGTAAACTCAACAACCTGAATCTTGAAAATTTGCCCTTTGGTAAATATTTTTCCGACCATATGCTGGAGGCTGATTATGTGGATGGAGCATGGACAAATGTAGAGATCAAGCCCTACCAGCCGCTGTTGATTGAGCCCAGCAATGCCGCCCTTCATTATGGCCAATCTATTTTCGAAGGAATCAAAGCCTATAAAAACGCGGATGGTGAAGCAGCCATTTTTCGCCCTATCGACAACTTTCACCGCTTCAACCTATCAGCTGAAAGGATGATGATGCCTCCCGTACCTGAAGAGATTTTTATGGAGGGCATGAAGCAGCTGGTCGCCATCGACAGCGACTGGATTCCCAACAGGAAAGACCATGCCCTTTACATCCGTCCTTTTATGTTTGCTACTGATGAGATGATTGGTGTGAAGCCTTCTGCGACTTATAAATTCATGATCCTGTTAAGCCCTACTGGTCCTTATTATGCGGCGCCGATGCGGATTTATGTCGAAGAACATTTTGTACGTGCTGTGCCCGGAGGCGTGGGCTTTGCGAAATGTGCAGGCAACTATGGCAGCAGCATGTACCCTACTGCCCAGGTAAAAAAATTGGGTTACGACCAGGTGCTTTGGATGGATGCCATCGAGCATAAATATGTGCAGGAAATCGGCACCATGAATGTGTTTTTCATTATTGGCAGCAAAGCCGTCACCCCCGGTCTTGAAGCCGGCACCATCCTCGCAGGCGTAACCCGGGATAGTGTGATCGAATTATTGAAAGCCATTGGCCTCTCCGTTGAAGAACGAGACATCAGTATCGACGAGATAACTGCGGCCTATAAAAGTGGGGAGTTGAAAGAAGCTTTCGGCACCGGCACTGCCGCTACCATTGCTATGATTAAAGAACTTCGTTACGAAGACTTAGTAATGGAATTTGACACCGATACCTGGCAGGCCTGCCCCGAAGTAAAACGCCGCATGGACGCTATTAAATATGGCACGGCAGCGGATGAATATGGCTGGATGATTTCGGTATAAGCTGGTCAACTGGTCATTGGTCAGTAATCATTGAATAGATAAATTCCCAATTAATTCGCAGAAGGTGGATTGATTGGGGATTTTTTTTGGGGCAAAATCGGGTGCTATTAACCAAAGAATCGAAGACTCTTCGAACACCCACAACCAATGGGTGTTCTGCCATCCTTACTGATGAATATATTGTGGTATGAAGCTCGCAGTTCAGCTTTAGCCACAGGTGAGACGTGTTCAATTCAACCAAAAAGTACCCCATCCCAAAAAGGACCGAATTGTTTGGATGTACCCACCAATTTCAAAACATTAAATTGGCTACATTCAGCCAGCGGTTTATTGATAATTTGTAGCAACGAATTGACGGTTGATGAAAACATGCAACAGTGGCCGCTTCAGGATCCTTTACATTTGAACACTAACCAATTGCTAAAAGTGTTTTTAATACAATTTTGAATAGGCACTCAGGATAGGTCAGGACGATGATTCATGAACTGCCGGTTATTTTTACCGGTATAACGTTCAACCTGCTCTATGAAAAACTTCGTACGCGTAAGCACATTCCTGCCAAGCTCTAGTCGCTTTAACAGAATCCTCCCGTTTTTGCTGTTCAGCTTCCTGCTTTCCAATCGCTCCTTTTCACAACAATGGAATATCCTGGGCAATGAGAGCCAGATATCAGCCGTTGCTTCTTCGTACACAACCATTGTGGTGGTGGATGATATGCCTTTTGTGGCCTATGTGGAAGGGGCATCGTCGGGCCCAGGAAAAGTAAAAAAGAGAAATGCCGGCACAGGAAATTGGGATCAGGTGGGTGGAAATATCGGCACCACCGTGTCTTTCACCAGGATATATGCGGATAAAAACAATAAACTGTATGTCACCTATGTGGATGTTGCCAATGGAAGCAAACTAGCGGTAGTAACTTATAATACCAGCACACTGACCTGGGAACCATTGTCTGTGGGCAACTTGTATGTCTCAACCGGCACAGTGACTTATTCCATCAGCCAGTTTAGCGCTACGCCGAGGAGCAGCATCGCATTTGACGGCAACAATATCCCTTACATCGCTTATTCAGAACGGTCATCGGGTAGTCCCTATGTGAAAAACTTTGTGGGTGGGACCTGGCAAATTTTAGGTGCCGGAGCCATCTCTGCTGATATTGCTGCGGGCAACAATATCGCACTCGACAACGATGATATACCTTACCTGGTGTACCTGCAACAATCCACTGCTACAGCGACAACCGGCGTAGTGAAAACTTTTCGTTACAATCTGACTACCCTTCTCTGGGAGGATATTTCTCCGGTAAGCCCGGTGGCTCCTGGGAGTGCTACTACCGGCGCCACTACGGGTGCAAGACATACCAGCATCACGATCGATAGTTCCGGCAATCCCATGGTATCTTATTTTAATACCAGCAATAGCAATAAATCCACCATCCTCCGGTTTAATAAAACGTCAGCCGCCTGGAGCTATATCGGAACCACCAGCACCAGGGACGCACCAAATAATAGCCTGGTAAACGACAATGGTGGAAACGTTTACAATATGTTCTCCGATGCGTTGAGCAATGGCGGTCTTGCAGCCATGATCCGGGTTTTCAAACTATCAAACGGATCCGCCGCTTTTAACGAATTAAAAAATCCCACTTACAGCCGGGGCATCGACTCCACCGGTGATAACTCAACTACCGCCAGATCAATTTCCCTGGGCGACCTTTCTATTGCAGTAGGTAGCGATACCTCCAAACCATTTATCGTTTATACCAAAACCAATTCCGGCAGCCTGCGGACGCCAATCGTTCAGAGGTTTAGCCAGGGGTTGGTAACAACACCCGTCATTAATATTACTGGGAGCACGGCGAGCAGCGGCGGTATCATTTCTTCTGATGGCGGTTCAGCTATTACTGAAAGAGGCATTGTTTATGGCACTACGATCTACCCTACCACTGCCAATAACAAAGTGATAGATGCTACGGGTGGCACTGGCACTTTTACCAGTTCTCTAACCTCGCTTGCAGGTGCCACCACCTACCATGTAAGGGCATATGCCATCAATGGTTCAGGAACGGTATATGGCAATAACTTAACTTTTTCCACACCTCCACCTGATCCGAATAGTGTGACCGTTCAGGACAATGGAGGCACTGTCATTTTAAACAATGGTATCGTAAAAGCGACCATTACCAAAGCAAACGCCACGGTTACCAGCATGGTATACAATGGCATGGAACTCATTACCGGTGGCTATAATGGCGGGCAGCTATACTGGAGTTGGAACATGCCCAATTACCAGAACCCTTCTGGCTGTACCTATACCTTAACAACCGATCCGCATAGCAACAATTTCGATTATGCGGAAATTAAATTACATATGGTATGGAATGCATCTGCTTCAACGGCGGCGATGGATGTGGATGTATACTATTCGCTTCCTAAAAATGCTTCCGGATTGTATGCATCGGCAACACTATCCCATCCTGCTGCCTATCCTGCATTACCAGGTGGAGAGTGGCGGATGGCAGGCTATCCCCACCCCAGGTTCGACTGGTTAAGCGTCGATTCCTTACGCAACAAAACAATGCCCAGCGCTTACGATATGCAGAACACGGCCACCGTACCAGGAGCACCTGTGGAAGTATCCCGCATCACCACCGGAGCTTACACAAATTATTATGAATGCAAATACGACTACAGCGCCGACTTTGGAGATATTGATACCTGGGGCTGGAGCAGCACTACCGATAATGTAGGTTTATGGATCACCGCACCCAGCAAAGAATACTATCCCGGTGGACCTAAGAAACGGGAACTGCTGGTGCATGGAACGCCTGTAATATTGAATATGCTCGGTGGAACGCATTACAGTGGCGGTGATGAAACCAGCGTAGCCGCAGGCGAAGACTGGAAAAAAACATACGGACCTTTCTTAATCTATTGCAACAAAGTGGCTCCCGCTACCCCTAACGCACCGATCGTTTTGTGGAACGATGCCAAAGCACAGGCCCTTACCGAACAAGCAGCATGGCCCTATAGCTGGTACACCAACCCTGACTATGTGAAAGACAATGGTCGTGGCACCGTAACAGGTAAGCTGGTCATCAATGAAGCCGGCAGTCCCTCAGCATCGAATATGTGGGTGGGGCTTGCGATACCACCGGTTGGAGCCAGCAATCCAAACGAGTTTCAGCATTGGAGCAAGAACTACCAATTCTGGGTGAAGACAGATGCTGCCGGTAACTTTAGTATTCCCAATGTATTACCAGGTACTTATAATTTTTATGCGTTTGGCCCGGGTGCGGCAGGTCAATTATCACTAACCAATTTTGCCTCCGTAACTGCAACCAATACTACGGCATTGGGAGATGTTTCCTGGACACCTACCAGAACGGCGCCCACAGTATGGGAAATAGGTACGCCAGACAGAACGGCGATGGAATACAAACACGGCACAGACTGGTGGAAGGGTGGTTACTATCCAAATCCGCATTGGGCTAAGTTCATGGATTATGGGGATGAATTTCCCACTGATGTAAACTTTACGATTGGCCAGAGCAATATTGCCACCGACTGGAACTTTGTGCAGCCCTACGATAAGGGCGTTCAGGCAACATCGCCTAAATGGAATGTCAATTTTAACCTGACCACAGATCCTGCGAGTGGCTCTATTGCGTCAGTGTATGTCGCATTGGCAGCCAACTTTACGGCCGCTTTGATACTGACGGTAAATGGCACGAATGTTACTTCGCCGTCAACCGGTATTGTTCCCGGCAGCAGTACCAATGCTATGATACGTAAAGGCATCCACGGTGCGTTTGCCGATGTACGCTTTAATTTCCCGGCCAGCATGTTGCACGCAGGTAGCAACCAGATCAGCTTCACGCTGCGTATCACCGGGGGTGGCAACAGCGGCGAGGTGATGTACGATTACCTGCGACTGGAAGCCAGCGGAACTTCTATACCGTTACCTGTGACTATCAGCACCATTAAGGCCTACCAACAACAACAGGATATACAGGTCGAATGGACCGCACTGACGGAGACTGATATCGACCGTTATGATATTGAGAAATCAACCGATGGGAACCATTTTTTAAAGCAGGGAAGCGTGCATGCCAACGGTACGAACGCCGCGCTGATTAACTACCAATGGCTTGATGTAACACCGAATAAAGGCAATAACTATTACCGCATCAAAGCAGTGAGCAAAGACAATGACATGCAGTACAGCAAAGTGGTGAAAGTGTCGCTGTCGGGCAGTGCAGGCAGCATACTGGTCTACCCGAACCAGGTCAACGGAAGTTTGGTAAACCTGCAGTTGAATAACCTGCAGAAAGGCGTTTATCAATTAAAGTTGTATAATATTTCCGGGCAGCAATTGATGGCCAAACCGATAGCGCATAATGGCGGTTCTTCTGTACAAACCATTGAATTGAATCCAGGACTACCAGCCGGCATTTACCAATTGGAACTTTGCGGCCATGGCCAATCATTCATCCAGAAACTAATTAAAGACTAAAGCTTATTGCCAGTGCCCGGCCAATTTCTTTTTACACAGACAGCTTCCAAAAAAGCTGGTGTAACAACTGCAGGCCGGGAATCTGCCTTTTCTAATTGAATATTCTAATGCCTGATTTGAAATGCAATTTGTTTCAACTCAGGCATTATTGTGTTAGTTGTGTTTACAAAATCCGGTTGTAGCGCACGACATTCACGACCCAAATCCCAGTCATTAGCTTTTATAAATATTGTGGGTAATTACTGCATTTGCGGGTCTTCACAATTAAAGGCGAAACATCGCAAAAGCAGCACGCACAACCTTATTGCGGGTTTTACCAACAAGTACCACCCCAAAAAAGGTGGCATAGGTGAAGTGTAAATCACAAGTTACAAAACCATCACATTGCTCAACTTCAAGCAGCAGGTGTTTGATAATTTATAGCCGGCAATTGGCTTTGGAGAAACACCCAACAGTGGTGACCTGGGGATTTATTATATTGGCACACCAAAATCATTTGTAAAATTACAACCATGAGAAAACTTAAACTCCAGGTGCAGATGTCACTGGATGGATTTATTGCAGGGCCCAATGGCGAAATGGATTGGATGGTATGGGATTGGGATGATGCGCTTAAACAATATGTGCAGGAGATAACCGACCCTGTTGATTGCATTGTGCTTGGAAGAAAGCTTGCACAAGGCTTCATTCCCTACTGGGCCGACGTTGCCTCAAACCCCGACCATCCTGAACATGTTGCAGGACTCAAATTTGCCGCTACCAGGAAACTTATTTTTACCAAAACGCTCGAAGGCGCCGAATGGGATCATACCTTTTTAGCCAAAGGCGACCTGGCGGCCGAAATCAATCAACTTAAAAAACAGAACGGGAATGACATCATCGCATACGGCGGAGCGGCGTTTGTATCATCGCTAATAAAAGAACGCCTGATCGACGAATATCATTTTTTTGTCAACCCAACGATCCTCGGTGAGGGAATGGCCATTTTTAAGGAAGTTCAGAACAAACAAAACCTGCAGTTAGTAAAAGCCACAGCATTCGATTGCGGGATAGTGGTGCATCATTACGAGCCGAAGCTCGGTTAGGAGGAATAAAATAATGAACTTCAAGGCAAACTGTTTTTCAAATATTCAATAAGCAGCGTTCAACTATCAATGGAAATACAACGGGATCTAAGTAATTGAACGTCAGTTCTTGCCTTAACAAAATTGGTTCGCAGGGAATAAAATCGAGCGTTGATCACTGTATCTTTCCTATCACGAAAATCCGCCCCATTCCGCCTAATCAGCTCCATCCGCGTTTCAATCATTCCCAATCCACCCTGACAACAAGCTCCCAGCTATGAAACTTAAACTTGACTCCATCATCCTGTTTGTTGCAGATGTAGATAAGCTCGCATCTTTTTACGTTGGCATTCTGGGGCTTGAGATCGTAGAAGATGCCCGCCCCGGATGGCTGTTATTAGAGGCTGGTAGCTGCCAGCTCGGGCTTCATAAGATGGGCGACCAATGGCTGAAAGACCGCAATCCCCAGGTGAAAAATGAGACCAACACAAAGATGGTTTTCGAACTTGATGAGGATATTTTTAAAACAAGGGAGTGGCTTGTTCTTCAAAAGGTAGCTATGCGTGAAATCAAAAGCTTTGAGGGCTATGACTTTTTACTTTGTGATGGAAAAGACCCGGAAGGAAATGTGTTTCAATTAAAACAGAGAAAGGCTTCAATCAAGGAAGGCAGCCATCAGGGTGTTTGAATTGCTGCAAAAGGGTCGGTAGCGTACGCTTTACTATACGGGATTAAAATTCGTTTTTACAATATACGTCGGGGTTACCACGCTGATCGAAGGAGCACTCGGATACATGATTAATGAAATGGCAATTATCTCATATAGCCTCAGATACCTGCAAAAGCCCCATTGACACCTGTCTTCTGAAATCTCTTATCCACATTTTTTCCAAATTTGTTATTTATTTTTTGGAAGTTGAAGTCAAGGCTGTTACTTTTGCCGTCCATTTTAAAAATCGAGTTAATGCCTACTATACAGCAATTGGTAAGAAAAGGTAGAGAAATCATCAAGGCTAAAAGCAAGAGCCGTGCGTTGGATGCTTGTCCACAACGTCGTGGTGTTTGTACCCGTGTGTACACCACTACCCCTAAGAAGCCTAACTCTGCTTTGCGTAAGGTGGCCAAGGTTCGTTTAACCAACAAGATTGAAGTTATCGCATACATTCCGGGTGAAGGTCATAACCTGCAGGAACACAGTATCGTGCTGATACGTGGTGGCCGTGTGAAGGATTTACCAGGTGTACGTTACCATATTGTTCGTGGTAGCCTGGATACTGCGGGTGTAAAAGACAGGAAACAAAGCCGTTCTAAATACGGTACCAAAAGAGCTAAGCCGGGTGCAGCACCAGCCGCTGCGGCCAAAGGCGGGAAAAAGAAATAATTGTAATACTCTTTCGAAATAAAATAACATCTCTGCCCTGGTAGAGAAAAACAAATCCCAATGAGGAAAGCACAAGCCAAAAAATTACCCTTAGCGCCAGATCCAAAGTTTAACGATAAACTGGTTACCCGTTTTGTAAACAACCTGATGTGGCAGGGTAAAAAGAGCATTGCTCTTACTATCTTCTATGATGCGCTGGATAAAGTATCTAAGATCACCAACGATGATGGCTACGAGATATGGAAAAAAGCTTTGAACAATATCACTCCGGGTGTTGAGGTTCGCAGCCGCCGTATTGGTGGTGCCACGTTCCAGATTCCTGCTGAGGTACGTGCTGACCGTAAAATTTCTTTGAGCATCAAATGGATGGTGCGTTTCAGCCGTGAAAGAAACGGACGTAGCATGGCCGACAAATTGGCTAACGAAATCATCGCAGCCAGCAAAGGTGAAGGTGGTGCGTACAAAAAGAAAGAAGATACGCATCGTATGGCCGAAGCTAATAAGGCGTTCAGTCACTTCAAAATCTAAGTATAATTGAGCCTTTACCAGCTTTGAACATCATAAAAAATCCCCTGAGATACTTGTCCAGGGGATTTTTGTTTTAGGTGGTGTTAAATACCAACTAGATACCCAGCTTTCAAAAGAATTTTTCCTTGCCTGAATAATGTCGGTCTGAAACCTCCCACTTGTAACTGTCACAATTTATAACCCAACTGTGAACTGTTCTGCTTGCGGGGCTACTTTCCCATAAATTCCTTGCTGATCTCATCATAATAACCCAGTAATTCGTTCGATTGGCCTTTGTCGTCGAAGAACTTCTCCCAGGTGCTCAGCGGCTCCCAGATGCAAGTGCCTTTGCCGCGGCCATTGGCTACTTCAAAAGCTATTTTGTTGACTTCTTTTTTGAGCGCCGAGTATTCTACCACAATAATGTCTTTGTTGTATTTCGCGGTCAGTTTACCCAGGTTATCCTGCAGATCTTGCAGGGTACCGTGCCATTTAGGATAATACGACTGGCCGATGACATCAAACCAAACACCCCGGGCGAGCATATTGTCGATAAAAAAGGTCGATTCATCGTGCTGGCCACCGAGGGCTATATGCATCATCATGATCGTAGCAGGCGCCACCGCCTTCACAGCGGCCGTTCCTGCATGCAGCAGACCCGCCAGGTTATCAAGGTTACGCACATTGCCGTCGGGCCACACAATGCCATGATTGATCTCGTTGCCAACTTGCACCATGTCTGGCAAAGTTCCCTGGTCTTTCAGTTCCTGCATCACATTTTTGGTGTAGTCGTACAGTGCTTTTTTGAGGCCTTCATAGTCGAGGCCCTTCCAGGCTGCGGGTTTGAATTGCTTGCCCGGGTCGGCCCAGGTATCGCTGTAATGGAAGTCCAGCAATAGTTTCAGGCCAAGCGCCTTCACTCTTTTGGCCATCGCTTTGGTATGCTCCAGGTCGCAGAAACCCTTTTTCGGACTATAACCACTGTCGTTTGCAGGCTCATTGAAAATACGTAGCCGCACATAGTTAAACCCATGATCCTTCAGTATTTCGATGGCGTCCTTTTCCAATCCTTTGTCTGTAAATTTCATTCCCCTTGCTTCAAGTTGTGGTAGGAATGAGATGTCCGCACCCATCATTTTTCCGGTTTCGCGTAGTTTAGCAGCTTCCCCTTTGAGCTCGTAGGTTTTGTCTGCCTGCATCATTTCCCCGCTGGAACTGCCAACCATGATAATATCTGTGGATCCGGTAAATAGCCCTGCTGCCTTCGCTTCAAATTTGAGAATGCCCGCCGTTTTTCCAGACTGGATAATGACCTGGCATTTGCCGCTAAACAAGCTTCTCTGCCAGGCACCATCTACGCATTTATCAGGCTCGTGGCTGCTGGGGTCGCCATTACCTACGCCGATAATTCTCGCATCCCCCTTTAAATAGAATCTGATCATATTGTCGGCATCCGGCACTTCCTTACCGTCTTTATCAACGGCGCTGATGTTTACGATGGTTACGTCCCGCCCATCGGCCATCATCGTGGTTTTGTAGGGCGTCATCACCACTTCAACTGCCTGACCCGTTGTTTCGACTTTGGTGCTAATACGTTTACCTTTCTTATAGCCTACCGCTTCGAGGGTGCCTGGTGCATAATTTACCAGCCATTGAAGGTGACCATTCCGGGGCATGTCTTTCTTGCCCAGGCTTTTACCATTCAGGAACAGTTCTACATCGTCGGCATTGCTATTCACCCACACATCAATGGCCTGACCTCTTTTATCCCGCCAGTTCCAATGCGGGGAGATATGTATGACGTCTTTATCCGTCCACCAGCTTTGGTAGTAGTAATAAATATTTTTCGGGAACCCGCACATGTCCATGATACCAAAATGCGAGTTGATATTGGGCCATTTATAGGGCGTGGGTTCACCGCGGTAATCGAAGCCGGTCCATACAAAACCACCCAGCCAGTAGTCGTTTGGCGCAGCCAGTTTCCACCAGGTTTCAGCCGTACTGGCCCACCATGGTGCGGTCATATCCTGGTCAGGTAAATAGGCCCGGATACTGTCTTTTTCCCAAATGCCCCGGGTGGTTACCGTGCTACCCATTTCCGTTCCCAGCAAAGGCTGGTTGGGATGATCGCGGTGGTAATCTGCCACTGCAAACTGGCGGTAGTTGAAGCTACGGACCGGTATCACTTCATTTACGCCATTAAATACATTGGCCACATCGGCGGCATAGGTGCAGGTGCGCGTAGGGTCCAGTAGTTTTTGTTTGGCTATAAAAGTCTGCGCGATTCTTTTACCAGTTGTCGTAGTATGGATCCAGCCTTCTTCGTTGCCGATACTCCAAAGAAAAACCGAAGCCCGGCTCCGGTCTCTTTTTACCAACCGCTCAAACTGGCTCATGTATTCGGCTCCACTATTAAGCAGACGCTGCTCATCCAACACCAGCACGCCGAGGCTGTCACATGCATCCAAAAGTTCAGGTGTTGGTGCATTGTGGCTGGTGCGGTAGGCATTCACGCCCATATTTTTCAACAGGCTGATACGATAATACTGCAGGTAATCGGGCAAAGCACTTCCAAGCCCGGCATGGTCCTGGTGGTTATTCGTGCCCTGAATCTTAACATGTTTTCCGTTTAGGAAAACGCCGTCGTTTTTGATCTCAATTTTGCGGATACCAGCCCTGATCGTTTTAGAATCAATCACCTTACCACCCTGCTGTACTTCCACCACAACCCGGTACAGGTAAGGGTCTTCGAGACTCCAGAGTTTTGGATTGGGTACGGCAATTGTTTGTTTGGCAATTTTTTCATCGCCTGTTGCCAGCTCCAGTGGCTGGTCTTTTGAACTGGCAATCACCTTCCCGGCCCTGTCTGTAATGGTGGATGATACCGTGCAGGAAGCACCGGCGAACGACTCGTTGCCCACCGTTGTTTCTACAGTTACGGTCGCCTTGTTATTCTCAACATTGGAGTAGCAAAAAATACCATCTGTAGCGATATGCAGGTTGTCGTACTGGTTCCGCCACACATGGCGATAGATGCCCGCGCCTTCGTAAAACCAGCCTTCGTACTGCGTCGCATCCACGCGAACGGTGATCACATTATCCTTATTGAAATTAACAAAATCCGTAATGTCGTAACTGGCACCTACATAACCGCTTTTGTTATTGCCCAGGTAAAAACCATTGACCCAGATATTGGCATCGCGGAAAATACCATCAAACTGTACCTGGAAACGCTGGCCAGAATCGGCCTTCGCTACATTAAAATGTTTGCGGTACCAGCCGATACTGGTTTCTGGAAAAAGCCCACCTACAGGCTTGTAGCCATGCGACTCTACGTCAAAATTATCAACGTAACTAAACGGCAACTCCACCGCCCAATCGTGGGGTACATTGAGGTTGCGCCAGGCGCTGTCCTTAAATCTTGGATCGGCTGGCGTGCGGGCGCTGCCACCTGACTTTGCGAATATCGTGGCGATGCTATAGTTAAAATCCTTTTCCGGGTTGGCGGCATGGCCGAAGGCAAACTTCCAGCCTTCATCCATACTGATTCTCTGCCGCGACCCATTTTGTGAAAAGACGGCCGGGGCGAAAAGGATCGACACAAAAAAAATGAAAACGAAATGAATCGATGAACCCCTGTTGTTAATACCTGTCATGCTGAATCTTTAGTAGTAGATTAAAAGTCTTTAATACAAACCAAAAATAAGCGATGACCCGCAAGATTTGCTGATCATCGCTTACCGCATCTAATTTAATTATTTAAATGCATCCATTGCTGCTGTTGGTTTGCCCGTAGCGTCAAAAGCCCCAAGGCCATAACCCTGCCAGCCATTATAGGCTTCCGGCTCCCAATACATAACGCCAATACCTTTATTCTCATTTACGACCCTTACTTTGGCGATTAAATCCGTTAGGAACAATTTGGCTAGCGCCGGGTTATTGGAAGCAAATCCTGTTTCAACCACCATCACTTCTTTGCCGAACCTTGCCACCATATCATTCATATTGGCCAGTATTCCCGAATTGTAACTTGGGTAGTTTGTGGCAGATGGATAAAGGCTCATACCGATAACATCAAACTTGGCACCATTGGCCAGTAAGCCACCAATATTCCATTGAAACAAACCGCCATCATAGCCATTGCTCACATGCACAATCACTTTTGTAGTTGGAAAAACTGCTTTTACTGCATCATAGCCGGCCAGTTCAAACTGGGCATAGTTCGCCATATTGGTGCTCGCCTGTCCGTCGGGCCATACCATTCCATTGTTGGTTTCATTACCTACCTGAACCCACTCCGGCGTAACGCCGGCCGCTTTTACCGCGTTTAAAACCGCCGTGGTATGTGCGGAAATGCTTGCCTTTAGCTGGGCGACCGTCTGACCTGCCCACGCTGCTGGTTTGGTTTGTTTGCCGGGATCTGCCCAGCTATCGCTGTAATGAAAATCAACCAATACCCGAAGCCCTAAATTATTTGCCCGCACCGCTTTTGCCACCAGGTCGGCCGTATTGCACCAGCCCGGCGCAGCAGGATTTACCCATACGCGCAACCGGATACTGGTAAGACCTAATGATTTCATCAGGGCAAAACATTCTGTTTCTACTCCCGCAGCTGTGTAAAATTTCCTGCCGGAACTTTCCATTTGAGTAACCCAGCTGATATCGGCGCCTTTTGCAAAGTTCACCGGGTTGTACGGTGTCACTTTTAATTTATAAATGTCAGACACATATACCTCATTATTATTGGCATAAGAAGAAGTCACCCGAACATCGATATCATTGGCGGATCCCGGCGGCATGCCGATTGCCTGCAACATGGAGTTGAATTCTTTTACCGAATATTTTGTCGACAATTTCCCTGTAACGGACCTTGACATCCCTTTGGTAAAATTTCTCCCCGTAGAGTCGATCTCAATGAGGAATTTAGTGGTCACTGTATCATTGGAATATTTTGGAGCGGTCCAGGAGAAAGTGATGGAGTCCGTATCAAAGCCGGTAGCCGAAGGCGCGAAACTGGCCACAGAACTCGACACCTGCACTTTACTACCATAAGGATTGTCCTTGAGTAAGTCTTTTTTATCGCAGGCTGCTAAGCTTGTAAAACCTGCCGCTACCAGCCACAGGCATTTTATATTTTTCATAATCATTTTTTTGATTGTTATTGTTTAACTACCGTATAGGTTCCCAATTGAAAATTAAAGTTGAGCTTGTAAGAGGCCGCAAGCCCTGGCGATGGGAAGGAAGGATTTACATCGCCGATATCAAATGTTCCTGCAAGACCTGTGCCGCCTGTATTCATATGGTAAGAATTACTCCAATCGCCAGGCGTCTGAATCAACTTATAACCACCCGTGGCTTTCATATCGATAATAAGCTGGTATTCTGTCGTGGAAATCTGGGTAAACTTATGCGATGCAGCAAAAGCGCCCAAAGGATTGGCCCAGTTAGAGGCCACCGCATCTCCCGTAATCCAAAGGGTGCCAGCTGTTGGAAATACCGTGCTGAGACCTGTCAATTCAGAACGTACTATCTTGAATGATCAATTAATTTTTGTGTGCACATCATCATCAAAAGTCAGACCTGCAACTCAGGTCCACGTGAATTGGGTAGCCGCTAGCCTACTAATTACTTGCCACGCGCTAATCCCCGCTCCCCACCCTTAACCCCGCAAACGCCACCGCAATGCCCGCTCCCGCCTTCGCGTTGTGTTTGATCAAAGCAATATTGGCGTCCAGGCTTTCGCCTTGTGTATGGCTGGCGATATATTGCAACAGAAACGGCGTGATATTTTTCCCGGTAATCCGTTGTTCATCGGCCGCGTTCAAAGCTTGCTGAATATACACTTCTATTTCACTTTGTTCTATTTGCTGGTGATCTGGAACCGGGTTGGCAATTAATACAGCGCCAGCCAAACCCATCTCCCATTTGGCTTTTAATAACCGGGCAATTTCTGCAGCGGTATCCAATCGGAGCGGCGACGTAAAGCCGCTTTGGCGGGAGTAGAAACCGGGCAATTCATCCTGGCCAATGGTGACTACAGGCACACCTTTCGTTTCGAGGTATTCCAGGGTAAGCCCGATATCTAATATCGACTTGATGCCTGCCGATACCACGGCAACCGAGGTACAGGCCATTTCATCGAGGTCGGCTGATATATCCATGCTCAGGCCTGCACCGCGGTGTACGCCACCAATGCCACCGGTAACAAAAACTTTGATGCCTGCCAGTGAGGCAATACGCATAGTTGCCGCCACTGTGGTAGCCCCATATAAGCTTTTGCTCAGCACATAGGGCATGTCGCGCAAACTCACTTTCCATACATCTTTTTCCTTGCCGAAATAGGTAAGTTGGGCTTCAGTTAACCCCACATGACACTGCCCGTTAAAAATGGCGATGGTTGCCGGCACTGCTCCGTTGGCCCGCACTGCTGCTTCTACCGCCAGAGCGGTTTCCACATTTTGCGGCCAGGGCATGCCATGAGAAATAATGGTTGATTCCAATGCCACTACAGGTCGTCCTGCCGCTACGGCCTGTTCCACTTCCGGGTGTATTTGTAAAAATTGATTCGTCATGATGCAATGTCTTTAAATGAAGGAAACCTGCATGTGCCATAGGCACATTTTGTGGGTAGTAAATCCGATATTCTATTCCGGTTTACGTTCTGTAAGAACGTTTTGTGGGGGCGGGGGTACAAGGTGTTTCTATGGAACACGGCCATGGATTCCAACTTCTTTCTACCGACAAAATGTGCCGATGGCACATAAAACCATGTATTGAAAGGACTGCCATTATGTTGGGTAATATTTAGTTACGCTTTGTAATAATTGTTGTTGGCTGATATCGGAGGCAATCGCCCCTTTCACTTGTAATATTTTAGCCGCCAGGCTATGGGCTATCTGCAAACTTTCTTCATCGCTTTTACCAAGCCATTTTCCTAAGATCCAGCCGGCTACTGAGCCGTCGCCTGCACCGGTGCAATCCGTAATCTCAACCGTTGGAGCTGGTAAACTAATTGTACCGAAATTACTGTACCATACGGAACCGGCAGCTCCCTGGTGCAACCAGATATTTTGAACGCCTCTTCCGAGCACCTCCTTTACCCTGCTTTCTGTATCCGTACTCAAGGCACTGCAAAGCGCTGGCAATTCATCTTCATTGGGGGTAATCAAAAAAACGCCCTCCAGGTTAATGTTGGCTATTTTTCTTGCCGGTAACACTGATACCGGTTCTATAATTAAAGCCACCCCAGTTTCCCGACTGAGATTGATCAACCATTGCATGCTTTCAACCGGGATATTGGTATCGAACAAAATAAACGAAGCAGCCGAAAGCATCGCCTCGTGCTGCTGCAAATGGTCAGGGGTAATGAGGTGTTCGGATGAATTGGTGATAAATGCCGTGAACAACGATCCATCTTTATTAATGATGCCGGTGTATTTGCCAGTGGCTTGTGTGGATACAGCCGCTTCAAGCCCAATGCCAGCAGTTCCGCAAGTCGTCCGAAGGAAATTGCCGGCATCATCTTTACCCAGGACACAGATCAGCTGCACGGGTACACCCAGCAATACCAGTTGGTGCGCAATATTCCGGCTCACGCCACCGGCTGTTTGTGCCACCACCGCTTCGTTGGTGGTGGCATGCATAATGTCGTTGCATGAATAATACAATTCATCAACCAGCGCTGCTCCAATACAAACAACATGTTTTGACATTCGCTAAAAATAGCCGTTTGTAGCAAAAGCCGGGAACCATATTTTCAAAACTAATTCGAAGAGGACAGCGTTTATCTTCGCCGACATGTTTAAAAGTGTAGGTATCACATTTGCCACCAAACTGCTCGTAGCGATCATCAACTTTGCAATGATCATACTGCTGTCGCGGGTGCTTGGACCGGATGGCAAGGGTATCTGTAGCCTGTACCTGGTCATCTTTTCCACCTCGCTGATTCTTTGCGAGTGCATTAGTGGTTCTACAGTCGTTTATCTATTGTCTAAATTTTCTTACCGCCAGCTCCTGTATATTTTTTATGCCTGGAGTATCCCGTGCAGTTTGTTGATCGGCGCTATTTTCTACGGGCTGCTTAAAATAGACGGACAGGAACTGGTATGGATCCTTATTTTGAACTGGCTGAATGCAGCCGTATCCATGCACCAATTGGTAGCACTTGGCAAGGAAAAACTACCGTTGTTTAACCTGCTTAATATCCTGCAGGCAGTTCTTTCTATCACGGCTGTATTTTTTTGTTTCAATTATTTCGCGGCTTCGCCGGTCAACTATCTAATAGCGCTCAGTATCGCCTGGGGTCTCACCTATCTGATCGGGTTGGTAACGATATTTAAAATCCCCGAGACCAATGAAAAAGTGCCATGGAAGGAGCTTGTGAAGGCCGGCTTTACCACCGGCATCGCCAACCAGGCCGGCACGCTGATGCAACTGGTCAACACCCGTATCGGGTACATGCTACTTTCGGGTGCTGAGTTAGGTATTTACTCCAACGCTGTTTCGCTTTGTGAAGCCACGCTCCTGATCAATTCCAGCATTGGAACCGTACAATACAGCCGCATCGTAAATGAGAAAAAAAGACCGGAACAGATCAAACTCACCCACCAATGTTTCTGGACCAGCGCCTGGCTAATGATCACTGCACTCGTCGTGTTGACCCTATTACCACAAACAGTGTACACCTTCGTCTTCGGGTCGGATTTCAACGCGGTACAACAGCCAATCCGGTTACTAGCACCGGGTATGCTGTTCTATAGTGGCTATATTATCTTCTCCTACTTCTTTTCCGGAACTGGCAGGTTTGCAGTGAATAATTTCCCTGCCCTGGCCGGCCTTTCCATCACCTTGCTGGGCTATGCGGCGGCGAAGATTACGGGTATCCCGATAACCATGCCACTGGTGGCGGTGATGCTCGTACTCAGTTACACCACCCTCTTTGCCATGTCGCTCATCTTGTTTTTGCAGGTAGAGAATATAACGCTCAAGGAATGGGTAAAAATGCCTTCCCGGCAATCGCTGAAGGAACTGTTTTAAACCCTATATTGCTTTTTATAAAATCTGCAGGGAGGATAGAAACAGGGATTGAACTGGGAAGCGGATTTCCACGGATATTTAGTTTGTGATAAAATGGATGCCGGACAGGGCTTTGAGGGCTGGTCATAAGATAGTCGTATTCATCTATCACAATTTTATTCTCCAAAGCATCAACTTTCAGATTTCGGGACACAACCACCTATTATTTCATGACACTACCGCCGATTCCTGCTGATACTGTACTAGAAGATGACCGGGTATTAATGCGATTGCTGCAACCCGGAGATAATGAACATCTCCTGCATTTCGCCAAAGAGCAACCCAATATCTGGCATTATTCGCTTATCAGCGGAGCAACCGAAGCCGGCATGAAGCACTATATCAGTATTGCATCGGACGGCCATGCCGCGGGGCACTCTTTTCCTTTTATTGTGTATGACAAAAAAACTAATTCCTATGCGGGCAGTACCAGGTTTTACGACATCCAACCAGAACTAAACACGTTACAGTTGGGCTATACCTGGTACGGACAGGAGTTCCAGGGAACCGGGTTGAACCGGCATTGCAAAATGTTACTGCTTCAATTTGCGTTTGAAACGCTTGGGATAGAGCGGGTGGAATTTCGGGCCGACAATGAAAATGCCCGGTCGATTGCCGCCATGAAAGCTATCGGGTGTAGGGTGGATGGCGTTCTTCGGGCTAATATGCCTAAACCTCCCGGTCAGACCGGCCGTAGAGATTCGATAGTTCTTTCTATTCTTAAAGAGGAATGGTTAAGTGAAATCAAGGCACACATCATGAGCAGGTTAGTCACCAGTCAATAAATCATTAGGTAATTGGTCAATAGTCGTTTGGTATTGGACCAATGTTCATTACTTATTTAGGATACATCTACCAGGCCCGGTGACCTTTGAACCCGAAACCCATTTTGATTGAAGTGATTGATGACCCATTGACCTTTTGGTATTATCACCCACCTAACAATGTTAATCTGCCGGCCAATGGCCCATTTACTTATTGACCATTGACTTAATCAGCACTTCAATTTATTGAGGTTCCGGGTGATCTTCTGTCCTACTGACCATTGACCAAATGGCTTAATGCAAATGTATAAATCAGCCACCAGTAAGGTTTTCGACCAAATCAGCAGGGCGAGGATAAAGTTTATTTGCCAAAGTACCGTCAGTACATGACTTTTGCACCCGTTTATGAAGCCTATTGAAGATTTTTACCCCTTATTAACGACGCCTGCAACTATTGTTATCACGACCCACCAGAAACCTGATGGAGATGCGATGGGGTCGTCGCTTGGGCTGTTTCACTTTCTTACGCAACTTGGGCATAACGTTACCGTAATTTCCCCAACTAATTGGGCTAATTTTCTTGACTGGATGCCTGGCCGGGAGAAAGTGATTGATTTCGAAAAAAATAAAGACCGTTGTGCAGCCATGATTGAGGTTGCCGACTATATATTTTGCCTGGATTTCAACATTCTACACCGTACCAAAAACATGGAGAAGTTGCTGGAGGCAGCCCCGGGTAAACGGATCTTAATTGACCACCACGAACAACCACAGGTGGCTGTTTTCGCCTATGGTGTAAGTACCCCGGCCAAAAGTTCTACCTGCGAAATGGTGTATGATTTTATTATGGGTAGCGGTCATGGCGATAAAATTACACTTGAAGCAGCGCAATGTCTGTATACCGGTTTAATGACCGATACCGGTTCCTTTCGTTTCGCCGGAGCCACGGCTTCAGTACATCACATGGTGGCCCACCTCAAGGAACTTGGCCTGGTACATACCCCCATCCACGACAACATTTACGACAGCTCGCTCGAAACCCGGCTCCGCTTTATCGGTTTTGTTTTGCTGAATCGCATGGAAGTTTTTTATGAATACAACACAGTTCTGATCGCCATATCGAAAGCGGATCTTACCCGCTTTCATATCCAAACCGGTGATACCGAAGGCCTCGTAAATTACCCGCTTTCTATCCAGGGCATTAAAATGGCAGCCTGTGTGATAGACCGGGATGAAGAAAGAAAATGGTCGTTCCGCAGTAAGGGAAATGTGGACGTGAATACATTTGCCCGCACTTATTTTGAAGGAGGTGGTCATTTCAATGCAGCAGGTGGACGTTCATCAGCGTCTTTGGCCGAAACTGTAGAAACATTTAAACAAGCAATAGAAAAACAAAAACAAATACTAGAATAAAATGAACATGAAAAATTATGTATTAGGCGGAATGGCACTGCTAGCCGCGTTGATAATGAGTAGCTGTGGCCACAGTGACTATAAAAAAACGAAGACCGGGATGGCATACGATATCATCTCGAGCGGAAAAGGTAATCTGATCAAACACGGACAACTGATCAAGATCCATTTTAAGCTACAGATTGGCGATTCGGTATTGCAGGATACCTGGGAGCATATACCTGCATACGGTATGGTGGATAGCACCATGAAAGACCAGCACAACTTTACCGATATACTTCCTTTGATGAGGGTGGGTGACAGTGCGGTTTTTATCCGGTCGATTGATACCCTCAAAAAAATGAACCAGATGCCTCCAGATGCCAAGTATGCTGCAGGAGCTACAATGAAGGGCTATATAAAAGTTATTGCCAGCTTTAAAAATGAGGCTGACCTTGAGGCAGATTACAAAAAAGAAGAGGCTGCTGAACTGACCCGGGAGTCCGCCCATCTGGAAAAGTACCTGAAAGACAAGGGCATCAACGCAGTTAAAACGCCAAAAGGCGCTTTCGTAGAAGTGGTTGAACCCGGTACAGGTGCCGTGGCGGACAGCGGCAAATTAGTAAGTGTATTATATCATGGCACTACAGTTGATAACAAAGTGTTTGATTCCAGCCGCGATTCAGCTTTCGGCCACGTTAATAAACCCTACGATTTTGTAATTGGCCGCGATCCAGTAGTTGAAGGTTGGGTAGAATGCCTGAAATATTTTAAAGCCGGTGGTAAGGGCAAGATGTTTATACCTGCGATGATGGGATATAAGAACCAGGCGAAGAGTGAAATTTTGAAGCCTTACACCGATCTGATTTTTGATATAGAATTAGTGTCCGTAAAAGACGCTCCTGCACCGCCGGCGGGAAGTCCACAAGCAATGCCTCCGCAACAGTAACAAGAGTCGTGACAGGCAGGGTTACTAAGGGTGTTTTTTATAAGTAAAAATAATCGATACACAACACACTAATAATCAACAATTAATGGAAATACAACGGGATCCATGTGTTTGAAAGTTGTGTGTTGTGTATTGATTATTGTGTGTTTGTTCTGAAACAAATGATGTTGGGTTGATGGCTCTAAAAAGAAGCTGATGGCAAATCCGATTTATATGTGAAACCAAAAAGGCTTTATTTTTTTCGAAATAATAAGACCTGTCAGTGCTATTTTATCCCTGACAGCCACTATGTTATTTCAAAAAAGGTGTTTATCTTACCTGCAAACCTCTAAACAAGACATTTGTGCACAGACTTAGGAAGTTTTTACTAAAGAATCAAATTGCCCCAAAATCGCTAATTTTCTTTTTGGATTTGTTTATTTGCGCTTTTGCGGTGATACTGGCTGATCTGTTACGTTTTGATTTTGATTATACTAAACCAGTTTTCCAGGACTATTCCCTGGTATACCATGTAATTATCGTTACTGGTACTAATGCTTTATTGTTTTACCTTTTGCACACCTATGAAGGTATTATCCGCTTTTCGGGCCTTGCTGAAGCTTTAAGAACGATCGGAGCGCTTTTTTCGTCGTTTTTTATATTGTTGCTATTGAACGCAGTTGTAAGCGGGCTTAACATGCACAACCCGATTCCGTCATCTGTCCTGTTTGTAACGTTTTTCATCGCCTCTTTCTTAATAGTGGGCTACCGCTTATTGGTAAAAGGCCTCTATCGTAAAAGCCTTAGCAGCGGCGAAGGCATTAACGTGGTAATCTACGGTGGTGAATTAAACGGGATGCAACTGAAGAATACCATCGAACAAATTTCCAATTTTACTTACAGGGTGGTGGCTTTTATAGACGACGATCCGAATTTCATCGGAAAATCGATAGATAATGTAAAGATCTACTCCTACGAGCAGATGAAGCACGTGCTGAAAAGGTGGAATATTGGAATGATGCTATTTGCAAAACAGGAAATGGAAGCCACAGAAAAAAGCAATATTGTCGACTACTGCCTTACCCATGATATACATGTGCGGAATATTCCACCGGTTGACGAATGGATCAAAGGTCACCTGAGCATTTCCCAACTTAAAGAGATCAGAATTGAAGAATTGCTGGGGCGCCCGCAGATCAATCTTAAGAACAACCAGGTCGAAAACCTGCTGAAGAGTAAAAGAATATTGATCACCGGTGCCGCGGGATCTATTGGCAGTGAAATAGCCAGGCAGGTTGCAAGCATTAATCCATCGCTGGTTATTTTGTGCGACCAGAACGAAACGGGTCTTCATGATCTTGAATACGAACTTAAAAATGCCCCCAGGAAATGCAATGACATGGCGGTATATATTGGCGACATCAGGGATGAACATTCCATGGAGACTTTGTTTGCCAAGTTCCGTCCCAATATAATATTCCATGCAGCTGCCTATAAGCACGTGCCTATTATGGAGTTTCACCCGAGTGAAGCCATTCGTAACAATGTAATGGGTACTAAGGTACTGGCCGACCTGTCAATAGAATACGGCGTGGAGAGGTTCCTGTTTATTTCTACTGACAAAGCGATCAATCCCACCAATGTGATGGGCGCTTCTAAAAGACTGGCAGAAATATACGTACAATCCCTTGGAAACCGAAGCAAGAAAGTGGTTCACTTCAAGGCCAATAACCACGACCTGGTAAATGGCAATGGTCAGGCAAACACCCATGGCGCCACCAAATTCATTACCACCCGTTTTGGAAATGTGCTGGGAAGCAATGGATCAGTGATACCCCGGTTTAAAGACCAAATCCAGAACGGCGGCCCCGTAACGGTAACCCACCCGGATATTCATCGCTTTTTTATGACTATACCCGAGGCTTGTAACCTGGTGCTGGAAGCGGTTACGATGGGAGGAGGTAGTGAGATTTTCATTTTTGATATGGGCGAACCGGTAAAAATTATTGATCTGGCCCGTAAAATGATCCGCCTCTCGGGGCTGATACCAGGCAAAGACATTGACATCCGCTTTACCGGCTTAAGGCCTGGCGAAAAACTCTATGAAGAGTTGCTCAATAAAAGCGAACTTGTAATACCCACCCACCATCATAAGATCATGATCGCCAAAGTAATGGAATATGATTTTTATGAGATCAACAAAGCCATCGACGAACTGATACAGAAAGCGTTATTTAACCAGGATGAAGAAGTGGTTAGAAAAATGAAGCGGATATTGCCGGAGTTTATCAGCAACAATTCTATTTATCAGTCCTTCGATGAGATTAACCCCGACTCAGCACTAAGCCAATTGGCTAATTAGCCACACAGTATTTCATTGGCCGATTAGCACTTTTAACAGATAGCTAATAGTTCGCCGTACCATTTTTTATAACTTATATTCATTAGCTAATTGGCTTATTAGCTAATTAGCCAATTACTACCATGGGCCTGTTCAGTTTTTTAAAATCTACTCCGGCACGTATCCCAGCCGATCTTTCTTTTATTGGGGTTGACATGCATTCGCACCTGTTGCCAGGCCTTGATGATGGGAGTCAGAATATAGAGGATTCAATCCGGTTTATAATGGGGTTGCACGAACTTGGATACCGTAAGTTTATTTGCACCCCGCATATTATAAGCGATATGTACCCAAATAGTAGCGAAACCATTCACCCTGCTTATGAAATGGTACAAGCAAGGCTGGCAGCCGAAAACATACCGGTGGAAATCGCTTACGCAGCGGAATTTATGGTGAATGCCGATTTTGAAAACCTAATCAAAGAAGGCAAACTCCTGCTGTTTGGCAAGAACTATGTGTTGATTGAAATGAGCTATATGGCCGCTTCACCAAATATAAAGGACGTGATTTTTGAGCTGATTATGAAGGGTTTGCAACCAGTGCTAGCCCATCCCGAACGCTATAGCTATTATCACAACAAGTACAACGCTATCGAAGACTTTGTAGATGCCGGATGCCTGCTACAGGTAAATATATTATCGCTTACCGGCATGTATGGCAAAGAAGTTAAGCGCATGGCGGAAGCCCTAATTGAGGACAAGATAATTTCATTTGCCGGCACAGATCTGCACCACGACCGCCACCTCGCTATGATGAAGGACCTCGCAACCAATCCTGTCGTCATAAATCAGTTGAAAGGACTCAATTTATTAAACAACCAACTGTAAGGGTTAGGGTTTAGGGTTTTGCATCCAGCGTCAAGCGTACAGTATCAGGCCTCAAACGTTTAACACATATTGCCACATGAAGGACTTTAAGAAATACTATATCATCCCGGCACAACCTGAAGAAATCTTTTTAGCACTCACTAATCCGGCTACCCTTCAGCTGTGGACTGGTGAGCCAGCTATTATGAGTACAGAGCCGGGGTCGGAGTTTGAACTATGGGATGGCAGCATTGCCGGGAAAAATATGGAATTCGAAACCGGTAGAAAGATTGTTCAGCAATGGTATTTTGGCGAACAGGAGGAACCATCGATTGTAACGATCAAACTGCACCCACATAAGAATGGCAGCTCGGTGGAGTTAATCCACACCAATATCCCCGACCAGGATTACCAATCTTTCGTTGACGGCTGGAACGAGAGCTATTTTGGATCGCTCCAGGAATTTTATGAGTAGAGGTTAGAGATTCAATACAATACCGATGCGTCTGCCCGATAATTTGTCGATTAGATTCCAAATAATAGTGCACTATCTTTCGCCCTGCAATAACCACCACCACATCACTCCACTTAACAGCATCCAACCCTACCCTGCACCTTCTACCTTTCCCCGACACCTTCCACCTTTTTCCGCTTACCCTTCCATAAATTATTTTAAGTTTCAGGCAACAGACCATTACAGGATTGCATCTTCTTTGCTGAACCAATTAAAAAACAATTACGATGAGAACCTATACACGTTTTTTGTTCTCCCTGCTTGCAGCTATTAGTTTACCAGTTGCCCTTTGGGCAAATGTGATCGTGAAAGGTACGGTCAAAAACGGCGGCGGGCAACCCGCTGTCAGCTACCCGGTGCAGATCGCGACTGATTCTTTAAACAGTTCGGGCTGCATCATTAATCATACAGTATATACCAATAGTACAGGTAATTACTCAGACACGCTGAAGTGCAGCAGCACCATTGCCAAAGTATTTGTAACGATTGTAAATTGTGACAATACGCCCATCCACCATGAACTTCAGGTTGTTAACAACCAGCCTGTTGAAAGCAACTTTGTGATTTGCAGCAGGCCCTGCAGCACCACAGTTAATAGCAGGCGGTCTGATTCCATTCCTTTAGCTGTTATGTTTAGTGCCGGCAATGAGGTTTCGCCCGGCGACCATGTCGAGAAGTTCTATTGGAATTTTGGGGATGGCACTATCGACTCTCTGCATATGTATGTAATGCATACATTCCACAACGCGGGTATTTACAATGTTTGTTTTTCTATCAGAACTGCATGGGGATGTACCAGCCAAAACTGCAAACAGATAAATTCAGACTCCCCCCACCTCTGTCACGCTGAATTTAATTTCGAGCGCATTCAGTCTGCTGTTAATAAATTCAAGTTCAACAGTAGTCAAAGTTTCGCCGGCACCAACGATAATATCGTCAGCCGTAAATGGAGTTTTGGCGATGGAGATAGCCTCAGCGGCAATGTGATTGATCCGGAACACCAATATGCACACTCCGGGTATTATGTTATTTGCCTTACTACAACTTCTGCTTCTGGTTGCGTCAGCAATATTTGTAAGGGTGTTCAGGTTGGCAATAATGACTGTCACCCTGAATTTACCACTGAACAATTAGCAGGATCGGTAACCCTTATCAAATTCAACAGTACTTCCAGCACCGTCATTGCGGGTGACAGCATCATCGGCCGCACCTGGACTTTTGGAGATGGCGCAACGCTTACAGGCAATGTAGTTGCACCCCAGCACCAGTATGCCAACGGAGGTAGTTATACGGTTTGCCTGACTACTTTAACCCGGCTTGGCTGCGAAAAAACAGTTTGTAAGCCAATCGTCATCGGTCAGGTAGGTTGTCATGCAGACTTTACCCAGGAACTGTTATCACCTACTCCTAATACCGGGAGGTACGTTAAATTTCACAGTAATTCCAGCACAACTGGTTCGCAGGACAGCATTGTTTCCCGGAGATGGAAATTTGGGGACGGTACCAGCCTGGATGGCAATGTGGTTGATCCAACCCATTTTTACTTACAACCAGGCACTTACACCGTTTGCCTCGTAATAAAATCATCAAGAGGCTGTAGTGACAGTGTTTGCAAACCGGTGGTTATACCAACAACATCTATTGTTTGCCATGCCGACTGGAACCACGAGATAATTCCACCTACAGCGACAAATGGTTCAACTTCTGTTCGCTTCCATAGCCAGCAAAGTACCACTTCCGCAAGCGACAGCATTGTTAGCCGCCGTTGGACTTTTGGCGATGGAACAGGAATAACTGCCGGTAATGTTGTTGATCCGATACATGTATACGCACAACCTGGCACTTACACGGTGTGCCTGTATATTACTTCAGGCCATGGTTGCAAAGACAGTGTTTGCAAACCGGTAGTAGTACCGGCTAATACTTTCCACTGCCAGCCAAGATTCACCAGCTTTGCTACCGGCCTCAGTGTGAAGTTTAACAGCGCCCCTACGACTATAGCAGCAGGGGATAGCATAGTCAACCGCTTCTGGACATTTGGTGATGGCAGCACTGCCGGCAACCTCAAAGACCCAACGCATGCCTACCCTAGAGCAGGGGTTTACGAAGTCTGTCTCCGTATTCAAACACGCTTAGGTTGTATGGAAACCTGGTGTAAAAAAGTGGCCGTGGTTACTGCTGTGGGAAATTGTGTTCCCTATTTCACAGCAGAACAAATTAATGGCGTGTTGCGCACGATGCGCTTTAATAGCGAACCAGCTTACAGCCAACTTGCAGGCGACAGTATTGTGGAACGTAACTGGATCTTTGGTGACGGATCAACATTGGGTGGAAACGTTATCAACCCCACCCACCAATATGCTGCAAGAGGCTCGTTTACTGTATGTCTTAAATTAAGAACCGCCGCGGGTTGCGATACACGCTGGTGCCGCGAAGTAGTAGTTCAGGGCACCGACAGCACCCATGGAGCCGTGCTAATCGTAAACCTTTACCCTGTACCAGTAAATACTACACTCAACGCAACACTTTGGAGCCTATATAACAATGTAAATAGCGAACTTTCTATTTACGATGTGTATGGGGTGAAAAAATGGAGCCAGAATAAACTACTTCCCGGCGGTAACAGCACCACCCAGATACCGGTAAGCCAGTTGGCCAATGGTCCATATATCTTCCGGGTTACCACTATCTATGGTGTGGTGAGCAGAAATTTCTTTAAAGTGCAGTAAGTAGCAGTAGGTAAATAATTAAGAAAACTCCTGGGTCAACAATGATCCGGGAGTTTTTATTATTGCTCCCAGCACGGGTTTATCATGTTATGCGTCCGGGGGTAAAATCGGGAACTGATCGCCATGAATATTTTCCAACCATTAAAATAAAGCCGGTCATTCATTTGAAAGTAAAGAAAATATGCGCAAAAAATACCTTATAATCTGCCCTTCGGTCTTTCACCGCCGTCTGCCTTTTCGCTATAGAAACGTATTCGAATTATCTGCCGCTATCCGCAGCAAATTCTGAAAGTGTTTTATTAAAACCATCAGCCTTTACCAGATCTTCCAAATAAATATGCATCCTGTAACGCCAGTAGTGGCGTGGATTGGCCGGGACATTAATCCGTTCTTCAGCCGGATTTTCTCTCCTGAGTTCCCCATCCATTCCCAGCAGGTCCTGTAGTTGAAAAATGCTCCACATCGCCGGACTATAAAGGTGCTGCACGATGATGTCTTTGGTGATGGCTGCCTCGCAGAAATAAGGCGCTGGGCCGGAATGGCCGAGTTCATTATTGTAAAACTGCTGTGTGGCGATCCGGTCTTCCTCCCACCAGCCGCGAATGGTGCTCATATCGTGAGTGCTGGGAGTGACCACGCTCATATACGGTGCCTGCGCCGGGTGAAAAAATTGCTGTTTCGGGTCTTTTGGCATTCGCTGAATCTCAAGACTTAGGATGCCCAGGTCTTTCATCACCCCCGGCACACAGTCGGGTACCATGCCAAGGTCCTCCCCGCAAATGAGCATATTGGTACTGGCTTTCAGCGCGGGCAGTTTTTGCATCGCCTGTTGCTTCCAGAAATGATTTTGCCTGTCAAAAAAATAATTGGAGTATAGTTCCGTCAGCAGTAACTGGGTATTTATATCGAGGTAGCGGAACGAACTTGTTTTGTCCATGCTAATCCGCGGATGGAATTTCTCGTCGGTTGAGCCAGGCTCTTCTATCAGCACCACGTTGCTTACCAGGTCATACAGTTTATCTCGTATCCAGTCGTCTACCTGACTTTGGGAAGCAAACCATGCTTCTAATTTGCGCTGGCTATTAAAACCTTCTTTCAGGTGATAAGGTTCCTGCTTCACATTGTCTACAAAATTATCTTTTACCCATTCCGCCTTGATCCCAAATAATTCCCGCAACACCATATCGTTGATAAACGGTTTGCAGTAACGGTCCTTATCAAACCAGATGCCCTTGTCCTTGAATTCACTACGAAATACCGGGATGGCTGGCGCAAACCTGCCAAGGATGCCCTGCACCGCATCCATTGGAATACTCCAGATGCGGAAGAACCCGAGAATATGATCAATGCGGAATGCATCAAAATAATGGCTCATCTGTTCGAAACGCTGCTTCCACCAACTGAAACCATCTTCCTGCATCTGCTGCCAGTTATAAGTAGGGAAACCCCAGTTCTGACCCTTGATGGCGAAATCGTCAGGCGGTGCACCAGCTTGTGCATCCATGTTAAACAAACCGGGATTTACCCAGGCATCGCAACTGTTACGATACACCCCGATTGGGATATCACCTTTCATCACTATATCATTTTGATGGGCATAGGCCGCAGCTTCCGAAAGCTGTACATGGAGCTGGTATTGTACAAAAAGATGCACGGCTACTTTATCATAAACCTTACTTTTTGGCGAAGCCAGCTTTTCTATCTCAGCCGGATTATATATGGCATATTTACCCCAATTGGCAAATTCAATCGTATTATTCGTATCTCTCAAATAACAAAAAACGGCGTATGGAAGTAACCAATGCCGGTTATAATCATAAAAAGCCAGCCAGTCTTCGTTTGCCTGCCAACTGGCCTTCATGGCGGCATACAGCAGTTTAAGCGTATCATTCTTTATTTTAGTCACCTGTTCATAATCTACCTCCGGCAAGGCATTTAGCGTAGCCTGCTTACTGCTTAATGGCGTCATTATGGCTTTATGTTTTTCCCCTGCCACCTGTGCCAGGTTGATGAACATAGGGTGGAGCGCAAATGCTGAAATGGCCGCATAGGGATAACTATCTGACAAGGTGTGCGTAGCGGTGGTATCGTTTAGCGGCAATAGTTGTATGAGTTTTAAACCTGCTTTTTTGGCCCAATCAACCAACTGGTGGATATCGGTGAACTCGCCTACCCCAAAGCTCTTCTGGCTTCTCAAACTAAACACGGGGATAGCTACACCTGCACCCCTGAAATTATTACTGGGCAGGTTCGCAAAGCCGTCGTGCAGTACGGTGAGGTGCTGCCGGGCACCATTACCATTCAGTAAGCGGTTTTTGCCATCTTCAAAATGAACAAAACCATTTGCGGATATATCCCAAACACCATATTTGTAGGCCACCGGAAAAGCAGCCTGGGAGAGATTCAGCGCTATAGTGTACCAGTTACCATCTTTACCAAGCAGTCGTGGGTGTATGGTATCCCAGGAGCTCAGTTCGCTGGCGCTCCCTACAATGCACAAGGTTTGGCCCGGGGCCAGGACCGGCGTTTTTACTTTAAAAATATGGGTAATATTATACTCGTCATCAAACGACTCCTGCCCGGCTATGGGCGCGCCCTGCCCACTGAATAATGTTTGTTGAAAGGGCTGTGTATAAAGTGCGTTTTGAAATTCACCAGCATAGTTCCAGGCGTCGATTACCTGTATATCTACGCCGCCGGCTCTGGCAGTTTTAATATTGCGGTCGGTGCCCCAGTCGGTAGTCATGATGCCGTCCGTATCCTGCAATAAATAATTGTAGGTAAGTGAAGGTGTTACCGCGGCGTCTACTTCCAGCGACCCATACCAGAACTCGTCGTTAAGGTAACTCAACGGTAATGCATTGGCAGTATCGCCATTACCCAATTCTGAAATATTACCGGTAATAAAAAAAGACTGACCTACGATAGTTTGGTAGCGGAGATAGAAATGAATTGTAAGCATAGAGGTAGCAAGCATGTTAACAAGTGTTTTTCAATGGCATACAAATGTAGGGAATGGAAAGATTTATGTGTACATTTTACACAAAGGGAGTTTTAGTACTTGGTTACCTGATTTTCGTTGTCGGTTGAACCGGGTCAATCGTCATCAGGTAAGGTAGTGAGTGGTCATTCGGTCGCCAGGTCGTGGTCAATGGTCAGTTGGTCAATAGAGATTCAAGTTGGGATTGGGGTGATAACGCTATAAGGAACATTAAAATCGGGGCCGCAATACAGGTTTTGCGGTTTGAGCAATGCAAGGTATTTTCGCCCTCCGTCACACAGATCACTTATCACACGCCGAAAATCACAAAAAATACATCACAAATCATAAATCATAAATCAAATGGCCTACGACGTAGTTGTTCTCGGTAGCGGACCCGGTGGTTATCCTGCCGCCATCCGTGCATCCCAATTGGGTAAAAAAGTAGCGATTGTAGAAAAAGAAAGCCTTGGTGGCATTTGCCTGAACTGGGGCTGCATTCCTACCAAGGCATTACTCAAAAGTGCCCAGGTATACGAATACCTGAAACATGCACAGAACTATGGCATACAGGCCACTGGAACGCAGGATTTTGGCGCTGTCATTAAGCGTAGCCGCAACGTAGCTGACAAAATGAGTAAGGGCATACAGTTCCTGATGAAGAAAAATAAGATCGATGTGATTATGGGTACCGGCAAACTAGTGGCCGCCAATAAACTGGAAGTGACCGCAGCCGATGGCAGCAAGCAAATGGTGGAAGCCACCAATATCATCATCGCCACGGGTGGACGAGCCAAGCAGTTGCCAAGTATGCCTGTAGATGGTAAAAAAATTATCGCCTACCGCGAAGCGATGAACTTGCCCGATCAACCTAAAAGCATGATCGTTTGTGGCAGCGGTGCTATCGGTGTGGAGTTCGCCTATTTCTACAATAGCATGGGTACCAAGGTGACCATAGTGGAATTTTTGCCAAGGATAGTGCCCGTAGAAGACGAGGATATCAGCAAAGAACTGGAGAAACAATTCAAACGTGGTGGCATGGATATCATGACCGGCAGCGAAGTACTGAGTGTGGATACCAGCGGCGAAGCTGTAAAAGCCACTGTGAAAACACCAAATGGTAACGTGGTGCTCGAAGCCGACGTTTTGCTGAGCGCCGTAGGAGTGATTTCCAATATTGAGAATATCGGCCTTGAAGAATTGGGTATCGCAACAGAAAAAGGGAAGATTACCGTTGACCAATATGGCCAAACCTCGCTGAAGGGTGTATACGCTATCGGCGATTGTACCCCAGGGCAGGCACTCGCCCATGTAGCTTCCAAGGAAGGCATCAATGCTGCCGAGCATATTGCAGGTCACCATCCCGAACCCATGGATTATAATAATATTCCCGGCTGTACTTACTGCACGCCAGAGATTGCCAGTGTCGGGTATACCGAAGCCAAAGCCAAAGAAGCCGGATACGAAATCAAAGTGGGTAAATTCCCCTTTATGGCAAGCGGAAAAGCCGTTGCTTCAGGAGCTACCGAAGGTTTTGTAAAAGTAATCTTCGATGCCAAGTATGGTGAATTTTTAGGATGTCATATGATTGGCTTCAATGTTACCGAAATGATCGCTGAAGCTGTTGTTGCCCGCAAACTGGAAACAACAGCGCATGAACTACTCAATGCTGTTCACCCTCACCCTACCATGAGCGAAGGCCTGAAAGAAGCCGTAGCCGTGGCTTACGGAGAGGCCATCGATATTTAATTTTTAATTTTCCTTAAAAAAAAGGGTTACAAGCAGTCGCTTGTAACCCTTTTTTTTAAGGTAGCCAGCCTTTAAAAGGCTGGCTACCTTTCCTTGCAAAAGCTACCTCACTACATCTTCCAATTCCACATCTGTATCATCTGCCGCTGCTTCCAGTATTGCATCGTGAATGGCGGCCGCATCTCCCTGGCGACTCTTGTTGCGGTCTTTAATTTTTCGAAGCTGCTGCGACAAAACTTCCACACATTCATTAACCGAAGTCTCAAAATGGGCACTGTGCTTTTTTACGAATGGGTCATTACCCGGCACTTCCAGCCGGATCTCGCAATAGTCACTGTCGGGATTTCCTGCGGGGCCTTTGTAGAGTGTAACCGTAGCTCTTACAATATGATCACCCCTTAACGATCCTACTTTATCCTGTATAAAAGTTTCTAATGACGCCCCGGCATTAAAGCCTAAAGACTGAATAATAATATCCATAGCAAAAATTAATTTTTCTTTGAATTGTCCATTATTATGCCAATAAATCCAGACGCCAGAGCTGAGTTATTAAGCTGTCCTGCCCTGTTATGGGTGAGCCGGCACACGGTAGATAAATCAATGAAATGCCGAATCCCGCTGCAATCGTTTGCGTAATATTCTCCCGCAGTTTTAAAAAAAACGTTTAATTCTGTACTGCCATTTACAGATTCCTAAGGCCTGTTTCAACACGAATGTTAATCGTCTCCATATGAAAAAAAATTACCCGCAGTCCATCTTATTGTTATCGTCTTTTCTGCTGCTCTTCGGCATTTCCCATGCCCAGCAAATTGCCTTTCCGGGTGCTGAGGGCGCCGGAAAATTTACCAGTGGTGGTCGCGGCACTCCGGCCATGCTCACCAAGGTTTTTGAAGTCACCAGCCTGGATGATGTAAACACCCCGGGTACCTTGCGCTATGCCTGCGCCCAGTCTATCGCTACCTACCCGTTCCGCACAATCGTCTTTAGGGTATCGGGCACCATACATCTTGGTGTAAAACTATCAATACCCAAAAATACTACCGTCGCCGGCCAGACTGCACCAGGAGATGGTATTTGTGTGGCAGATTTTCCTACGGTAATCAATGGCGATAATGTGATTGTGCGATATATGCGTTTTAGAATGGGTGATAAAAACCAGCTAAAAACAACGCCATCAGGCTGCGGTGTTCCTGTAGCGCCATTTACACCTGCTTGTATGCCACTCGATGGCAGCGGCGGAGATGATGCCCTGGGCGACCTTGGCCACAAAAACCTGATTATTGATCATTGTTCCGTAAGCTGGAGTAATGATGAAGCACTGACGATGTACCGTGGCGATAGCCTCACCTTACAATGGAATCTCATAAGTGAACCATTGAATTATTCCTTCCATTTTGAAACAGGCGACACCGACTTCGAAATGCACGGGTACGGCGGCATCTGGGGCGCACTGCATGGTTCATTTCATCATAACCTTATTGCGAACTGCCGTAACCGCACACCGAGGTTTGCCGGCAATAGCACTTATGCGCCAGGCGCTATTGAAAGTGCTGATTTCAGGAACAACGTGCTGTACAACTGGGGTATCAATAATATCTATGGCGGTGATGGCGGCCAGTACAACATCGTCAACAACTACTACAAATTTGGACCACTAACCAGCAGTGGCGTAAAAAGCAGGGTTGTAGGTGTAGATAGCACCGCGGCGTTTGGATACGCCAAATATTATCTCTCTGGAAATTATGTGGACGGTTCGCCTGCCAACACAGCCAACAACTGGTCCGGGGCGGGAATGAACACGGGCAATCTTGCCGACACCGTTAAATCCAAATCAAATACCCCCTTCCTCTCTGGTTATTTACCATTAACGACCGACGACCCGGCAGCTGCTTATGATACCGTATTGAAAGCGGTTGGCTGCGTGATTCCTACCAGGGATACCCTCGATATACGGATCATCGGAAATGTAATCGCCAGAACCGGGAAGTTTATTGATGTTCAGGGCGATCACCCGCATGGTACTCCGTATGCGCAAACAGTAAATGCCTGGCCTACACTGGTTTCGGCCGCAGCTCCGATCGACAGTGATCATGACGGTATGCCCGACACCTGGGAAACCAACAACGGCCTGAACCCCAACAACCCGGCTGATCGTGGGTTGGTTGCGGGCAACGGCTACACCAATCTTGAAAATTATTTAAACAGCATCAGTGGCACCATGGCCGCCGTAGTTCCTACCACTGCGGCAAGCGCTTCCTGGACCTTGCTGGCCGATCAGACGCCCAGTGTTTCCGGAAATATTACTGCTACCAACCAGGCCTTGGGTTCTTACCTGGCAGGCCTTCAGTACAACAGCACTTTCGGCACCATAACCGGCTGGCAGCGGAGTGGTACAACATCCTTTCTGCCGGTTTGGTACAATGCAAATTCGTATGTTGAATATACAGTTACCCCAACGGCGGGCAAAAAATTCACCACCGATTCTATCGTATTAAGTTCGCTCGGCGGAGGCACTGGTACTGCGAAAATGATCCTCTATTATTCGCTTGATGGATTTGCTACTTCGGCACCTTTAGGCGCGACCACGTACAATGGCTTTTCTTACGCTGCCATGGACACAACGGCACCAATAGCGTTGCTTAATACGAGCACCACGCCATTGACCGGAGGACAGGTGGCTTCGGCAATCACTTCGATTGTAGTGATGCCGGGGCAAACCCTCAGTATCAGGGCCTATGTGTGGATAACAGGTTCAGGCAACAGGTATTATGCCAGCCAGGGTGTAAAAGTGTTTGGCACAACGAGCGATGTGGTGGTTCCTTTACTGCTTACAAACTTTTCAGCCGTTAGGGAATATGGCCAGGTGAAACTCAACTGGAAAACAGCGAATGAATCGAACATGAACCAGTTCGAGTTGCAAAAAAGCATTGATGGACAAACCTTCTATCCGGCTGGCACGGTAGCGGCTAATAACACTGCCACCGCCAGCTACGCTTTTACCGACAACGTTGCACAATCCGGCCTGGTGTACTACCGGTTAAAAATGATCGGTAAAGACGGCTCTTTCAAGTATAGCTTTATTGTAGCCGTTACAAACACAAAGCAAAAAGAAAGCTTATCTGTATTTCCTAATCCGGTGATGAACAGTGTTACGCTCGGCTATGAAAAAGCAACTAAAAATGCTTCCCTGTCTGTTCTTAATGTGGAAGGCAGGAAAATGCTAACCGCACTGATTCCCACAGGCACGACGCAGACATCTTTTGACGTTACAGGATTACTACCGGGCATGTACCTGTTGCGGTACAGCGACGACAAAAGAGTACAAACGATCAAGTTTATCAAGCACTAAAGCTATAGGATTGTTTAAAAATTAGTATGGCAAAAAGCCTCCCGATATAATTCACGGAGGCTTTTGTTTGTGATCAACATGCTGGTAAAAAAACAAGGTTGCGAATACGCTATCTACCTATGGAAACGACGCCTAGCTTCTTATGAACTCAACCGCTGTTTTGCTGAAAGGAGAACCATCCTTACTGAGAATATAGTATAAATAAAACGCTGCCTGTCTGCCATTGGCTATTGCCCCGCCCCAGGCGCAAATAGTATTCGTTTTGCCGCTGACATAGCCCCGGTTGATTACGTATCAACACTCACGCTACATTGAATCTGGAAATATGCCATGCCGCTAAGCCGGGGAACCTGCAGAGAATGGCAGAGCTATCAAAGAGTGTCTGTTACCCCAATGCCTCCGCTTTTGCCGGCTGCTTATGAGGAAATCCTGGTATTTTTATACACTAATTAAAGTTTTAACAAGGAGTTCATCTTTGTTAAAGAAACCAGTCCGCCAACTGTCCATTCTATCACACAACCGGGTCCTCAGTTGTTAACGGAACCTTCTCCTGCATCTCTCATTAACATTTTTTAAACTTGTAAAAAGGCATTTTGGCACAGTTTTCCGAAATGGAGGGATAGAATGGATCAAGATTTCAATCAAAACTAAGAATTGTACTCGGTTCAATTTTTCACCTTTAAATGAGAAGTTATGAAAAAGACATTAATTGGATTAGCAATAGTAACTACGATGTTAGGAGCTTGTACTAACAATAAAGACCAAGAAGTAGGGATGGCGGCTGTAACCCTCAGTAATCCAAATGGGCATGGCGCTTCGGAAGATAATCCGATGTACTATACTGGTAACGAAATAATGAACTTACCACAACGGTTAATGGTTCAGCCTTCAGATTATGCAGACTACCAGGCGTGGAAAAATCAAAAACAGCAACCTTTGGCTCAAAAAGTGGAAAATACACCCCAATCGAAATCCAATTCGAACAACAATACGGTGTCGAAAAATAATGTGCCTCAAAATGGAAACAATAGCAATACCGATGTTGCCATGGCGCCACCACCGGTTCAAAAAAAGAAGGGATGGAGTAATAAAGCAAAGGGCGCGGTAATAGGTGGCGGTACAGGTGCGGTTCTGGGTGCGGTGATCAGCAAAAACAAGGTAAAGGGAGGTATCATTGGTGGTTTGCTTGGTGCCGGTGTGGGTTATGTAATTGGTAATGCAAAAGACAAGAAAAATGGAAATTAATTTTCGGATGTAACGTCAGTATAAACAGTGTGAGTAAAGCCGGCAAAAATGCCGGCTTTTTTTTGCTAATTCAGTGAATATATCGTTTACCAGGTTCGGATAAATGCTATCTCTTCCTAATAACTATGTAAAAGGATTCGATAATTGTATAACAAAAATAGAAACGCATCAACTAAACTTTACACCTTGGATAATTTCGTCCTTTTCCTAAACCAATATCATGAAAAAACAAATACTCCTTCTTGCTTTTACTATTTCACTTACTACAAGTGTTACTTTCTCGCAGGCACCCAATTTGGGCACCGTAGCTAACTTTGAATTATTTACTTCCACTGGTGCCGTTACCAATACCGGCATTTCGCAGGTTACCGGAAATGTGGGTACGAATAGCGGTTCCACCACCGGTTTTGGAAACGTAAATGGCCAAATGCATGATAATGATGGTGTGACCTCCCAGGCCTCAGCTGATTTACTGATAGCATACGGCCAGTTAAATACCGCTACCCCAACTTTTTTTCCAGCTCCATTACTGGGTAACGGTGACACACTCGTGGCAGGCGTTTATAGAACGAATGCAGTGACCTCCCTTAATGGAAACCTTACCTTAAACGCACAGGGCAATGCAAACGCAGTATTCATATTTCAAATCCAGGCTGCATTTTCTGTTAGTTCGGCAGCTAAAATAAAACTCATCAACGGGGCACAGGCCTGTAACGTCTTCTGGAAAGTGGAAGGGCTGATAAGTGTTGCCAGTTCGGCTTTTTTACGTGGAACGTTTGTAGCTAACAATGCTGCTATTGCCCTTAATACCAATGATACCCTGGAAGGAAGGGCCGTATCTACATCGGGTGCTATTACTACAAACGGGGTATTAGCGTACACACCTTCAGGTTGTGGCAGTCCAGTGCTTGCAGGTCCGGCTTGCCCTAATTTGTCTACCACAGCTTCCTACGCAATTTTTTCAGGAAACGGATCTGTCACCAACTATACCCCTCTCACTACTTTTGTTAAAGGGGATGTTGGAACAAATGTTGGTTTAACTACCGGCTTTAACCCGCTAAATGTAAATGGAACAATTCATCCGATACCAGATGTTTCAACTGCGGCATGCGCTGCAGATCTACTAAATGTATATAATTATTTAAACCTGCTTCCACACGACATAGAGCTGTTATACCCGGCACAATTTGGTAATAGTCTGGTACTTACGCCTCATACATACCTTATGAATGCCGCCGCAACCTTTAATGGTATTTTATACCTTAATGCACAGGGTAATGCAAATGCTGTATTCGTAATTAAAATAAACGGCGCTCTTTCTACCGGCACCTTTTCAAAAGTGGTGTTGATTAATGGTACCCAATCGAAAAACGTATTCTGGAAAGTAGATGGGGCTGTTACTGTTAACGACTACTCTGTCTTTCATGGCACCATTGTTTGTAACAATGGTGCGGTTAATTTTAATACCGGCGACTCTTTGTATGGCAGGGCATTTACAACAAACGGTGCATTAAGTACAGCGGCATTAGTGGTAAACTTACCCGATGGCACACCAGGTTCCTGTTCGGCCCTACCGCTGAGCTGGCTTTACTTCCGCGGCGCTCAGTCGCAAAAAAATGTAGTGCTTGAGTGGGGCACCACCAATGAAATAAATAATGGCTTTTTCACCATCGAAAAAAGCCTTGATGGCGTTCGTTTTGAAACCATTGGAACCGTCAATGCTTCAAACCAATCTTTTGGTAGCACGAACAATTATTCCTTTACCGACATGCAACCATATAGCACCGGCTATTATCGCATTTTGCAAACAGATAAGGATGGTAGGAAAAATTACTATTATACGATACAGATAAAACTGAATACCAGTAAGAATTTGCTGGTGCAACATTACGTTCAACAGGACCGTATCGTAATTCAGATCTCCAATGCGTTACCAGGCGACGGTTCGCTGGTACTATATACGGTTGATGGCAAAAAAATAGCTTCTCAAAAAATAGCCCTTACAAAAGAGGCAAGCGTCTATCAACTGCCAAAGCCGACTTATGCTGGTATGTACCTGGTGTACATAGAAAGCCGGGGACAAAAAATATATTCGGGAAAACTGATGGTGTTATAACTATAAAAAATACACTTCTTAATCAACACAGGCTGGCCCACAGATTAGGGCCAGCCTGTGTTACATGTATCCACTGGGACAGTCAATCTATCCTACCTACTTTCATCTTTATTTCAAAGGGCTGTTTATTTCTAAGCACGATGATTTTTAAGCGGTTTCCTGCCGATTGCAGGCTGTTCCTGATACCCTGGAAGCTCGTGCCTACCACATTGTCAACTGAAAATATTTCATCACCCACCTGGAGCCCGGATGCTTCCGCTGGTGAATTTTTAATGATCTCGCCGATAATAACCTTTCCCTCCTCATAATAAATTTCCATGCCGGTGTAGGAGTAGTCGAAAGCTTCCCGGAAGTGCGTATTAGGCAGCAGGTAAATCTCTGCCCGGGGATAATTAAGAGTAATATTAAAACGCCGTAAAAGATCGGCTCCTAACAACCCGCCAAGGCTAGGGTAGCTGGTTACATTGAACTCATCCTCGAATATATAAGTGGGTACTTTTTTAAATTTATAAGGCCCCAATTTCAATTCCTTTACCGTAGTGATCATCATTTTCTTCTTGCCCCCCATGCCTTCGGCCATTGTAGGCATCAGTTTTTTCCTGCCCAGAAAAAGGGCACTATCCCTCACAAAATCCTCGGAGAGGAGCAGGCAAAGACCACCACCAGTGTCAAAGTAGAATCGTTGGCGTGCAGCGACATTATCTTTAACAATAGCAGCCTGGATGGGCAGGCTATTAAAGGATGGCCTTAGCAATGTCCCTCCCCGGGTATATTGAAAATAGCCGGGTGAATAGAAGGACAATTCATTATGATCATAATTCACGTCGACAATATACCGGCGCAGCAGGCTGAATCCGATAATTCCATCGATTCGAACGCCATATACAGCCGTAAGTAAGCCATAATCGTTAATATGAAAATCCAATGAGTCAGTTACAAGACCGGGTAATCTAAGGGTATGATGCTTGGCATATTCTACGGTCCGGACGCCCGCAATACCCCGTATCGTTCGGTCGCTAGGCGTTATTGTAAGGTTGAGTTCGGCAGCAGTATTGCTGTCAAGAGAAATACCGCCGCTGCCGGTATCTAAAATAAAATTGAGTGAATCGGAGCCGTCATCGAGTGTTGCGCGGATCAACATCACACCCCCGGTCATTGGTTCGAAATAAAATTTGGTCAGAAATTTCGCAGGAGGAGTCGAAAAAATTTCCTGTGCCTGCCCTGGTGTGGACAATAAAAAACATGCAAACACAAAAAACAACTTCATTATACTCATATTGGCCAAAGCAATTTTATTCATCCTGGTTATTTCTCAAAGCCGGTTATTATAATTCGAATTGGTCATTAGTCAAGGGCTATTGGTCATTAGTCATGAACTCAATGGTCATTTGCCAAATCCATCTTATTGTCAATGACTTATTGACCGTATAACTGAATGACCATTGAAATAGCACCAGTAACGGCAAATAGTCTTTTCAACACTCAAGTTATTCAAACCAACCCAATCATTTGTTCCTTTCATCACAAATGCAACAACACGCGTTTATATTTGTTACTTGTTTTGCTCGGGTATGGCGACAGTGCATTAAACAATGTATCGGGATTGCTGGGCAGGATGTAATCAAAAAAACCTAATATGGACGGAACGAATCCGGTTATGAATATCAACGAACTTTACCAGAAAGCACTCAACTTCGAATTTCTATCAATTGACGAAGGCGTATATCTGTTTGAAAATGCCCCCCTTTCTGAGCTGATGCATATCGCCAATGAACTGCGTAAAAAACAGGTTCCTCATGGAAAAGTATCCTGGATCATTGACCGCAACCTAAACACCACCAATGTATGCGTTGCCAACTGTAAATTTTGTAATTTTTACAGGGTGCCGGGGCATCCAGACGCATATATCACAGATATAGACACCTACAAAAAAAAGATAGACGAAACGATTCGTTACGGTGGTGAGCAGCTATTACTACAAGGTGGCCATCATCCCGGGCTGGGCTTAGCGTTTTATACAGACCTCTTCCGGCAATTAAAACAATTGTACCCGAATGTAAAACTTCACGCCCTCGGGCCGCCCGAGGTAGCTCATATCACAAAACTGGCAAAAAGCACACATGCTGAAGTGCTGAAAGCCTTACGGGAAGCGGGTCTTGACAGCCTTCCGGGCCCGGGCGCGGAAATATTGGTGGACCGTGTACGCCGCCTGATAGCCAAAGGAAAGTGTGGTGCGCAGGAATGGCTGGATATTATGCAAGAAGCCCATAAGCAGGGCCTTACGACCAGCGCGACCATGATGTTTGGCCATGTGGAAACCATCCGGGAGCGTTTTGAACACCTGGCAAAAATCCGCGAGGTGCAAAGCAGAAAGCCAGAAGGCGCCAAGGGCTTTATCGCTTTTATTCCCTGGACATTCCAGGACGTAGATACCTTACTTACCCGCATCCGCGGCGTTCACAACCTTACCACCAGCGAAGAGTATATCCGAATGATCGCTTTGAGCCGGATCATGCTTCCGAACGTAAAAAACATACAGGCCAGCTGGCTAACGGTAGGTAAGGCGGTAGCACAAATGTGTTTACATGCCGGTGCCAATGACTTCGGTAGTATTATGATCGAAGAAAATGTGGTTAGTGCCGCGGGCGCACCACACAGGTTTACCGCCAACGGCATCCAGGCCGCTATCCGCGAAGCAGGTTTTGAGCCGATGCTGCGGAACCAGCAGTACGAAAAACGGGCGATACCTGAAATGGAAGAGCAGGTGATAGATTATTAGTTGGGGCCACTTCTTTAGCTGACTGACTGAATTTGCCTCTATTGGCAAAACCCTTTTTACCGATAACAACGTGGCCAAATACAATGATTATGCGCTGCAATCCAGCGCTACTGCATCTATTCCGGCAGTAGCCGTAATAAGCCAACCGGCTCCCCTTTTATAATTACATAAAGCCAAGGCAATAAAATGCCCGGGCTTTTGTATAATGGCTATTTTGTGATACCCTCTCTCAGGGTAAGCTATCCAGTTTTGAACCGCGTTTTTAATGTTCCTTCTCCCTACAAAGAATTTCATTTTTGCGAAATGTGCAGGTATTGTTCTGCAAGACCTTTAAGAAGTTTAATTCGCAATTCTTTTATTACCAGGATTGGGTGCCTTAAATTTAATGGAACAGATAAACTGATTGCCTAAATTCATAAAAACCTTTTTTTCGTTTTTTTTAATCGCTGAAGTCCATATTTCATGTCATTAACAATATAAATTAAGGTTTTTTTACGCAAAAGTAAAAATAATCATTACTTTCACAATAATTATTACAAATAGAATAATTAATCATTTGTTGGAATAGCAGCCTGATGAATGATTTTACTACAACGATTTCTTGCCTTAACAATTTAAAACACGAAGAAATGGGAAGCGTCCAAAAGCCCATTGTTGTTGTTATTGGCAACGGCATGGTAGGCTACAAATTCTGCGAAAAACTGGTTAAAAAAACCAATAGTTTTGAACTGATTGTTTTTGGTGAAGAGCCCCGAAGAGCTTACGACAGGGTTCACCTAAGCGAATATTTCGCCGGAAAAACCGAAGACGACCTAAGTCTTTCCACCCTGGAATGGTATGCCGAAAATAATATCCGGCTATATCTCAGCGATCCAATCCTGGAAATTAACCGATCGGCGAAAACCATTCATTCCCAAAAAGGCATCGTACAACCGTACGATTATCTCATTCTTGCCACCGGTTCAGCTGCATTTGTGCCCAATATTCCCGGGGTAGAAAAAGAAGGGGTTTTTGTCTACCGCACTATTGAGGATCTGGAAATGATGAAAACCCACGCCCGGAAAGCAAAAAAAGGTGCTGTTATAGGTGGGGGCCTGTTAGGCTTAGAGGCCGCCAAAGCACTACTGGACCTTGGGGTTGAAGAAACACATGTAGTAGAGTTTGCGCCCAGGCTGATGCCCAGGCAAATAGATAGTGCCGGTAGTGGCATGCTTCAGCAGCAACTAAAGGAATTCGGCCTTAAAGTTCATTTAAATAAAAGTACGACTGCAATTGCTGGTGACGGAACTATAACCGCACTGGAATTCGCTGACGATACAAAACTGGAACTGGACATGCTCGTTATCTCGGCAGGTATACGCCCGAGAGATGAACTGGCTAAACTGAGCGGCATAGAAGTAGGCGGTCGCGGTGGGATCCTGGTAAACGACTATATGCAAACCAGCGATCCCGACATTTTTGCCATCGGCGAATGCGCCTTGCATAGTAATATGATTTATGGCCTGGTAGCCCCCGGCTACGAAATGGCAGAAGTGACAGCAGCCAATTTATGTAACAGACTGGACGTAATCAGTGCACCCCTCACCAGCAAGATCTTTACCAGCTTCGACATGAGCACCAAGCTTAAACTGATTGGTGTAGATGTTGCCAGCTTCGGCGATCCATTTATTACAGAACCTGATTGCCGCACTATTATTTTTGAGGATACCCACAAGGCTGTTTACAAACGCATCAATATAAGTACGGATGGCAAATACCTGCTTGGCGGGATTTTGATCGGCGACGCAGCAGCGTATAATATGCTGTTGCAAACCGTCAACAACAAGATCATGCTTCCGCCAAATCCCGAAGACCTGATCCTGGGTAGCCGGGGCGGGGAAGCGGAAGGTGGAGCCGGAGTTCTGGGCTTGCCAGACGAAGCCTTGATCTGTAGTTGTGAAGCCGTTACAAAGGGAGCAATCTGTAGCGCGGTTACCGAAGGTGGCATAACAACAGTAGACGCCATGAAAAAATGCACCAAGGCCGGAACGGGCTGTGGCGGCTGTGTTCCGATGGTGAAAGACCTGATCGTTGGCACCATGAAAGCCAATGGCGTATATGTAAAAAATGTGGTATGCGAGCATTTTGATTATAGCCGCCAGGAACTATTCGACCTTACCAAAATGAATGGCATCCGGACTTACGATGAAGTACTGGGCCGGTACGGAAAAGGGGATGGCTGCGAGGTCTGCAAGCCAGTGGTAGCAAGCATCCTCGCCAGCTTGTGGAACGATCTGATATTAAAACAGGATACCATACAAGACAGCAACGATCGCTTCCTGGCGAATATTCAAAAAGGCGGCACTTATTCTGTTGTGCCTCGTATCGCCGGCGGCGAAATCACGCCTGATAAACTCATTGCAATTGGCCAGGTAGGGAAAAAATATAATCTGTACACCAAGATAACAGGCGGCCAGCGTATCGATTTGTTTGGCGCCCATTTAAGCGATCTGCCTGCTATCTGGGAAGAACTGATAGCTGCCGGTTTCGAAAGTGGCCATGCGTATGGTAAATCTTTACGTACCGTGAAAAGTTGTGTAGGCAGTACCTGGTGCCGGTTTGGATTACACGATAGCGTAAGCTTTGCCATAGAAGTTGAAGACCGGTATAAAGGCCTTCGCAGCCCTCATAAACTGAAAGGTGGTGTAAGCGGTTGCGTGCGCGAATGCGCTGAGGCACAAAGCAAAGATTTTGGCATTATCGCTACCGAAAAAGGCTGGAACCTGTACATCTGCGGCAACGGCGGCAGCAAGCCACAACACGCCCAGTTGCTGGCAACAGATATAGATAAAGAAACCTGCATTAAATACCTCGATCGCTTTTTAATGTTCTATGTAAAGACTGCAGATCCGCTGACCCGTACTGCCACCTGGCTTAACAAAATGGAAGGCGGTATGGCATATTTAAAAAATGTAATCATCAACGACAGCCTGGGTATAGCTAAAGAATTGGAAGCCGCCATGGTACAACATATGAACACTTATACCTGCGAGTGGAAAGCCGCCATCGAAAACCCCGAAATGCGGAAACGGTTTAGTCATTTTGTAAACGCACCCGGTGAAAAAGATCCTACGTCTCTGCTCGTTCCTATGAGAGACCAGGTGAAGGCGAAGGAATGGTGATCGCCGTTCTGTAAGTTCACAAGTTTATAGGTTTACGAGTTCTCAAATTCATGGTTACTGCATTTACCCATAGCGAGCTCATTTTAAAAGTCTCTAACCTGTGAACTAGGAAACAACAAAAAAGACAAACATTAAAACATTAAAAAGTATGGAAACTATCACTGCAACCGCAACTGCGGTAAAATGGTTTTTCGCCTGCTACGCGGACGATGTGCCGAATAATGGCGGGGCTTGCGTAAAATACGAAGATGAGCAAATCGCTATTTTTAATTTTAGCCGAAGGGGCGAATGGTTTGCCTCGCAAAATCTTTGTCCGCATAAACAGCAAATGGCTTTAAGCCGTGGTATGATTGGCAGTGCCGGCGAGGCCTGTGAACCAAAAGTTGCTTGCCCTTTTCATAAAAAAACATTCAGCTTGCTAACGGGGGAGTGCATCTCCGGAGACGAATGCAGTATCAAAACATATCCAATAAGAGTGGAAGATGGTAAAGTGTATGTTGCGGTGGACGGACAGAGGGTGAAAGCCTGACTTCTGACGCAATAGCAACCTAAGACCATCCCGTATAATAACCACAACTATTCCTTTCATAACAGTTACGTTCAGATCGCCAACTGTTTTACCACCCATTAAAAAAGGTAATGGTAACCGTTAACCATTGTGTTGAAATAAATGAAATGGTGAATTAGTAGCAATGACTGGAAGACCAAAGGCGGCGATCATTTCTCCTAAGTAATTGTTTCAGTCTCGTTTGTGAAAGCTAGTAATTGCCTTGCATTGATAATGGAAATACTTTTCCCTGTCAACTTAATCACTTGATCTTTCACCATATCGTTTAAAATCCGGAATACGGTTTCGTAAGTGGTTCCTGCATAGGAAGAAAGATCCTGGCGGCTGAGGACGATATTAATAAACCCTTCTTTGGTAATGCCGAATTTTTGTTCCAAACTAATCAACGCCTGTGCCACCCTGCCTTTTACCGACATATGGGCAAGGTTGCGCATTTTTCGTTCTGACACTTGTAATTCGTCTGCGAAAAACATCATGAGTTTGTATAAAAACTCTGGGTTAACTTTTAAACTGGCTTCGAAAAATTCTATATCAATGAAACAAATCTCACAATTTTCCACCGCAGTACCCGAAACCGGGAAAACGGCATGGCCGCCAAGTCCACGATGACCTATGATATCGCCTTTTTTGGCGAAACGAACGATCAGTTCTTTTTCGCTACCCCATTTTTTATGAACTTTTACAGTTCCTTCGTACACAAAATAAATTCCCGTTACCGGTTCTCCTTCATTAAAAATCACTTCTCCTTTCTTTACTTGAAAACTCTTCCGGTTTACACTTACCGCCGGAAGCCACTCTTTAAGACAACCGGTACAAAAAAAACAGCTGTTTAAATCACAGGTCTTTTTACTCTTCTTCATGGGAAATACACATTTATCAATACAAGATTAATCCTATTAGGCCAAAAATAAAACAACCGCCGTTTAAACATCGTTTAAAAAAGGGGCGCCCAAATTTAGCTGTAATGTAATTGCCCAAGCGAATACATATAAATAACAAAATTAAATATGTTTATATTTTTAACACAAACAAACAAAAATTTGTGTAAAATGTTTATTTTTATGACATGAATCATAATCAAGTAATGAAACAACCAAAAAAACTGACTAAAGTATTAAATGAACCGATTTGTAATTTGTAAAAGATTGTCTCCCAAGTGTCGTCCAGATGATATCGCCTGAAGGCTGCTTTACAATTATAACCACCATTACCAGATTTTGAATACCATATAAGATTTCGCAGTTTATCTATAGTATAATACCAACGATTCGATTGTTTGTCATATTAAAAACCCCGCCTGGAATAGCAGTCCGTTGGCGGGGGTGGAATTAATATGCCTTAACAAATTAAAACGAATCAAATGTACCGGAAATCTTTGTGCTGCAGAGCGGCAGGTCTCACAATTTCCTTCTTTTTTCTACACCCTCAGTCATATGCGCAGTTTTCGTTAACTGGTCAACTTCGAACGAGGACTGAGGTTAGAAATGGCTTGGGAAACCTTGTTTTGAAAGGCTCGTCTATCGCTGCATTTACTTCACAGCGAACCCGTCTCAATTTTGGGTATAAATGGGACCGCCTCAATTTTGGACTTGCGGTGCAAGATGTTCGGATTTGGGGCCAGGATGCCTCCAGCACTTCTAATGCCGATGGAAGCCGGTTAATGCTCCATGAAGCCTGGGCCGAACTGACCCTCGCTAATAAGGCAGATACCACAATCAAATTTAAAATGCTGGACCTGCTTTCCTTAAAAATAGGTCGCCAGGAATTGAACTACGACGATGCTCGCCTAATTGGCAACCTCGATTGGCTTCAACAGGGCCGGCGCCATGATATGGCGCTGTTAAAAACTGTTCACCATGGTTTGCAAGCCGATATCGGGTATGCCTTCAACCAAAACACCGACGCTTTTGGCATCACCAATACATCTTATGTTCCGGCTAATTTACCCTTGTATGTAAAAAACTCCCTTGGAAACCTGGTGCTAACACCAGCAGGGATCTTACCACTTGCGCCTGCGGGCAATGCTGGTAATAACAGCGCGAAAACCGGCACCCCGGTTTGGAACAATCCTCCCGGCACCAATGGCGGTAGTCAAAACTACAAGTCGTTCTGGAGTGTTTACCTGTCCAGGAAATTCAACCAGACGAAATTTTCTGCTTTGTTCTTCAACGATCAATTTGGCAAGTACAAAATGGATTCCGTGGGCAGCGCAACCGCCGGATATGTATTCGGTAAGCGGTTTGTAACAGCGGGCACAGGCGACAATTTCGACTATAGCGGCAGCCACAGCCGTTTTACCTACGGCCTGATGGTGAACCATACGATTGGAAACGCTTCCGGTTTTGGAAAAATTGCCTTACAGGGTGCCTACTACGCACAGACTGGCAAAGACAGGGATGGAATTTCAATGAATGCATTTCACTATACACTTTCTGCCACCTACCAGAAAGGAAAATTCAGCTTTACGCCGGGCTATGATGTGCTTTCCGGCAATGATGCCGTAAACCCTTCCAGCAAGAATAACCGGTTTGACCCACTTTATGGTACGCCTCATAAACATTGGGGCTATATGGATTATTTCTACGTAGGCACAGGCTCACCCGCAGGTGGGTTAGTAAATCCGTATTTCAAAGTAAAATATACAGCGAACCTGCTGGCAGTTGGCCTGGATATTCACAACTTCTCCTTAGCCAAAGACATGAAAAAGGGCGATGGAACACTGGTTGAAAAAAAACTGGGAACCGAGTTTGACCTGCTGCTTAACTATAATATGAACAAGTTTACAAACGTGGAATTGGGTTATTCGGTTATGGCCGCCACCAGCAGTATGCCATTCGCCAAAAGCCAGGTTACCACCGACTTAGCCGCTAGTACATACCGCAAAACCGGTACCTGGTTCTATGCCATGCTAAAGTTTACCCCCGACTTCTTCTATACCAAACCAGTAGCCATCAAACATTAATTTTTTAACTTTTATACCACTTCAATAAATTTCAAACTTATGTCTATAGCAAACAACCAGCCGCTGGCTAAACTCAATGTCTTCTCTTTAAAAGGGATCCAGATGAAGACCTTCCATATCACATGGCTTACCTTTTTCTTTTGCTTCTTTGGGTGGTTTGGAATTGCACCGCTAATGCCACTTGTAAAAGCACAGCTACACCTTGATAAATCTCAAATTGGCAATATTGTTATTGCCTCTGTATCTGCTACAATTATTGCCCGGCTTGTAATGGGGCGCCTTTGCGATTCGCTTGGGCCACGACTGTCGTATACCATTCTATTAATACTTGGTGCTATACCGGTAATGTGTATTGGGTTAGCCAACAGTTACGAAAGCTTTCTATTATTTAGGTTCATTATCGGCATCATTGGTGCTTCTTTTGTTATCACCCAATTTCATACATCTGTAATGTTTGCCCCTTCTATTGTGGGTACTGCCAATGCAGTAGCCGGTGGCTGGGGAAACCTCGGTGGCGGCGTTACAAACTTAGTAATGCCGCTAATAGCTGCCGCATTTGTAGGCCTTGGTTATGTGGATCAAGCCAATAGCTGGAGATATGCTATGATAGTGCCAGGTGCAATATTGCTGATAATGGCTTTTGTTTATTATAAATACACCAAAGATTTGCCACAAGGCAATTACAGCGAAATTGTAAGAGAAACAAAAGAAAAGAAAAACGGTACCTTTTTAATGGCTTGCAAAGACTATCGTACATGGGTATTAGCCTTGTCATATGCAGCCTGTTTTGGAGTAGAAATTACGGTAGACAATGTGGCTGCCATTTATTTTGTAGACAGTTTTAAAGCATCCCTTATTATGGCTGGAGCTCTGGCTAGCGTCTTTGGGCTAATGAATCTTTTTGCCCGTGCACTTGGGGGTATTATCAGCGATAAAATTGGCAAAAAATTTGGCCTTCGGGGAAAAGGCTTGCTATTAGCAGGCTTGCTGGTGCTGGAGGGGATTGGCATTATTTTGTTTGCCCAATCGGGCAATCTTGCAGCGGCTATTGCCAGCATGTTAGTATTTGCACTTTTTCTTAAAATGGCAAATGGCTGTACTTATTCTATAGTGCCATTTATTAACAAAAATGCTATAGGTAGCGTATCAGGTATTGTTGGTGCCGGTGGAAATATTGGAGCCATGGCTATCGGGTTTTTATTTAAAAGCAAAAGTCTAACCTATGCAGAGGCATTTATGTATATAGGCATTGGCGTGGCAGTCATTGGTCTAATTGTTTTGGTGGTGAGATTACAAAAATCAAATGCAAGAGAAAAGGCATTTGTAGGAGCATTGCAGCCTGCCTGAGAAAAGTTCCAGAATTAGCTATAGCAATACACTTCAAGGTTGCTGTGGCATGGAAAACGAAAATTGAACAGAAAATACATGTCTATAAGCGGTAATAATATGATCTCCCTTACCACCACCTGCTGCTACTGCGGTGTTGGATGCGGCATTGTGGTAACGAAGGACAAAAAAAACACGGTTTCACTGGTGGGTGACGAGGACCATCCCGTAAATAAAGGCATGCTTTGCAGTAAGGGCCTGAACCTGCACCATACGGTAAATGATAAATCGGACCGGCTGTTGTACCCGCAGATGCGGTACAATAAGAGCATGCCGCTGCAGCGGGTAGGCTGGGATGATGCCCTTGAAAGAACCGCAGCTGTTTTTAAAACTTTTATTGAAAAATTCGGCCCGGATTCGGTAGCATTCTATGTTTCGGGGCAATGCCTTACGGAAGAATACTATGTAATCAACAAGTTGATCAAGGGGTTTATTGGCAGCAATAATATTGATACCAACAGCCGGCTTTGTATGAGCAGCGCGGTAGTAGGCTATAAGATGGCGCTGGGCGAAGACAGTGTTCCGGTTTGTTATGAAGACATTGAAATCGCAGATTGCTTTTTGGTGGAAGGCGCTAACCCAGCCTGGTGTCATCCCATTATCTGGCGTCGGGTAGAGGCGCATAAGGCAGCCAATCCCCATGTAAAAATCATCGTGGTGGATCCGCGTAAAACGGATACCTGTTCGGTGGCTGACCTGCATTTGCAAATAAACCCGGGAACCGACATTACACTTAATCATGCGATTGGAAGACTCCTGATCGAGAATGGAGATGTCGATTTCAATTTTATACGTGATCATGCGGAGGGTTTTGAAAAATACAGCGAGATCGTTTTCAAAAGAACCCTTAAAGAGTCGGCAGAAATATGCGGGGTGGATACGACCGATATACGGTTGGCTGCAAAGTTTATTGGCGATGCAAAAGGCTTTCTCACCATGTGGACAATGGGGCTTAACCAGAGTGCCATGGGTGTCAATAAAAATCTAAGTTTAATTAATCTTAATTTAATCACCGGCCATATCGGCAAGCCCGGTTCTGGTCCTTTTTCATTAACCGGCCAGCCCAATGCCATGGGGGGAAGAGAAGTAGGTGGCCTGAGCAATATGCTTCCTGCACACCGAAACTTGGCTGATCCGTTACACCGCAAGGAGGTCGAAGCATTTTGGGGTGGCGGCAAAATATCAGCAAAACCAGGCCTTACAGCCACAGAAATGTTTGAGGCACTCAACAACGGTACACTCAAAGCGATTTGGATCGTTTGTACCAATCCATTAGTGAGCCTCCCCAATGTACGGGTAGCTGAAGAAGGATTGAAAAAAGCAAAATTCGTGGTGGTGCAGGAGATCAGCAACAAGCCGGAGACCCTCAAATATGCCGATGTGATTTTGCCTGCAGCCACCTGGTTGGAAAAGGAAGGCACCATGACCAATAGTGAACGTCGTATTAGCTACCTGAACAAGATCGTGGATGCACCCGGCGAGGCGCTGGCAGACACGGAAATCATTTGTCGCTTTGCCCAAAAAATGGGTTATCGTGGTTTTGATTTTCCCGACTACGACACCATTTACAAAGAGCATGTACAGCTTACCGAGGGCACCAATATCGATATCAGCGGGCTGAATTATGATAAGATCAAAAGCCAAAAAACAGTTCAATGGCCTTACCCGAAAAATGAGATTACAGGTGGTGTCAAACGGCTCTTCAGCGACAAACTTTTTTATACCGCTTCTAAACGAGCCATTATTCATTCCGTGCCGGATACCATCACCAGCGAGCAAACCACCCGCGATTTTCCATTGGTGCTAACCACGGGCCGCGTACGCGACCAATGGCATACTATGAGCAAAACAGGAAAGGTAAACAAGCTCAACCAGCATATTGCCCAGGCATATCTTGAGATCCATCCGGCCAACGCAAGGCTGATCAATGTTACTGAAAATGATGTGGTAGTGGTCTCATCAGCAAGAGGTGAAGTGCGGGTAAAAGCCAAGGTTACTACAAGCATAAAAAAGGGCGTGGTATTCTTACCCATGCATTGGGGTAAAATATTGGGCAGCGATCTTAACAGGTCAAACAATATTACCAGCCCGATGGTAGATCCACTTTCGAAAGAGCCGGATTTTAAATTTTGCGCGGTCAAAGTGGAGAAATACGTGAAGCCTAAGCAACGCATCGTGGTGATTGGGGCTGGGGCCGGGGCCTATGGCTTTGTAAAGAGCCATCGTGAAATAAACCAGGAGGATGAAGTCATTATTTTCAGCAAGGAAAATTTTCCATTTTATAACCGTGTGATGCTGCCCGATTATATCAGCGGTACCCAGAAATGGGAGCAGCTGGTAAAGATGAAAGATGAGGAAGAGCCGGGCTACAATATTACCCTGCACCGGGGTGTAAGTGTTGAAGCCATTGACAGAAAAGAAAAATTTGTAGTCGACAGCCTGGGCAATACCACGCATTACGATATCCTGTTGATGGCTACGGGTAGCCGGGCTGCCGTTCCAAAGAATGTGCCCACGATGCCTGGTATCTTTACCATGCGCAGCCGCACCGATGCCGATAACTTTAAGAATCATATTCCACATGATGCCCATGTGATCATTGTGGGTGGTGGCCTGCTGGGGCTTGAAATGGCAGCCAGTCTTTGCGAGATGGGGGTTCGCATTACTATCATCCAGCGTATCTCCAGGTTCCTCGACCGGCAACTGGATCCGCTGGGCAGCCAGTTGCTCCACGAAGAAATGATCCGGCAGGGTTGTGATATCTACTATGATGATGAAGTGCAACTTTTTTATGGCCAGGAAAAACTCACAGGTATCCGGCTGAAAAGTGGTGTACAAATAGATTGTGACGCATTGATCGTTGCTATCGGTACGGTTCCGAATACAGAACTCGCAAAAGAAATAGGTCTGGCAACCCAGCGTGGCGTAATCGTGAATGAGCGGCTGCAAACCAGCGATCCCAACATTTACGCCATTGGTGAGATTGCAGAATTTAAAGGTATGTTGTACGGAATTACCGCGGCCGCCGAACAGCAGGCTGATGTTGTAGCCAAATATATACAGGGAGATATCGCATCGTTTTATAGTGGCAGTGTGTTCATGAATATTATCAAGATTCACGGGTTCGACCTGTGCAGCATTGGGATACCAGAATGTCCCAATTATGAAGAATACGAGGAGATTGTTTTTATAGATCGTGCCAAGAGCTATTATAAAAAATGCATTGTTCATCAGGACAAACTGGTCGGTGCCATTTTAATCGGCGATAAAAATGAGTTCCAGGAATTCAGGGAGCTGATCGCCAATAAAACAGAACTGAGCGATAAACGTTTACAATTGCTGCGTAGCGGAAAAAAACCAGAACCGGTACTGGGCAACATTGTGTGTAGCTGCAATAATGTGGGCAGTCAAAATTTGCAAAACAAAATTTCCGAAGGGTGCAAAGACCTGACACAGTTATGCAATACCACCGGGGCCGGAACGGGCTGTGGCAGTTGCAAACCTGAGGTAAAAAGGATACTGGATGAAATGTTGGCGGCAGAACAGAGCGTGTTAGCTTAGGCTAAGGTTCAAGGACCAAGGCTCAGGGTTGAAGCGCTTTTTTTATGCAAGGTCCGATGTCCAAAACTTGACCCTTGAACCTTGGTCCTTGAACCTTGAAGCTTGCTTCGTAAATTTGATGGAAAAATTACATTATGAAACCGGCACCATCTCCATTTATAGAATTAGAGAACATTGAATACTTCCGGTTTGAAGAGGATTTTGTAGAAAAAAATGTGCGCTGTATTCCGATGATTGTCCGGTTTAAAATGGATGAAGTTTGTATCAAATTAAAACTGTCGGAGTGGAGCAAATTTAGCGTCGAGGAAAGAATTGAACTTGCAGTAATGTCTTGTGACAACCGGGAGGAAGCAACCGCATTTAAAAGCTACCTGGTACAGCTGATCACAAAATACACCCGTAGCGAGCCCTCAGCAATGGAATACAACATAGCTCCAGATTGGGCGAATGCAACAGCACTGCCACAAGTATTGCTGGAAAAGTTATTAGAATTTGATTTAGTCGTAAGTACAGAACAATGGGCCGCGCTAAGCAATCTGCAACGTTTTGCCTTATTAAAACTTTGTAAAAGTGGGCATGAAAATAAAAATTTACCGAAGGCTTTAAAGGAATTTGGCCTGGGATAAACCAGTGTAAAGAGACGCGCATGATACGTAAAAATCACATCGTAAAAATCAACCTGCATGGCGGCATCGTGGCAGCGGGTAACTTGTATGCCATTATGTGTGCAGCCGAAAATGCACAGGTAAAAGAAGTGCAGTTTGGCACCCGCCAACAACTATACTTCAAGGTTGCGGATAAGTTTGTTGAAGATTTTTTAATCGCCCTGGGTGAAGCCGGTATTGGTTACGAAGCAAACGTAGAGCTGTTTCCCAATATCGTGAGCTCCTATGTAACAGAAGAAGTTTTCCAAAATGCCAACTGGCTGAGTGAAGGTGTGTATAAAGATATCCTCGACCTATTTGATTTTAAACCCCGGTTGAAAATAAATATTGTGGATAGTGGCCAAACCTTTGTGCCCTTTTTTACCGGCAATATTAATTTCATCGCATCGCCCACCAGCAATTACTGGTACCTGCATATACGGTTTCCCAAAACTAATAATATGTACAAATGGCCGGGCCTGATCTATACCGGGGATATACCCAGGATTAGCAAGCTGCTGGAGGAAACGATTTCCGAAAACCAACAGCAGTTTGCGGGCGCCCCCCAAGCTAACGGTGATAGCCTGCCAGCACTGGTATATGCCAAAGCTAACTTCATTACCCAACCGGTAGAACAGGAACTGAAATTGCCCGATTTTACCTTACCATACTACGAGGGCTTTAATAATTATGGCAATAAAACATGGCTGGGCATTCATCGCCGCGACGACCAGTTTGATGTCGCATTCCTAAAAGATGTATGCGCCATTTGTCTAAAAACCAAAGTGGGGCAGCTGTACACCACGCCCTGGAAATCGCTGGTGATCAAAGCTATTCAGCAGAGCGATCGCAAACTCTGGAATTATGTATTAGGAAAGTTTCGCATCAACGTGCGGCATGCCAGCAACGAACTGAACTGGCAGGTAGAAGATCTCTCCGAAGAAGGATTGCAGCTGAAGCGCTTCCTGGTGCGGGGTTTTGATAAAGATGATGTACGGACCTATGGCCTTTGCTTTGCGGTAAAGACCCGCCCGCAATCAGGGCTTTTTGGCTCGGTCATTATCCGTAAACAGGAAAACAAGGCGCCCAACAAATACAAAATGCTGGATCGGTACGACATTTTATATACCCCTGATTTCAATCCCAATTCAAAAGAATTTATCCTCTTCCGCAAGGATATTGAAAAAGAAAATCTGGAACTCTACCTGGTTTCGCTGTGTAAATATTTTTACGAATGGCAGAATGAAGAAGTGAGCAATCATGCCATTTACCAGCAGCAAATGAATGATAGCAATGCAATAGTTACCAAAGATATTAAAGTGCACCAGTGCGGTTATTGCTTCACCATTTACGACCCGGTTTATGGAGATGAATCAAGTGGTATTGCACCTGGCATCGCTTTTAACGAACTGGAAAATTATGAATGTCCTACCTGTAGTGCAGCTGTAGGAAACTTTAAGCAGGTAACGAAACCAGACGAGATAACTGCCTGATTTTTTTGTGGATTTTGACCTGTAGTAAACCCGGTTAGCTATGCCATAATGGGGCTACTGCCGCAGATGTACCGCACCGAAAAAACAGTCTCGCAAACCGTATCCCTATTATTGAAAGCAGGTTATAGCATTGAATACCTTCCGCCAAATGTGCCCTGTGTCTACCTAAGAAAATAATATAAACTCTATATAAAAACATACTTCGCCGGAATCTTGCCAATGTAAAATATTAGATTAGATTGAGCATCCTTCTCATCAATTAAACATCCATGAAAACTAATAACGCCACAGCTGTAAAACCCCAAATCACCATTGAATATTGCCCCCAATGCGGCTGGCTTTTAAGGGCCGCTTATATGGCACAGGAACTACTTACGACTTTCGTCGAAGAGCTTCACAGCGTTACGTTACAGCCCAGTGAAACCGGTGGCCGCTATACCATTTTTATTGATGGAAAACAGGTGTACGACCGCAAAGAGGTGGGTCATTTTCCCGAAGCAAAAGAATTAAAACAACTGGTAAGAGATATCATCGCCCCGGAAAAACCGTTGGGCCATAGTGATAAAAAATCAACCGATTAAAATGGAACAGCTTTTGGGTGTGGTATTATGTGGCGGTCTTAGCAAAAGAATGGGCAGTGATAAAGGCCTGCTTCCCATCGGCGAAACCTTTTGGGCGAAAAAAGTCGCCGGCAAGTTAACGGCGCTTAATATCCAAGTGGTGTATTCCATCAACCGAACCCAACTCGCCAACTACAGACAGCATATCTCAAGAAGCGAACTGGTGATAGACAATGTTCCTATTGAAGGACCGCTGAAAGGCTTAATAACAGTGCATCAGCAATTCCCCGTACGCCCACTATTATTGATGGCCTGTGATATGCTGGACATGGACACGGCTACAATTACCAATACCATTGAACAGTACCAGCAATGCCCCGGATATGATTTTTATGTTCATCAGGACGCCGAATTCGCTCAACCTTTTTGTGGCATCTATACCAGCCCTGGCCTGGCCGCCATACTTGTAAAAGCAGCAGATCACCAGATTACGAAATTCAGTATGCAGCATGTGTTGAATGGGGCGAATACCAAAAGATTTCCGATTGAGAACTGCAAGGCTTTTAGTAACTACAACGAAAAGCCAAATGCCTGATATAGCTTTTATTTCTTAGCCCGCATCCACCTTACTGAAGGTTTAATATTAAAGCTGCTCACAATATGTAAATGAAAAAAGCTAGCTGTTGGCAGGCAGTCAATTTAGTTCATTCATTCCTGTTTAATATTTCCCTTCCTTTAGCAGGCCAATGGCTTTTTCTATTCTCCTATCCCGGGTTTCGTCTGTCTTTGCCTCGTTAATTGGAATGATGATCGCCTTCTTTTTGCTGTTCGAAAGGGTGTCAAAATATTTCATGGCTGCAGCATTTTTATCCAACACTTTTTGAAATGCCGGCGGTATGTCCACAACGCGGGGATCTGAATCCAATTCAATGGTCACTTCGATTTCGTCCCCACCTTGCACGCCCGCACCTTTACGATGTTCGGCACTCACGCCTACCATATAGACACCACCCATTACTGCAATCGTGTTACGGTACGCATAGTCATTAATCGTCACCTTTACCGGCGGCTTCTTTCCTGCTCTAAAGCTTGCTACAATTTCGGATGGGACCTGGATACCGGTTGCAGTTTTTCCGGCTTGAAGCAATATGGTTTTAAATCTTTTTGACATAGCTTTTTGGGTCTAAAATTATTAAATCCCACTTACATCAAAGTTATTCCAACGGATAAGACACTGAAATAAAACTTACAATGCTCAGCTAGCTTCATCCCTGAGTCAATCATCCGGCTGCATAGTGCCAGCTGCGGTTTTGAATTCGTCAAGCAGCTTCTCCGCATGGGCTTTCTCCGGCCCCGGTTAACATCCTACAAATACCCGTAACGGGGTATTTTACCAGCCTTACTGATCGCCTAACTTGCATTAAATTAAGTACCCACCCATGAGCCCTATTGAAACTATTTTTTGCAGTCAATACTATGAATTAAAGAAAGGCGGACGTGATGCCGCGAAAGGCCGGCTGAATGCTACGATACTAACCTCTGTATTACTAATGATGCTACTGGCGGGGTTCTTGATCATACTTACCTATTTTGTTCCGCATAACCCCATTGCCGCTTTCCTTAAATCTGCAACTCGTGCTGTTGGTTATAGCAGGTGGTCGGGTAAACTGCTGGGAGTTGGATGCGCAGCAATACTTGGGCTCATTGTTTGGCTGACCTTTGGCAGTAAAACCAATTACGAACGTATGGCAGTGGGCTGGGATCAATTACCGGATGCCGTGTTGCAAAAGACCATCCGCAAGTCGCTCTATATCTTCTTTATTTTATTCGGCTTTTTTTTAGCTACCACACTGCTGCTGCTAATCTAATGTTTCACAAGGCAAAAACCGTGAATGCGTATCCTTGTGTTTTCAGTGGTCATTAGATCAGGGAACTAAGCGACATTCGCGACCCTATATGACCAATTCACCGATTTGTCCCTTTCCGGAAAATCCCTTTTGTAAGACTGCTGTAGCTGGGCAAAAAAAATTATCTTGCCTACCTTAAACTACCTGCATGAATAAACTATTGCCCATTTGCCTCGCCCTGGTGTTTTCGGGCTGTAAGTGTAAAAAAGACAATCCGGCACCTGCAACACCCGCTTCTTATATGCCAATTACCGCAGGCAGCAGCTGGACTTACAGCACACAGACCTATGCACCTGTTGCTTCAACAGGCAGTTATACGATAAAAGCGACAGCCAGGGATACAATCGTTAGCGGCAGAACATACAAGGTATTTACCAACAGCAGTACCGACAATGAATATTACAATATAACCGGCACTGATTATTTTCAACTGGGTAACCTCGCCGCCATTAACCAGCGCCTGGAACTGCTGTATCTCAAAGATGCGGCCGTGGGCACTTCCTGGACGGAGAACAAAACGGTGACCCTTACCGGCATACCTACACCGGTAACCATTCCTCTAAATTTCCAGGTTACCGAAGCCGGTATCAGCTATACCGTGGGCGCTAAAACTTTTACCGGTGTAACCCATGTAAAAATCACGATAGGGACAATCTCTGTATCCGGCATCCCGATAACACCGGTAAGTGATTTCAATTATTACTATGCCCGTGGGGTGGGTCGCATTTATGCCCGCACCAAACTTAGCATCAGCATTCCACTGGCAGGCATTAATATTAATAATGATGATGAGCTGAAGTTGACGAGTTATACGATCTTGTAGTAGAACAGTAATGAAGTAAAGTTTTTAAAACTTGACTTTTTTTAAGCAGGGCCGCCCGGTATAATGAATTCCTTTTTTATTGGCCCTAGCCCAATATGGAAAATTATAGTGGTTTCATCTCAGCAACCCATAACCTGCTTTTTATGAAACTCCCATGGCTAATCTGTATCTCCATATTGCTTTCCTGCAGGCAGGAAAACAGGATTCCAATAAAACAAGGAAATGCCGCAGTAAATCCATTACCGACCTCACGTAAAGTACGACCTGGATATGACCGCATGAAGTCAGCCGTGCAGTTGAGGAAGAAATTACTACAAAAACGTTATCCTGGTGATCTGAATACTTCGTCAATAATCGAATTACAAAAAGAGTTTGTGGCCATCCTGGTTGATTCCATCTTACCCTACTGGTACGGTACGCCCTGGGATTTTAATGGCACTACGCAAAAGCCAGGTGAAGGCAGCATCGCCTGTGGCTATTTTATCACCACTGTTTTACAGGATTGCGGCTTACCTATCAGGCGTGTGAAGATGGCACAATGTGCATCGCAGGAACTGGTGTACGACCTGGTGAAAAAGAACCCGGGAAAAATTTTCAGAAACGATAGCCTTGCCCATTTCATTGACTACATAAAAAGCCAGGGCTTTGGCGTATATGTAGTCGGCCTTGACTCGCATGTTGGTTTTTTGTACCATGATGGCTCCGAAGTGTATTTTATTCACGCCAAATGGGTGAATCCAAAAGCAGTACTGAAGGAAGTGGCGGCACAATCCAGTGTACTTTATTATTCATCCTATCGGGTTGTGGGCAAAATAAGTGACGACGAAATGTTTCTTAAGAGGTGGTTGCAGGGGCAATAACTGATGCCACAACTATAAAAATTACCGCTAAAATTACCCAATCTTCTGATGATAGAAAAATATCCCATAAGATTGGTTTGACAAGATGAACCGAAGTTGCCTGCAAACGATAACTTGCAAAGCATTCTTCATTCAAAACTTTTCCGACATGTCGTCTTTCCGGAGCATTCAAAATATTACCAGTTCCCAATCCATTAAGCTGGGAGACCACCTGGTTTACCAGGCCATTCCTACTCCCGGATTTCCGCAGATAAGCCCGTTTATTTTACTCCATCATTTTGATTTTGAAATAGAGGCGGGAGATAACTCTTTCAACGTGCCTGCCCATCCGCACCGTGGGTTTTGCCCGATTACTTTCATGTACAATGGCGAAATTGAGCACAACGATTCGTTGGGTAACAATGCCGTTATCGGCGATAACGAAGTACAATGGATCAATGCCGGCCGGGGCATTATCCACAGTGAAAAAATCGGGAAGGCATTTGCTGAAAAAGGTGGTCGCTACCAGGGCATTCAGCTCTGGATCAATCTGACGGCGGCGCAGAAGATGTTGCCTCCATCCTACCAACCCATTACCCAGGATGAAATACCCATGTTGGAAAGGAATGGTGTTACCATCCGTTTGGTATCGGGCAATTTTATGGGTGTAGCAGGCCCGGCTGACAGTAATGCCCTCACTGCGATGGTGCGGATGGTGGCGGATGCGGAATTTGAATTTTCACTATCGGCTTCTCAAAATGTGGGGGTGTATGTGCTGGAGGGCAACTTGCTGGTAAACCAGGAAAAATCCGCAGGCCAGCACCAGCTGATCAGTTTTAAAAAGGAAGAGCGTCCGGTATTTTTAAAGGCCAACCCTTCAGCGACCTTGTTACTGATAGCGGGCGAACCCATCAATGAACCGTTAGTTTCTCATGGCCCATTTGTAATGAATAATCAAACAGAAGTACTGGAAGCCATGCGGGATTACCAGGATGGCAAAATGGGTTTTTTGTACTAAGAAAACAGCAGCAGCCTGCCCGAAAAAATATACCCGGACAAACAACATATTGCCTTAAAAATAACTGTTTATGAACATACAAAATGTATTTGCGAACAACGAAAAATGGATCGCTGAAAAACTGTCCATTAACGAGAATTATTTTACCGACCTCGCCAAGGGGCAGAACCCCGAGCTCCTGTATATCGGCTGTTCCGATAGCCGGGTGACCGCTGAAGACCTGATGGGTGTTCAGCCGGGTGAAGTGTTTGTGCACCGCAATATTGCCAACCTGGTAAACAATGTCGACCTCAATGTAATGAGCGTAATCAACTACGCTGTTCGACAATTAAAGGTGAATCATATTGTGGTATGTGGCCATTACAATTGCGGTGGCGTAAAAGCCGCCATGCAGCCTGTAGATATGGGGCTCCTGAACCCGTGGTTACGCAACATACGGGATGTGTACCGCCTGCATAAAGACGAACTGAATGCTATCGAAAATATGGATCTTAGGTACGACAGGCTGGTAGAATTAAATGTGCAGGAGCAATGTGTAAACATTATTAAAACCGCCGCGTTTCAGGAAGCCTACCACGACCGAAAAATTACCGTTCATGGTTGGGTGTTCGATATTCGTACTGGCAAACTGATAGACCTTAAAATAGACTTCCCGAATATCCTAAAACACATAATTGAGATTTATAACTTGTATTGATCACCCGTAAACCTATAAGGTCTTTTTTAACCTTTCGCAATGGCTGGCCCCGAACAAAACCTATAAGGTCTTATCGGTCATTCATAATTGCGGGCGTTCGAAATAGACCTTATAGGTTTGCCTGCACCAAAAAACATGCAGCAAGCCATCAAATTATCTGACCTAGCGGCCGAAATACAGCTCACCTTCGAAGAACGATTTGAGGGCGAAACATTTTGGATTGAAGCCGAAACCAGTGACGTAAAAAAATACACCACCAACCGCCGCTGCTACCTCAAACTGGTAGAAAAAGAAGGCCGCAATACCGTTGCCGAAATGCGGGCGGTATTCTGGGCCAATACCTACACACAGATTGAGCATTTTGAAAAACATACCCGCCAGGTTTTTAAAGATGGCATTACGATTACCTGCCTGGTGCGGGTGCGGTTTCACCCACAATACGGGTTGAACCTGGATGTGCTGCAGATAGATGTGGCCTATACATTGGGAACGATTGAATTGAAGCGGCAAAAAACCCTGGAGCAGCTGGTAAAGGAAAACCCGCATTCCATTAGGCTTGAAGATGGCGTGTACCGGACTTATAACAACCAGTTACCCATTCCTATGGTCGTGCAAAAAATAGCCTTGATCACCGCGCCCAATTCCGACGGGCAACGGGATTTTTTACAGGAGCTGGAAACCAACCAACATGGCTTCTCGTTTTACATCACCCAATTTCTTACACAAATACAAGGCGATAATGCACATGAAATGATCCTCGCCCAGCTGGAATTAATAGAGCAACAGAACGAGAGTTTTGACCTGATAGCCATTGTACGCGGTGGCGGATCGCAAACCGATTTCAAGCCTTTTGAAGATTATGACCTGGCGAAAATGATCGCCGAATTTCCCATCCCGATATTCACAGGCATCGGTCACGATCGCAACACCAGCATCGCCGACCTGATGGCGAGGGAACACAAAACACCCACCAAAGTTGCAGCCGTAATTATTGAAAATAATTTCCAGTTCGAAAACCGGATCATCAACATAAAAGTTTGGCTGGAAAAGAAAACAAGCCAGCTCCTGGACCGGGCTAACCACCGTCTTGATGCGATGAAAAGACTGGTAAGGGCGAGCAGTCCCGAAGCCATTTTAAGGAAAGGCTTCGCCATGGTTACGGTGAATGATACAATTGCAACCAACGCCAAATCTATTGCCGCAGGCACCGAAATAAAAACCCGGTTTGCCGATGGCAGCATTTATAGTAAGGTCACAAAAAAAGAAATACATGACAACTAACCTTTCCTACACGGATGCATTAGCAGCCCTAGAAAGCATCGTGGAGCAAATAGAGGACGACTCCATACAACTGGACAGCCTGGCCGAAAAAGTGAAACAGGCCAACGAGCTTATTCAATATTGCGAAGCCAAACTCAGGAATATTGAAATAAGTGTAAAAGATGCCGGGGGCGCCGGGCTATAGGAGTGATTCGATTTAATGCATTATTTTCTTGTAATTTTATTTCTAAAAAACAAGGTCATGAGTTACCCTATCCCCAAAGAAGTATTAAAATATACATTTGCAGAATACATGACGTTGGAAGAAACGAGCACGGAGCGGCATGATTTTTACCATGGCGAAATTTTTGCCATGGCGGGCGGATCCAAAGCCCACAATAATATCATCCTGAATTTGGGGGTATTTTTAAAGTCAAATAAAAAGGAGGGATGCGATGTATTTATAGACGGGATGAAACTGGAAATTGAAAAAAATCAATTTTATGTATACCCAGATCTAATGCTTTCATGCAATGAAAATTTAAAAGAGAAAGACCTTATTGTAAAATATCCTTCCATCATTTTCGAAGTACTGTCGGATTCAACTGCCTTGTATGATGCACAAGTAAAACTCACCTGGTACAAGAAAATTGAAAGCCTTCACTATTATGTTCTTGTATCCCAAAAAGAATTGAAAGTTCAGGTATATTCAAGAATCGACAACAGCCAGGTATGGAAATATCAAACTTATGAAACCCTGGATGAAACAATCTTATTCGACAGGTTAGGTTTTGAACTTACAGTAGCAACCATTTACGACGGCATTGCATTTGATGTATCGACAACTTAACGGCTTTTCCTTTTTTGAATTTTAGATGCCGGCCTTTTATCCAACTGCCTTATTTTTACAGCCAATTTATACATCCACCAAAAACGATCCCTTATGCGTTTCCCAGTATTTATTCCGTTGGTTCTTTTAAACCTGTTTTCTATCATGACGATGATCAGCGGCATTGGCCTCAACGGACCAGCCTGGAAATTCTGGCTGGGATTGTTTGGCACCGTCTTTTTTACAATCACCTCCATTCTTGCCGGCGGTGCCATCCTTCGTGAAGGAGAGGGACAAAACAGCCATTAAAAAACAGTATTTAGTACAAAGTACTTAGACAATAGACTTATGACTTTGGGTATTTGCAATACAGTATTCAAATAATAAAGTTGAACTGTAGCCATTCATATACCTGTCAGGTAGTGGCGGAATATTTAAGTAGTTCCAGTCTTTTTACTAAGTACTAAAAATCTACTTATTCAACTATGTCGACCGCTTCCTCTTTTCTCGCTAAAAGCACCATTAAAGCCTCCGACCTGGAACATAGGCGGAAGATCAATTTTAATATTGGCAAATACAATGCTACTGTGCCCATCGGTAAGCAGCAGTTTGCCCAGCTGCCAACGGCCAGGGAACGCGCCAAAGACCTGAAGTGGAAGGCAATTGAGAACCTGGATAAGAGTTTACTGGAGTTTGAAACCCAAATAACCAAACGCGGCGCGAAAGTTACCTGGGCAGAAACCACCCAGCAGGCACTCGATGAGATCCTCCGCATTTGCCAGCGTGCAGACTGCAAAACCCTGGTAAAAAGCAAGAGTATGGTGACCGAGGAAATTCACCTCAACCATTTCCTGGAACAAAACAATATCGAGAGCGTAGAGACCGACCTGGGCGAATACATCCAGCAATTGGATGGCGAACCGCCTTACCATATCGTGACCCCAGCTATGCATAAAAGCAAGGAAGATGTGGCCAAACTTTTCGCTGAAAAGCTGGGAACCGAACCCAACCTGAGCCCGGAACAACTCACCCAGGTAGCCCGCCATATCCTGCGTCATAAATACGTAGAAGCAGAAGTAGGCGTTACCGGTGCCAACTTTATCATTGCTGATACTGGCAGCATCGCAGTGACAGAAAACGAAGGCAATGCGAGGTTAAGCAGTGCCTTCCCGAAGGTTCATATCGTGGTAGTGGGTATTGAAAAAGTGATTCCATCACTCACCGATCTTGGGCTTTTCTGGCCCTTGCTAGCGACCTATGGTACTGGTCAAAAAGTGACCGTCTACAATTCCATCATCAGCGGTCCCCGCCAGCCCGGCGAAACGGATGGTCCGGAAGAAATGCATGTGATCCTGCTGGACAATGGCCGCACCAACCTGCTGGCCGACCCGGTGGCCAGGGAAGCACTCTATTGCATCCGATGCGGGGCATGCCTCAATGCCTGTCCGGTGTACAAAAATATTGGCGGCCATAGCTACGAAACCACGTATAGCGGGCCCATTGGCATGGTAATTACTCCCTATTTAAGTGGCGTAGCCGAATACAAGCACCTGAGCTATGCCTCCTCACTTTGTGGCAACTGCACCGAAGTGTGCCCGATAAGAATTAACCTCCACGAACTATTACTTCACAACCGCCACGAAGCTGTAGTGCAGGGCGAAAGTACCCTCGCCGAACGCCTGGCCTGGAAAGCCTGGAAACAGGCCAGCCTCCACCGCGGTATGATGAATATGGGCAGTGGCAAAATGAAAAACTGGGTTGTCAATAAGATCTTCAAAGGCTGGACCACACATCATGGAAATCTTGATTTTAGCCAGAAAACATTTAATGAGATGTGGAAGGAGCAGAAAGGTAAATAGGAAATAGGGGCAGACGTGCATGTTCTCAGCCTTATGCTGGGGAGCTGCCGGGGTTTTAAAATATTAGCTAAACGGGAGATTGATGCCAACACATTTGCGCAGATAAATACGAACGGGGAATAGCAAAAATTAAGAAAGGTTCAATAATACAGTTTGGCGTTTGTCCATACCCAGGCTAAAAGGAATCGCTGCACCGTTGGTAAGCAGTCTCTAAGCCTACGGGGATCCATTACAGTTAATTCTCAATACTTTCAAAAAAAGCAGCCCGGATTTAGGGCTGCTTTTTTGATAACTGGATCAGTAGTATTAAGCTGTTTTGTTCTCTTTCAGTAAACCGTTCCAAACCTTCTTACCCTGGAGTCTTCTTCCGAGATACATAATACCTACAAACAAGAAGAAGAATGGACCCGTGAAACCAAGCAGCGCTATGTACCTGGTGCCATAGAATTTATCCATCGGACGCCGGATCCTTTCCGCGATGATGTACATACTTGGCACCATCACCAGGGTAAGGAAGAAGGCGAATATCAACCCGAAGATAATTGTCCAGCTAAGCGGCCCCCAGAATACCACGCTATCACCACCGAAGAAAATATGTGGGTTCAGGTGCTGGAACAATGATACAAAATCAATATTAAACCCTACCGCTAGTGGCAGTAAACCCAACGTGGTGGCAATGGCTGTAAGCAGCACCGGAATGATACGGATACGACCCGCCTGTATGGCGGCTTCCCGCGTACGGGTAACGCGGCCACGGAGCTCGTCTGTAAATTCTATCAACAAAATGCCATTTTTAATTACGATGCCCGCCAGGCCTATAACGCCCACCCCCAGCATAATAGTGGCGATCGTCATACCCGTAAATGCATAGCCAAGCAATACCCCGATCACAGAGAAGAAAATTTCGGTAAGTACAATAAATGGTTTACTCATACTATTGAACTGCAAAACCAATATCAGAAAAATCATTCCCAACGCAATGCCTAATGCAAGTCCCAAAAAGCTGGACGTTTCGGCTTCCTGTTCGCCCTGGCCGGTTTGCTTGATGGTTACATCTGCAGGTATACGATTTTTGGTCCTGAAGTCGGCTATTTTTTCAGCCAGTTTTTTGTTCACTTCTCCCACCATTGATGGATCGAGTACGTTGCTTTGAAGCTGTATTGTTCGCTTAACATTTTTACGGGCAATGGCACCGGAGGTGTTGGTATAATCCACTGAAGCTACGGCACTGATCGGCACCGATTTGATCATCATCGTATTCATATCCATGAACGTAATGCGCATGTTCAAGAGGTCTGTGATATTGTTCCGCATCAAATCTTTATACCTCAACTGGATCTTGTACTCATCTTCACCATCCTTTAATTTACTCACTTCTTTGCCAAACACGGCCGTGCGGATTTCCATACCGATCTGCCCGGTGCTCAGACCTTCCATCATGGCTTTTTCACGGTCTACATTAATCGTGATTTCAGGGCTGTTCAGGTCCACATCCATGCGCAGGTTCTCAATGCCATATATCTGGTTGGTATCGAGATAGTTGGAGAGACTGGTGGCGACTTTGGCGATTTCTTCAAACTTATCACCTACGATCTCCACGTTTACCGGCGGATCAGTGGGCGGCCCACCATCTTCCTGCGCCACTTCGATACTGGCACCAGGAATACCTTTCATTTCGGCACGTATCGCATCGAGGAAGGGTTTGGTATGTTTGCCCTCACGTTTTTCATATTCTACAAAACTTACCTGTATACGGCCCAGGTTGGGACGTATGCTCCGGTTATTGTCGCGCGGATTATTGGCACTGTTGGCCACATTGGTAATAATACTTTCTACAATACTGCCTGGTGTAGACGGGTGTTCCGCCGCCAGCACTTTGTACACTTTCTTTTCGAGCATGGTGGTTACGCTGTCGGTTTTCTTGATGTCGGTACCCACCGGCATTTTCAGATACACGTAAATAAAGTTGGGATCACCGCTGGGGAAGAAGGTGCTTTTATTACCTCTGGCCATTAATAACACAACAGAAACCGGAAACAGAAGAAAAAGGGTTACCAGCATCCATACCGGCCTCCAGCCTTTCAATACCCACCGTAACATCTTCTCATAGCGGTTCATCAGTCCCGGCAAAATCCGGTTTTGGAATACATGAATGATACCATTAAATAGATACCGGTTCAGCACCATCAAAATCGCCATGAACAACAGAAAATTGGCGAACCCATGCCAGCCAGCCAGGTGCAGCAAGACGCCAAAAATCAGCACTACCCAGAATAATGGCTTTTTGAATATGGTACTTTTTGCTTCCGCATATTCTTTACCCTCGGGCTTCATAAAGCTCACCGCAAATACCGGATTGAAGATAAAGGCTACGATCAGCGAGGCTGCAAGGGTCAATATCAGCATCGTGGGCAGGTAGATCATAAACTTACCGATGATCCCTTTCCAGAAAAGTAAAGGAAAGAAAGGCGCCAACGTAGTAGCAGTGCCCGCAAGCACCGGAATGAACACCTCGCCGGCCGCTTCCTTGGCACTGCGGATAATAGGTATTTTTCCGTTGTTATAAATACGATGTGTATTTTCAATTACCACGATGGCATCATCCACGATAATACCCAGGCCAAAGAGCAGGGCAAACAGCACGATAAAATTTAATGTAACCGGCGTACCCACAATGGCATCGGCAATGGGTAAAAACAGAAACGCCACAAACACGCTCAGGGGCACACTCAATGCCACAAAGAAGGCATTGGTTACACCCATAAAGAACATGAGCACAATCATCACAAGTACAAAGCCGATGACGATGGTATTTACGAGGTCTTTGAATGATGTGGCAGTAGCCTTACTCTGATCGCCGGTTATCACCACCTTCAAATCTTTTGGTAGTTCTTCATCCTTCTGCATCTGCGCAACGATATCCTTGATTTTGCCGGCGGCGCTGATCAGATTTTCCCCGGCACGTTTTACGATATTGAGGGTCACTACGTTCTTGCCATCAAGCCGTGCATAGCTATCTTTTTCTTTAATGGTATCTTTTAATTCGGCAATATCTTTCAGGTAAACAGTGGCGCCACGTGCACTGCTGCGTACAATGATATCCTGGAGGTTCAAAGCACTGGTAAACTGACCCTTTACTTTAAGGGTGCGTTTCATGTCGCCTACTTCAATTAGGCCACCTGTAATATCGCGGTTCTCCCTGCTGATCGCATTTTCAATATCTGTAAAGCTTACCCGTGCTGCCTGCATTTTATAGGGATCCACGTTTACCTGAATTTCTCTTTCCGGCGCACCTACAATTTCAGCCCTTGTAATCTCACTCAGTTCTTCAAACTTATCCTGCATCCGGTCGGCGTATTGCTTCAGCTTGATGCCATCGTAATCGCCACTCACATTTACGAACATGATAGGCATTTCGCTAAAGGCAAATTCCTGGGCATTGGGCTCGGAAGTCAGGTCGTTTGGCAAATCAGTTTTTGCTTTATCAATCGCATCTTTTACTTTGGTTTTTGCCAGTTCCGTTTTTACATCGGTATCAAATTCTACAATGATCAGGCTATAGTCTGTTTGCGAAGTACTGGTGATCTTTTTCACCTTGGCGCCGCTGATTCCCTTGAGTTGTTTCTCGATGGGCCTTGTTACGAGGTTCTCGATATCCCTTGGCGAATTTCCAACATATATCGTGGCAATACTTATGGTTGGTACCACGATATCCGGGAACTGCTCCTTGGGCATGGTATTGAACTTCATCACTCCATACAGCGAAATGAGAATGGCAATAATGTAAATCGCAGTACGATTATCGACAGCCCAGGAAGTAGGCTTGAACTGCTTAAATTTTGCTTGTACTCCTTCAATAAAATTCATAAGATTATTTTGCTAGCCTTCTTCCAGAGCTCACCCTGAAAAAAGAAGTTCTGAAAAGCTACTGTTGATTATCGTATTACCGCTTTTGCAATTCCAGGGATGACACCGGTGTTGATCCTGCGAATCCCGAAAGTCCCAGATCGCAATATGGATTAGCCGGTTGCAATTGACTGCCCTTCGTATAGGTTTTGGTAACCTTCTGTAATAATCTGTTCGCCTGCGCTAAGCCCGGTTTTGATTTCTACCTTGTCGCCATAGACCTCCCCGATCAGCACCACTTTCTTCCTGGCGATCGTTTTACCATTACCCTGCTTTTCCAACACATATACATACTTGCTGGTTTCATCGCTTTGCACGAGGTTAACTGGTATTACGACAGCATTGTTGGCAGAGTAATCAAGTATCTTAATAATCGCAGATTGATTAGGTTTCAAAGCCGGGTCGTATGGAATTTTGGCTTCCACCATAAAGCCCCTCATTGTCGGATCAATGCTCTGGCTGATCAATGAAATGGAAGCATTCAGTTTCTTATTTGCATCGGGTATTGTGATCTGTACACCAGAACCAGTATGCAGGCGGCTGATATAGTTTTCAGGCACATTAGTCACCACTTTAAGGCTGCTGGTATTTACAATTTTTATTTGGGGACCACTTGCTGTCATGCCAGTGAAAGTCTCCCCTACTTTAATATTCACCTGGTCCGCAATACCCGTAACATCACTGTATACATTGGCGGTGTTCAATTGCTCGGTGATCACTTTTACATTTTCCTCCGTAGCACGCAACTGGTTTTCCAGGCTCTCCACATTGTTTTTTGCCGAAATCAACTGCACCTCGGTACCAATGTTTTGATCCCATAAATTCTTTTGCCGCTGGTAAATATTTTTGGCAAAAGACAATTGGGTACGGATGGTCTCGAGTCCCTGTTTGGCTGCTACTATTTGCTGGCGCACCACAGCATCATCCAGCTTCAGTAACAATTGACCTTTTTTTACCAGTTGTCCGGCCTGCACATATAGTGCCTTCACCTGGCCCCCCATACCACGGGGACTGATGTAGGAGATGTTTTCCGCATCTATCTTGCCTTGCAGGTCTATATAATGTTCGAAATTTTCGGTGCTAACAGCTGCTACACTTACCAGTTTTACTTTGGCAGCGGCGTCAGCGTTGGTATCCAGTAAAGCAATTTCATCTTCCAGCTTTTTTATGGCTTCGCCTTGTTTCGCGTAATCGGCTTTCATTTTGGCCACTGTGGCCTTTTTCTCGCCTAATGCGCCTTCTCTTTCCTTCTTACTATCGCCACAGGCCATAGCGAAAAGCAAAAACAAAATGGCTAATGTCGGTCTTACAACTTGTTGCATATCTCTTCTTTTAAATTATTGATTGGTGTATAAGGTTTATAATTTTCCAATAGCTGCCATATAATCTACCCGGGCTATCACCGCGTCGTACAAGGCACTGATGTAGTTGGTTTGGGCCTGTACCAGTTCGGTTTGCGCCGCAGTGATTTCGGTATTGCTACCCGTACCTATTTCGTATTTCTTTTTGGTTTGATTGTAGACTTCCCCGGCTAGCGTCATGTTCTTTTTCTGGTAGTCGATGGTGGCGATGGCGGTGCGGTAACTGGTAAGCGCCTGCTGTACATCGCTGTCAATGCTAAGTTGCAGGTTGTCGAGGGTATTCTGTGTCTGCTGCAGTTCGTAGCGTGCCTGCTGCAGGCTGGCTGCTTTGGCAAACCCGTCGAAAATGGGCACATTCAGTTTAAAAGCGATATAAGTGCTGGGGAACCATGTGCCGCTTTTCTTAAAGAAATCAAAGGAACTGCGTTGGGCACTGTAACTGGTATTTGCATTAAAACTCAGGGTAGGCAGGTAGCTGAGTTTGTACCGGCGGATATTGAATTCGCGCAGACTTTTTGCCAGATCGAGGTATTGAAAATCCTTACGGTTTTTGTAATCATATTTACCATCGTCCAGCAAGGCATCTTTTAGGCTGGCATCAGTGATGCTGTCGGTAAGCACCAGGGAATCTTTTACCGGCATACCCATGAGTACTTTAAGACCGAGGTAACCGTTGTCTATAGCAGAAAGCGCCTTTAATTTCTGGGTTTGCAGGTTGGTCATCTGAACCTCGATTTTGTTGACATCCAATTTTTCGGCGAACCCATTTTTATATATCTCACGGGTATCATGGTCTAGTTTTCCCAGCCGCTCTATATTGGCATCCAGCAGCGTAATCTGTGTTTTTGAAACCACCAGCTGGTAGTAAATTTTGTAAATGTTTTTTTTGATCATCTCTTCAGTGACCTCAATATTCTTCTGCTGAAAATCCAGCGAGGTTTTCCTTGCCTTGAGGCCGATAAACACCTGGCCGTCGAACAATAGCTGGTTCAGGTTAAGGCCGCTATTGGCAGTGTACTTGGTGCCAAATTTTACCGGGATAAATGTGCCGGCTGGTTGGCCAAAAAATTCACCTGGCAGCAGTTGGGTGGCTATTTTAAGGTTGTCGGTCACGTTCAAACTACCGGTAACATTAGGCAGGGCTGCCGAGGTAATGCCGCGGTTAATCTGCTCCTGTACCCGCAGGTTGAGGATGGCATTCTTCACCTGTACATTGTTTTTAGAGGCATAATCCACCGCCTGTCCTACCGAAAACTGATTCACCGTTTGTGCTGTTAGCTGGGTGGCCATTAGTGTTGCCGCGGCCACCATGTAGATGCTATTCATCCTCATAAAGTTTGTATTTTGTTTCGTTCCTGTTTGTATTTCTGAATCAGTTTCTGCCCCTTTGTCGTGGCTATGCCGTACACAAAATGCTCCGTTAACTCCTGCTCCACAAAAGCCAGGCTGTATTTTCCTTTCGAGAAAACCTCCGAATTAAAGGGCAGGAAAGCCGTTACCAGCCGCATTCTTGCAATGATGTCGTCGTTCAGTTCTTCGCGGTACAGCCCTTCGGTCTTACCCCGCTGAATATTTTGCTTCAGCATCGTCATGAAGAACTTGGACTTATGCTGCTCCAGCTTATCAAAGGCCTTTGGGTGATGCTTTTGAAGATCGAACATGATCGTTGGATTCATGTTTGCAAAAATTTCCTGGGCCATATCCAGCGCCAGAAATACCTCGTGAATAGCGTTATCGCTTTTGTTACGATCCGTCACGCAGTCACATTCGGTCCTGGTGATTACATCGTCCATCACCGCGCTTACCAGCGAATCCTTGTCTTCGAAAAACTGGTAAATCGTTTTTTTACTGATACCACATTGCCCGGCTATTTCATCCATCGTAACACTGCGGATGCCATAGCGGAAATACAATTCGTGTGCTTTTGATAATATTCGCTCTCCCGGTTCCATACTACTAGTTTAACGGGGGCGAAACTATGGAAACTTTTTACACTACCAAAGTTTCCGTCGTACTTTTTTTAAAGGGTAACAATTTGTTCATCTGTCGTAGGCGATTTAGGAACAAAGAAGAAAAAATAATAACTCCGGGATATCCACCACCCAATCAAAGCGATTAGAATTGGAGCCAGTTCCACTCAAAACGAATTTCACGCCTATTTTTGGCCAACGGCGATCTTTGACATAGCTTGGAATCATCACCGTTGAGCATGGCCCTGTGGGCAGGCGGAAATGACCAAACCAATGGAGCCCACCAGCAAGTTCAGGTGGCAGGGAATGAGAGGACGTGTTCTTCCATGATATCAGCAAGCGTATTATTTTTTCGGTGCTTTATCACCGATGGCCTATAGCAAAAAAAAGTTTGATGCCGAAGCTCAAGGAGAAATAGATATGATACTGGAAATCGGCATCAACGAAGCTTATCCTTGCTCAATAGGGCACAGATTCTGGGCGGTGGCAGCCTTCGAAGTATATATCACCAGGGTAATAAATCCTGACGGTAAAAGCATTTGAGTACACAAAGAATTCCATTGCTGATATGGTCACCGGAATAGTGAAAGGCGACTGACTTTTCTAATCGGCATGAGCGAACTTACCCCGAATTGAAGTGGCCTTTTTTGGATGATTGCGCTGACCGGTAATTCTCCTAAATAGCGTCTGCAGTATTCAACCCGGATTCCTCGATTATCCTTAGGAAAGCAGACTTAATTTTGTGCCGGACATCATCGATATAGTCGTTGATTGAAACTGCCTCCGGCGATTTCCGTTATAGAGTTCCTTTCTTGCTGTTCCGGTTTTTAGAAAGCATACATTCCCTGAGAGATATTTCTCTGCGTTGCCCATCGACGGTGATGAAATCAATACCCAGTGAATATTGTTAGTTCATCAAGTTACGTTTGATATGTTTTGAAATGATTTGATGCATCTCCAATATAAATCGTACTGATAAACTACGCGGAAAGCCATCAAAAAACAATCAGACTACTCAAAAGAATAATACTCAAATTATTGATTGCCACCATGCTAAAGGACGTGGAGTAAGTGCAACATGATACCCGAAGTCACTTACCGAATCACTCACCGGACAGTTGATATAAGATGATAGCTTTTGATTGGTGAAATCACAAAAAAGCCCGTAAACAGTTAAGTTTACAGGCTTTCCGTGGGTTTTAATGCCCTTTGAGTCGGGAAGACAGGATTCGAACCTGCGACCCCCTGGTCCCAAACCAGGTGCGCTACCGGCCTGCGCTACTTCCCGATTAGTATAATGTTCCGGTTGTTGGTAGGCTCATTATTTTTCACTAAAACTACGGATCATGCCGAGCATCATTTTACTCATCTGCTCGTACTTGGCGTAGAACTGTTCTGACATTGCAGCATCAATCCATCCAAACTCTTTTGCCACTTCCAGAAACGCAACGCAAGTGTTGATGTTTCCGCGGGCTATGGTGAGATAATGTTTTTTCTCAGGATGCGTCATTCTCGCAGTACTTTCTGCAAGGTTCAACACCGTACCCATATTGGCCGCCTTCCATTGCTCAGCGATATCCTTATCAAGCTCCTTATTTTGCACCAGCCACCTCATAAAATCCAGATTTTGGATCTTAGTAACCTGGTAAACTTCTAATTTTTCAAAATCAAACATCGATAGGTATTTTTTTCAATTCATCACCACTAGTCAAGCACACTATTGTTATTCTTTCACCCTGTTGTATCTATTTTACCAAAACCCTCTCACTACTCTTAAACAAATGAATTTGTTGTTATGCGGAGAGGGAGGGATTCGAACCCTCGGTACAGATTGAAGTCCGTACAACGGTTTAGCAAACCGGCCCTTTCGGCCACTCAGGCACCTCTCCGTTTTATCCACTTTTTATTGTGGGGTGGCAAAAATAGGGATTAAACGAAAACAGCGAAATTCTTTTATTAAAATACCGCAATTTCTTTTTTTTCTCCAAAGGGCAAACTGCGTCAAACCCGTGCGGACATTGTATCGCAGCCCCGCAAAATACTAGGATTGTTTGATACAAGACACAGCAACCTGCACTGTAGTGAGCATCCTTTGCGAAATTAATGAGATATTGAAGTCATTTTAGTTTCAAAAGAACCGATGTTGGATTTTCAAAAAGATCGTGGTGACTCGCGACTATTTCGTAAAAAGCAGTATCAATCGAAGCAAGCCTGTCTTTCTTCGTGATGATATATCTTTCTCCGTTGGGGTTTGGATTTGCAGCGAGGTGCATTTTTAAAGAGTCCGGTGATTGAAATACGATCACTTTAAAGTTGGCAACTGAACTATTAAAGAGAAATGCAGGATTAAAATCCTGGTAGGCGACTACCGTATTTTTCCCGTTACCAGTTATGGTATTAATTTTTGAAACCGGGTTTTGCTGGTATACCATTGGGTACAATAAGGTGATAAATAGAAAATTGAACCCGAAATAGGTGAAAGCAATGGTAAGCACCATTCTCCTGGTCTTCCATCGTTTTCTATTCACCAGCATCCATATAATAGCCGCAGGTAAAAAAGACAAACACCAGGCATACATGGCCAGTGAGTTCGTCTCAACCTCATTCCGTAGTGCCAGCCAGCCTCCGACCGGTAATGCCAGGCCGATTACCAGCAGGATAATAAACCCATAGACCGGCAGCAGCCTTCTTTTAACCATCAGCTTATTTAATAAAAAACCAACCAGAATTGCTACAAACGGGTAACATGGCATCGGGTAGTTTGGCAGCTTAGTGCTGCTGATACTAAAGAAGGCGATATATACGGCACCCACCAATAAACTAAACCTTGCAAAAGGCTGCGCCCATAGCCCGGTCTGCTTTTTAAACACAGAAAAAACAAAAGCCCCTAGCGGTAAAAGACCCAGCAACACGATCAGGGGCGTAATGATGAAAGGCCCCCCGTGACCTTCCATCTCGGACGAAAAGCGGCTTAGGTTATGCTCAAAGAAAAAGCCCCTCGTAAAGGCCCCGTTGGTGGCTTTATGCACGGAGTAATACCAGGGAGCAGCAATCACCACGTAAATGATCGCAGCTGCCAGAAATTTTATATCAAACAGTTCCTTCCAACGCCTACTCAGCACTAAAAATAGCAGGATCGCCAAACCGGGCAAAGCCAATGCTACAGGTCCTTTAGCCAATGTAGCCAATGCAAGGGTAATGGCGGTTGCGATGATCCAAACCCAACTTTTCGATTGCAAATAAGTATAGCCACAGCATAAGCCCGCGGTAGTAAAAAAAATCAGGTATGGATCTGGAACAGACAAGCGGAACTCGAACAGGAACTGGGCAGAAAGGGCCAATACCAGTGTCGCGAAAAAAGCAGTGCCGTTATTAACCCAGCGTGCCGTAAAAAACCAGGTAAGGTACAAGGTTCCGATGCCCATCAGTACCGAAAAAAACCTGGCGGAAAACGCACTTACCCCAAATACCTTATAAGATAGGATCATGAACCAGTAATGAAGTGCCGGCTTATCGGTTCTTAATTCTCCATTGAAAGTGGGAACCACCCAGTCGTGGCGCAAAAACATTTCCCGGGCACACTCGGCATTTTTGGCTTCGTCCAGGATATAAATGGGCGCGGCACCCAACCGAAAAAAAAGCAGGAAAGTAGTAAGACCAAACAGCCAGTACAACCATTTCTCATCTATACGGTACGAATCGTTCATCTCGTTTATTAGTTGATTAGTTGATTAGTTGATTAATTGAAAGATTCACTCCAGACGGTGGGTTAAACATTTCGTCTAAGAAAAGAATTCTAGGACAAAGAAAATAAACTAATCAAATAATCAACCAATGAACCGATCAACCAATCACCAAACTACTGCGCCAGTGAAATCCGTATCTGCGCGCCAGCCCTAGTATTAATGGTTTCGGCGGATGATGAGATATACGGTTTAACATGCTGCTGATCAAAATACAGGCGGATATTGATACGGTTGTTCAATACATAATCAATAGACGGACTGATCTTAATTACTTTCTGACCGGAAGTAGGAATGGCACTTCCCTGGTCAAGGCGGTTGTTGGTGGTGACATCGTCGCGAACACTAAAATCCAGTTTGAAATTGATATCATTTTCAAGCTTTTTGCCACCATCCTTATTCAGGAATTTAGGCAGTTTGAAAGGCAGCGGGAATCCGCGTTTGCGCCAACTGGCACCAAATGATAGTTCCGTGCTTCGGATCTCTGCCAACTGATAGTCAATCAGGCTGAGGCTCAACTGTCTGGATTTCTTATACTCAAACCGGGCGCTGATCTGATTGGTAGTGGTAATATCAATACCCAGCAACGGCTCAAAGGATTCCTGGATAGTTAGGTTCGGCACGAGGAAATAAGGCACATAGTTGTTACTCAGCGTGTCTACAAAGGAAGGAAATCCACGGCCAAAAGGATCCTGGAAGGTAAGTGCCGAGGTGAAGCTGTTCATACTCAGCTTGCTCTGGTAGGCATGTGTGATGGAGATTGCACTGAACGTCTTCTGCAAGGCCTCTATCTTAGTAAGCCCCGTAAAATTCACCCGCCAGTTTGGTTTAGGCTTGATACCACGGAACGGATTGGCGTTGATCTTCGCATTACTATTATCGATCAGCGACACAACACCCGGATCTTGTTTCGTGTAGGCAGCGATAAATGCTGGTATCAGCACTTCCTGCGAATAGCGACCATAACCAGGTTTGTATTTTCCATTTCCAGGATCGGGACCAGCCTTGTAGGGATTTAGGTTATACAATCTTTGAGAAATCACCAGCCTGTTTGCTTCGAAGCGTTTAAAAGTTTCGCTCAGCTCGTTAGGGTTATATTTTTCAAAAAGGGTATTGAAAGCTATAAAACTTACACTAAACCCACCGGTGGCGTAGGGGCTCAGGTGGGTAAGGCCAACCTGGTCCACATTGCTAGTATCCTTAAACAACTCTGTGTAGTTCTTAGTGTAAGTTTTATCAAGGTTCAGGTCAATGATAAACTCCTTAAAAGGTTCTAACTGCGCCTGGATACTCAGCTTCTGGTCGAAACTCTGGGTAAACAACAGGTTAAAGGCAGTATCATGCGTTAGCAATCCGCGCTTGCCGAAATCGTTGAGAAAACTGGTATCCGGTTGCTTGCCCAATATATATCCTAGGCCGGGCGAACGGCTCTTCCAGTTATTGCCAAAATATTGGGTACTGTCAAGATAACCCGGCAGCCGGCTATGGTACACTTCTCCATAATTAACGGAGGCACGTTTAACCATCGTTACAATGCGACCGAGAATCCTCACCGGAGCACTTAATTCAACCTGCCTGTTCTGCCTTTCCAATCTTCTTTGTTCCCGCGCTTGTTTTCGGGCCAGTTTCTGTTCTTTCTTACTCAACTTAGCCAGGGCAGCTTTCCCAGTTTTGGAGGTACTATCTTTTATTGCTTTTGCAGCCTTACCGTCCTTTTTAATAGCAGGGGCAGCCGTAGAACCGTTTTTTGGGGTAGCCTGTTTTGGTGCCGGTGTTTCATCCAAAGCCCTTAACCAGCGGCTTTTCTGGTAGAGCCTGTTGAAATCAAATTCAGCATTCAGGTTTTTATCCAGGTCGTTTTCCAGGAAGTTTCCCTGGTTCAATTCCTGCGCCAGCAGGCTGCTTGCGATCCAGCGGTAACCCGCATTGTAACTTACCCTGGCATTAATCCAGTCGGTCAACGGGAACTTCGCCAGAGGAAGGGTGTAGGTAAAAATCACCTTCTGATCGTAGCTGGTATTTCGTCCACCACGCCAGAAATTATTCCGGATATACTCTTTCTTCTGTTTGGTATCAATGGCGCCAGGCAACTCATCAATCCTCGATTTATTAATGCCCTGGTAATCGAAATTAAACGACTTGGTGATATCCCAACGATAGGCATACGCACGGTCGAACACGAAATATTTGTCGTAGGTGGTATCCACTTTTACCTTGTCGTAGGTGGTAATGTCTCTCGGAATAAAGCGACCGAACTGCCTGTTGACATCCATTTTTACCGACACCAGCGACGGAGCGAGGTTCAGGTTGAAATCTTTGATCAGATCGAACCAGTGGGTTTTGTTTTTGCTAAAGATCTTTTTGAATGGTTCGATATATTTTGGCTGGGTAGTATAGTTATAACCGAGTACGCCGCGATGCCTTTCAATCTTATCGCTTTCAACCGTAGGCGACTGTCGGTCCTGCTTAATATAGGAATAGGTTACATCAAAGTTTTCCTTACTCCATGGATAATTCTTCTTACCCTGTTTTGGCTGAAAACGCACATTGGTGAAATTGACAGTGGTTGTGGATTCCTTCTCGATAGCTACATTTCTAATAGAATCCCGTTTTGCTGCAGAACCCGCCGTCGCTATCTTATCCTTGTACTTAATATCCTTATCAAAGGGATCAAACTGTGGCGTCTTGGTGAGGCTGCTGATACTCGCATACATCGGGATGGTGAGACCCAGTTGTTTAGGCAGCAATTTGCTTACCTCCATGTTGGCGCTCAAATCAAACTGGGTAACTGCTTCCTTGGATCTTTCATTCACCCTTTGTTCAATGCTACCCCAACCCACACTTCGGTGGCTCATTGATAAACTCACACTTCCCAGGTCGGCCAGTTGAAGGTCTACCCTGCCAATGGCCGCCCAGCTTGGGTCTTCGTTTAACTTGCTTAACCGCAGTTCATTAATCCATACTTCAATACCAATGGTAGGCCCATCCAGTCTTCTCGGATTTTGTACAGATACCAACATGCTTTTTACTTCACCCAGGTTTGGGCTACCAAACATGGCAAACTGACGGCCATGAATCACCTGTGAAAAATAACTAACAACTGCGGCGCCCGAATTATTCCTCGCATTTTTCAACGCTACTAAATCGTCCAGCGAAAAGTCGAGATTATTATGAACCGGCCAGATGGAATCTGCCAAAATGCCTGAGGTTGGCGATGTAGGCCTTGTGATCTTCAACGGAATTTTAATCTCGTAATAGTTGCTGATAAAATCTTGCCCCAGGCGAATTACTGCATATACACTATCATCGATGAGTGGTGTCCAGAAAGGATCTGTTTTGGCAAACTCCTCAGCATGAATAAACATGCTGAGCTTTTTATACTGACGCAGATCGAAGTTGATAGTTTTGAATACGCCCCTTGAATAGCCGGATTGCAACGACCGGATCTGCATACTCAGGGCTTGTTCGTTTGATAAAATATTTACGCCGCCGTTGGCTAATGATTGAACCCTTTCAATACCCGGAGGAATTTTATAAGGGATCGGCGTACGGCCGCTATTCTCTTCCAGGTTTACCGCCAGCGTATTCAGTGTAGTTGGTGTGCTGGTCGGAATGGTTACATAGGTTCCGTCGTTAGTTAACTCATTGTAGAAATTCCTCCATTGGTTACGCACGAGGTCCAGCTTAGCAAAGCGCAGGTTTACGCTATCCTGCCAGTTGGTAAGGTACATACGCATAAAGCGGATGGACTTAAAATCGGGGATATTACCCACCTTCCTGTTGTAGCCGCGGATAGGAATACGGAATTGGTACCAGGTTTCGGAGCCCGTGCTGCCATTTTCATATTTAATGCTTACCGAACGTTTATCAGAAATATAGTTTTGTCCCACTACAAATGCCTGTGGCCGCATATCGATCCGGTATTCGAAATATTCCTCGTTTTCGTTCAGGGTATTGTCGCGGTTCAGGTCCTCGTTATCGGGGTACAGGGTTGAAGCCGTAACCTGGTTACCGCCAGTGTTTACGGGGCTATTGCCCTGCGGATTATTATAGTTTTTATAGCGTTGTAAGATGGTGGCTCCGGAAGCATCGAGCGCATCGCCGCGATAGTTTACAAAATTATCGTTGGATGGATCTTTCAACGTGTTCAGGTAGACAGGGCTATTTGCGCCAAACCTGTTTTTTAAGTTATTTAATGTCGAATCCCTTCTCTGAACTTCCTCTTCGTCCCGCAATCCATCAAAACCTACATCCTGGTAAGGACGGTCTCCCTGATCATTACTAAAAGCCTGCGTAAGCTGAATGGGGTTGATCGGAGTTTTACCCCATACAGACGAATCGACGCCCAGTGTAGGCTGGGTAGGGCTGGGCAAACCATTTTCGTAAAATCGGCGGCCATCCTTTAGTATGTCTTCCGAAATATTACCGAGGTTAAATACAAGGTCGCCACCTCTGGAATCGGTGTAGCCGTTGGGGAACTGTGCATTCTTGATATATGGATCCTGGAGCCAGAACTCAATAAACTCCACGTTTCCGCTTTCAAAGTCGGTTTGGTCGATGCTGCGCATCAGGCCACCCCAGCGTTTGTTTGGTCCCAACATATCGCCGGCCGCATTTACGTCAGTCACTCTGTCGTTATAGTTGTATGGACCACGTTGTTTGGGGCTGTACAACATGTCGAATGTCAGCAACTGGTTCTGACCAGGAATGATGGATTTTTGGGGAAACAATTCGCTGTTATCCACCGCCCTTACCCTTGGGTCACTGAGCTTTGTACGATCCTGGCTTGGGTTATTGGGATTGCGTGGGTCCTGCAGCACGGGCTCTATCTGGTACCAGGAAAGTTTGGACCGGCTAAATCCGTACTCTAAAGAATTTATCGAATCGGCATTTGCGAAACCAGCACCCGAGGGTGTGGAAGCCAGTGTCCATCCTACAAAAGGAAAGCGCAGGTCGATATTGGCACGGGTTCCTTCAAAATCATCGAGGTAAATAAGGCCTTCCTCACCCTTGCCTATCTGTTGCGGATGGCCCGGTCTCAGCACGGCTGCTTCGCCGTAGGCATTAATACTACTCACTGCCTTGGTACTATAAAAAGGCAGTTTATCCAGCATGCGTGTCAGCCATTTGCTTTCTGTCTTATAGCTAAAATCGCCGCCATACATGCGGTTCCTTATAGGATCTTCCCCGTAATTTACCTTGGTAAAAAATGGCCGCTCACTCAGCCTTTGCATACCCAGGCCCAACTGGAGTTCCTTACTGGCATTATAATCGAGACGAAGGCCAAAAAAGCCCCGGTTCTGAATGCCGAAGCCAGCATTATTTTCAAAATTTACATTTACCGGAACGCCGCTGTTAAGGATCGCCTGGTTTAATATCTGCACACGACCCAGGTTATAGTCGATGGAATAGTCTGAGCCTTCCTGAAGGGTTTGCCCACCTGCTGTAATGGTCACCGAACCTTGTGGTATATTAAATGCGTTGAGGTAAATTTCACTGTTATTGCTACCCTTGGCATTTCCGCGCATAATAAAACGGTCGAGCTGCGCAAAGTTTTGCTGGGCTATTGCCTTAATTGTGTCGTACAGGGCATAATAGATGTACTTGTCTTTGAGCAGCTGAGCCTGTGGTGATTTAAAAGCGATGGCCTCCAGGTCGGCGCCAAAGGGCTCCAACAACGGGAAGATGATCCGCCCATTTTGCGACTGAACGGTATAGCCTTCAACATAATCAAACTGGCCGTCGGGCTGGGGGTCGTTATTGTTATTGAGCCTGTCCAGGCGAAGTAATTTCAACAATGATTTGCCGCTAGAATCGCCTTCCGGCAAATATCTTTTCTCGCCACCACTTGGTTCCTGGTACAGGATATTCACCTGGAAACCTTCCCTTTGCAGGTTGCTGGTTTCAATGCTATACACATTCTTCATCATCAGGTCCCAAAGCGGCAGGTTGGTGCGCTGGCTGGTGGATTTCAACAATTTCACGAATAATACTTTCTGCACCCCGCGGCTGGTATCCAGTGGCACATCCTGCGCAAACTCACCCACCTGGAACGTGCGGCCATTATAAGTGTACTGGTAAGCGATACCCAATACTTCATCCGATTGCAGGGTCGTATTCAATGAAATAAAGCCGGCCTGCTGGTTAAAACTATATTCCGTTTGATTCAGTTTACGCGCATACGTTTTTTCATAATCCTGCACGGGTTTAAAACCACCGCCTGATAGCAGGGCAGAAATATTAGCCGGGTTGCGGTAAGAATCGCTACTATTCAGCTTGCTGTACAGGCTATTATTTCCGTTGGATGGGAATTGCGAACTAGTTAGGCTCTGGATAAGCGGGTTCCAGGGAGTGCTCTCGCCCAGGTCCATAAAGCCCACCACATCTCTCGAATCAGTAGTAGCACCGTTACGATTGGTGACCCATACCTCCAGTCTCAGTACATTTACCTGGCTTTGGGCTACCGGCAGTTTGCTCATTACCCGGTTATAGTTGTCGCGAAAATATTGGGATAATAAAAAGTGCCGGTTTTCATCGTAGTCATCCAGCTTTTTTTCAAAAATCTGGGTGGCCGCACCGCCCTGGTAAGCCTGGGTTTGCCGCTGGCTTTTTTGATTGGCAACAGCCATGGTGATGCCTACTTTACCAAACTGCAACCCTGTTTTAAGGCCAAATAATGCCTGTGCACCTGGCATTAAGGTACCCTTATTGGCAAATGAGATATTACCAGCCTGGAGTAACCTGATAATTTCGTCTTCCTTGCCTACATAATCCAGTTTCAACTGGTTTTCAAAATCGAAATTGGCAAGGGTATTATAGGCAATTGGAAGCTTGAGCTTATCGCCGATATTGGCATTCACATTGAACTGTGCGTCCATATTAAAATCAAACGTGCCATATTTACGGGCATTTTCGGGCAAAGTGGGGTTCTTGGTATTCTGACCCTGGTAGCCAGCGAGGATGTCTACATTCCCCTGCGGCTTAATGTCAATTTTAATTTTCCCGGTACTGTCGGTGATACCGCCAAAAATCCGGTTGAAAAGGCCATCGGTTATTTTAAGTTTGGGTTGTACCAGTTTCCGGTTCAGGTTAAAACTGGTACTGGCCCTTTTTCTGAAATTCTCGATCTCCATTTGCTTTCCCCTGAGTGCCCAATATTCATCAAAAGTCAAACTGATAGGTTTGCGGAAATAAGAACTACCAATCTTTTCGTAGATGTAGTACGATTTTGTTTTTGGATCGTAGCGCACATCCTTTTTCAGGAAGGCGCTATCGCTCATGTTAAATGGATTGTTATTGGGGGAAGAATAGCTATCTCCATAGCGATCCCTAAGCGGGTATTTTAACGAAGTGTCAGTCTGGGCTTGCGTTGTAAGCCAGGGTGCGGTGAAGAAAATTATGGCCAGGGCCAATCGTGTTATACATCCCATCGGTCAGTTTCGGTTGCTTTTGCTTGTAAAATAGGTAAAAATCAAATGCTTTTAAGCACTTGCTTAATAAGTTCCTCCACAGTTGGGTTATCAGGCATCCCCGCGATTACTTTTTTAAGGGTTTGTTCCGCCAATAAACGATTAATGCCAAGGGCTGCCAGTGCATCTAACGCATCAGCCTGCGTCGTATTGTATGCGGAGGACGAAATTGCCGGGATTGCTGCATGTTTACCTACTTTATCCTTTAGTTCAAGCACAATCCGCTCTGCTGTTTTCTTCCCGATACCCTTGATACTCTCCAGCAATTTAACGTTGCCCATCAATATCGCCTGCTGCACTTCTTGCGGTTTCAGGCTGCTGAGCATCATCCGGGCTGTCGCGGCACCCACGCCACTTACGCTAAGAAGTTGGATGAAGATTTGTTTTTCTGCCGCTTCGGCAAAGCCATACAGGGTCTGCGAATCTTCACTCACTTTAAAATAAGTAAACAGGGTTCCGTGATCCAGTGCCTGGATGGCAGAAAAAGTATTGAGGCTGATATGCACTTCGTACCCCACGCCATGGCAATCGATGATAAGATGCGTGGGTGTTTTATACAAAAATTTTCCGGAGAGAATTGCTATCATAAGGCTTCAAAAATAAGGGATTGGAGGATAGGTTTTATTGATGGGAACTTCGTTTGAAGGCCAATCATCAGGGCGGGCAAGATTTCGCAGGAACCTTTACAGGGCTGCCTTTCGCCCTGTAAGTTTACGCTGGTAGTTGTTTTGAATGGCAGCTTGCAAAGAATGGCTTTTGCAAACATCTTTGGGAGATCCTTTTTAGCCATATTGATTTGGCCGTTGTAAACACTGTCAGGGCGAAAGCAAGCCCTTATATGTTTGTGCCGGCCGATGCCTTCCAACACCTATTCCACACCATAAAAAAAAATTCTTTTGAGGCATTTTTTCTATGGAAAAATAAGCGGGGTTTGCTCTTAGCCTCCAAATTAATTTATTATGGAAAATAACAAAATTCTCTCCGCGGCGTTTCTCGACATATTGTTCGATGGCCGCAACAAAGACTATGGTGCGTACGAGCTCCGAAAATCGTATAACAAAAGAGTTGCAACTGCACTCGTGGTAACAGGATCCTTGCTGTTGCTGCTTTTCCTGGGATCGGCGCTGGCGAAAGAATTAAATAAAAATGACATCCCTGAAATCGAAGTTGCAGGCGATGTCGTTCTTGACCGGGTCCCAATTAAGCCGCCGGTCGAACCGCCGGCAATTCCGCCACCACCACATGTTACCGCACCGCCGCCAGTAGAAATGAAGCAGTTTACACCACCTCTGATAATGCCGGACAAGGAAGTTCCACCTCAGGAAAAACCACCTGTAAATGATGAGCTTATTGATTCAAAAATCGGCACTGCGAATGTAGACGGTATTAAGGATGATGGTACATTGACAACACCTCCGCCGGAAGTCGGCACTGGTATTGCAGAGGCACCAAAACAGGTTGTTGAAGACTATGAAAGAATATTTATCAAAGTGGAAGAACCAGCCACTTTTAAGGGCGGAACAGATGGCTGGAGACGCTACCTGGAGAGAAACCTGAGCTTTCCTGAGGCTGCACAGGAAAACGGTACAGCAGGCGTGGTGAAAGTTCAGCTGGTGGTGGATAAGAACGGTAAAATTTCGGAAGTAACGGCTTTGAATAACCCTGGTGACGGCCTTGCGGAAGAAGCTGTAAGGGTAATAAAAAGCGGGCCCGACTGGATACCAGCACAGCAAAATGGCAGATCAGTGTCTTTCAGGTTTATACAGACTATCACTTTTGCGTCAGCCAATTAATCCATCCGGTAAGCACGAAAATTATCTCCTTTTAAACTTACACAAATCTCACAAAATCCTGGCAGGATACAACAACAGATCCTGCACCGTCGAAGGCTGTCCCTTTAAAAAGGGGCAGCCATTTTTCGCACCATTTTTTAAAGTACTTGTGTAGGCTCAGGCGTTACAATCGCGAAAAGGATTGCAGCGGAAATCTTTTTTGGCCCGGCTTTCTGGCCAAAAAAATTGCAGCGGAAAGCCAGGCCCCGGCTGGTTTTCGCCGGGGATTCGCCCTGTTTCTATTCAACCGCATGCATTGGATCCCGCTACTAAAAAAGCACTTTTTCAGCAATTCAATTCGCCGGGTTTTGCAAATTGGATATAGTTGTACATTAGCCGCCAATTATGGAAAATAAAATCACCGCAGCCATCACTGCCGTTGGCGGATACGTTCCCGACTATATATTGACAAACAAAGAATTGGAACAAATGGTGGATACCAACGACGAGTGGATCCGCAGCCGTACCGGCATTCAGGAGCGGCGGATATTAAAAGGCGAAGGCAAGGCCACCAGCGACATGGCTGTTCCGGCTATACAGGAGATTCTTAGCAAAAAAAATATGCAGGCCAACGATCTTGAATGCATTATCGTGGCCACTGTTACCCCGGATATGGTGTTTCCGGCTACTGCCAATATCGTGGCAGATAAATTGGGTTGCACGTCGGCCTTCGGCTTCGACATCGGTGCAGCCTGCAGTGGGTTTTTATTTGCACTTACCACCGGTGCTGCATTTATTGAAAGCGGCCGTTATAAAAATGTGGTCGTTGTAGGGGCAGATAAAATGAGCGCTATCATCGACTATACAGACCGCAATACCTGCATACTTTTTGGGGATGGCGCCGGCGCCGTATTGCTGGAAAAAAGCACTGATGGAAATGGTATTCTCGACAGCCTGCTGAAAAGCGATGGCACCGGCCGTCATTACCTGCACATGAAGGCTGGTGGCAGTGCCCGGCCCGCCACCATAGAAACTGTAATGACGAAAGAACATTTTGCTTACCAGGAAGGACAATCCGTATTCAAGTTTGCCGTAAAAGGTATGGCCGATGTGAGCGCCGAACTACTGGAGCGGAATAACATGACCGGCGACGATATTGCCTGGCTGGTGCCGCACCAGGCCAATCTCCGCATTATCGATGCTACTGCTAACCGGATTGGGTTACCAAAAGAAAAGGTGATGGTCAATATACAAAAATATGGCAATACTACTGCGGCCACTATTCCGTTGTGTTTGTGGGATTGGCAGGATCAGTTGAAAAAAGGCGACAATATTGTGCTTGCAGCTTTTGGGGGCGGATTTACCTGGGGGGCCACCTTGGTTAAATGGGCGATATAGGGGGAAAGGTTTAGGGTTTAGGGTTTAGGGTTTAGGGTTCAACAGTCCACAAGTTCACGGGTTCACAAGTTGTTGTGAAATCCTGAAAATCCTGTAATCCTGAAAATCCTGATTCAGACAATGGTATGTGTTGTAGGCAGCGACACTATTTCTTAGATCTTTTGTATACAATAAAATCGGTGCCAGGTATAGTCGCTACTCCCAGCCGTCGGAGCATCGTTACCAACTGCCCCCGGTGGTAAGTATCGTGATTGAACAAGTGTGTCAACACTTCGCTTACCGGTTGTTTAAATGGTTCTCCTTTTAAATTACGATATTCGAATACATGCCGCAGCGCCAGATCTGTGGCTGTTTTCACCCATTCTTCCCATTGGATGCTTTGCTGTAACAGGCCATTGCAGGCGTCTTTAAACGAAGCCTCAAAATTTTGTGAGGGGATCAATATCCGCTCATGCAATTTTATGCGCTGCCACCAGATACTTTCGGCATCCCACATATGTAGAACGGTTTTAAACAGGGTATCGAAGCTGCTCTCCGTTTGCTGGTTCCAGATACCTTTTTCCTGCTGTTGCATGCAGTAAATGATTTTATGGTTGGACCAGACGTTGTAGCTGGCCAGGTTCTGTAATATTTCTTTCATTGGAGTAGTTGAATATTGATTATCTCACGAAAAATAAGAAAGAAACAGGTCCGCGGCGGAAATAAGCTAACAAAGAAACAGTCCCTATTTAAAATTTTGTTCACTACCGATATGGTTTTATAGCTGGATGATAATTCCATCAGTTGCGGCACCAACATCTTACATTTGGAATTCTCAAAAAAAAAGCAACATGGCCGATAAAGATTTCCCACTCACTGGGTGGAGCAGCGTTAGTATTCATGGTGGTAACGAACCCGACCCGATGTATGCGCATATTACCCCGATCTATGCATCGAGTACCTACTATTTTGACACCGCCGAACAAGGTATGGAGCGTTTTGCCAACAGCGACAAAACGCAGATCTACAGCCGTTGGGGCAACCCCACGCATAAGGTGTGTGAGCAAAAGATAGCCGCCCTGGAAGCATTTGGAATATCAGATAAAAACGGGCAACCATTACAGCTTAAAGCGCTGTTGCATGCCAGTGGCCAGGCAGCTATGACCACGATGTTTATGAGCAATTTGCAGGCTGGCGATAAAGTGCTAAGCCATCATTCGCTGTATGGCGGCACATACGAACTTTTGCTGAAAGTGCTTACCCAATGTGGGATGGATGCGATCATTGAAGACTTTCATGACCTGGAAAAACTGGAAGCCGTTTTAAAACAAGACCCGGCCATTAAGATCGTTCATATAGAAACCCCTGCCAATCCAACGATCCAGTGTGTGGACCTTGAAGCGATAACGGAACTGGCTAAACAATACGGTAAAATAGTAACCGTGGACAACACGTTTGCGACGCCTTTCCTGCAACAGCCATTTAAGTATGATATTGATTTTGTTTTTCACAGCACGACCAAATTTCTAAATGGCCATGGCACTGCTATTGGCGGGGTGTTGCTGGGGAAAGACCTTGAATTCATGAAGACTAAAGCATGGAAATGGCATGCTTTGCTAGGCGGCAATGCTAACCCGTTTGACGCCTATTTATTGACACAGGGCATCAAAACTTTTGAACTAAGAATGGAGCGCCATTGCAGCAATGCGATGGAAGTGGCCCGTTATCTGAATACCCATGAAGCAGTGGCATTCGTAAATTATCTTGGCCTGGAAACGCACCCTGATTTTGCCATCGCCGCCAAACAAATGAAACACCCCGGAGCCATGATGAGCTTTGAACTAAAGGGTGGACTGGAAGCTGGCAAACAGTTTATCGATAAGCTGAAAATGTGCATCCGTGCGGTTTCGCTTGGAACGGTAGACACTTTGATATGCCATCCGGCAAGCATGACCCACTATGGCGTAGCAAAAGAAGAACGCGAAAAATTTGGCATCACCGACGGCCTGATACGGTTAAGTGTGGGCATTGAAAATGTGCAGGATATTTTGGCGGATCTGGGGCAGGCTTTAACGGCTTAAGACAACCGGTTAAATACAAATCATGAAGCGAATCATTCTTCCATTGCTGGTATTACTAATATCCTGCGGGGGCAAAAAGGACTACGATGTGATTATCAGGAATGGGATGATATATGATGGCGATGGTGGCGAACCGACGCAGGCCGATATCGGCATCAACGCCGACACGATTGCGTTTATTGGTGATCTCAAAGCTGCCACCGCAAATGAGGAGACAGATGCAAAGGGCATGGCAGTGGCGCCGGGTTTTATCAATATGCTTAGCTGGGCCACAGAATCGCTGATAGCAGATGGACGGTCGCAAAGCGACATCAGGCAGGGTGTTACGCTGGAGGTTATGGGCGAAGGAACGAGTATGGGGCCGCTCAACCCCGCCATGAAAACCAGGATGGAAACCGGCTATGGGGATATCGAATACAAAGTGGCATGGAATACGCTAGGCGAATACCTTTCCTATCTTGAAAAAAAAGGCGTTAGCTGTAATGTGGCTTCGTTTGTTGGTGCAGGTACCGTACGAACATATGTGGTGGGAGAAGATAACCGAATGGCAACCCCGGCCCAGTTAGACAGCATGCGCATGCTGGTAAAACAGGCTATGGAAGAAGGTGCACTGGGTGTGGGCTCATCGCTTATTTACCCACCCGATTTTTTTGCGAATACTGAGGAGCTGATTGCCTTATGTAAGGAGGCATCGAAGTACGGCGGCAGTTATATTTCGCATATGCGCAGCGAAGGCAATCATTTGAACGAAGCTGTAGAAGAACTGATTACCATCGCTAAGGAAGCCCATGTTCATGCAGAAATTTACCACCTGAAAGCTGCCGGCAAAGACAACTGGGGCAAAATGGATAGTGTGATAAAACGCGTGGAAAGAGCCAGGAAAGAAGGGCTGGATATCACCGCCGATATGTACACGTACCTGGCCGGCGCTACTGGCTTAACCGCATGCTTTCCTCCTTCGCTACAGGATGGTGGTTTTGGAAAACTATGGCAGCGCCTGCAGGATACTGCCATACGTGCACAAATGAAAAAGGCCATGAACACCAATGCTACAGATTGGGAAAACTTATATTATGGCGCAGGCACCCCGGCCAATGTGTTGCTCCTGGCTTTTAAGCAAGACTCTCTAAAAAAATATACAGGAAAAACCCTCGAAGCAGTGGCAAAGCTTCGCGGCAAAGCTGCGGAGGAAACAGCCATGGATTTAATCGTGCAGGATAGCACGAGAGTCGGCGTGGCTTTCTTTTTGATGAACGAAGACAATGTAAAAAAACAACTGGCACTGCCATGGGTAAGCTTTGGCTCCGACGAAGGCTCGTTCACCAACGAGGGCGTTTTCCTGCAATCAAATCCACATCCACGGGCTTATGGAAATTTCACCAGGGTGCTGGGCCATTATTGTCGCGACGAAAAGCTTGTTTCCCTGGCGGATGCTATTCGTAAACTGACCAAACTGCCGGCCACCAACCTGAAGCTCAAAAAACGCGGCGAGCTCAAAACAGGTTACTATGCAGATCTGGTTATTTTCGACCCGGCAAAAGTAGATGACCATGCTACTTACGAAAAGCCGCACCAGTACAGTACCGGTGTTAC
>JBDSXW010000091.1:0-10299 GCA_039925965.1 Chitinophagaceae bacterium
CGTGCTATAGTCGTTTACATTGCCAGCGGAGAACAAGCCAATTTTAGAATCGGTAAATGTGCCAATAGTTCCCAAATCGTTACTGATCCGAACGGCACCGCTGGCAGGGGCTACAAATTTAAACCAAACAGGAGCCTGAGCAGTACCGGCACAGGAAGGATACACTTCGTTGGAACTTTTAGTGGCACCCACGTTAGAATATATGGGTCCGCTGCAACCTGCACCAACTGTGAGCAAGATGGACCCAGGGGCATCATCGTTTGGTATTGGGGCAAAAATTGGGCGTTTGCCTGTTGGATTTACTGTTGCCGGGGTAGCCATATTGCCATTGACTACTGCTGATAGACAAGACGCATCTAAAGAATCGGTAATTGGTGCCGTACCTGCAACATCATATACCAACCAAAAATACCCTGTACCCGTTGGCAACGGCTGTGAGCCGGATATGGTAAAAGCGCCATTTGGATTTGAATAATCTGGACCGAATTGGCTAGCGGTTGAAAAAGTAGTAGAGGTTGTGTAGAACACCCGGGCTCTGACGATGTCTGCACTGGCATTTGTGGTGCCTGTTGTGGCAAAATTAAGGTCTGTAACCGGCGCATTCACACAGGCAGTAACAGTGACCCGCAATACTTGCGCATTGAGTGATCCCTGCAACACCGCTGTAGTTGCTGGTTGTGTTGTACTTGCTGTGTAAGATGCAGCTGTAATGGCCCTGGATCCTGCAGGGGAGGTTACCGTGGGAGTCTGGGGCCCGTTAATATCTACGGATGTGCATTCCGCATCTAAAACATCGCCAACAGTTGCCGAACAATTAACATCGTATACCAACCAGAAATAATTGGTAGTATTTGCAGTGCCACCTGTCAGCGTCTGAGCGCCAGAGAAACTAAAAGAGCCGTTGGGCGCCTGTGCGGTTGTGCCGAATTTGTTTGTAGTGGCAAATGTAGTGCTGGTGCCTGTATAATAAACCCTGGCACTGTCAATATCCGCCCCGTTTGTAGTACCATTTGTATTAAAAACAAGTTGGGTTACACTTAAAGGATTGATCGTGCCATTGACTACCACTTCAACCCTAATGATTTGCTGGCCTACGGTACCTGCCACTACAGAGGTTACAACTGGTTGAGTGGTGGTAGAAGATATATACGTGGCTGGAGCGGGTTCCATCACACAAAAATCAAATGCGGCCCTTGACGTGGTGCCTGACGTGAGGAAACGAATGGTATACCAGTTGCCGGGAACGAGACCGCTATAGCTACCTAACCCCGATCCACTGGTAATGGTGATTGTTGACGGTACCAAAGTCGTAGACAACTCATGACCTGAATTCACTTTGGAACAATCTGAACTGTCATTGTAAAACGAAACACCAATACTAACGGGCACACCCGATGTAAATATAACATTAGACAAATTGATAGAACCACTTGCCGAAGTAGCCTGAAATTTATACCAAACGTCATCATCCTGGCTACTGAACCATGAGTTAGAAGTATTCGATGAGAAGGTCGCACAAGTTGTATTTATGGAAGCCGTACCGCTGCAAGAGGCTGCATAATTTTGAACGGTAACCGTTAAAGCATTGGCACAGTCATCATTTACCGGAATAGAGCTAACTGTAATGGCTGCAGTATTGGAAACTGAAGGGCTGCCAGAACAGCTTATCGTACAACGGTAATCGGTGTTACCCGATACGCCGGTAGCAGTATAAGTGCTGGAAGTTGCCCCTGCGATAGGAGCCCATGAGTTAGTTCCACCTGGCTTACTTTCCCACAAATAGGTAAAACCTGATCCAGGAGATGTTGTGGTTGCAGAGAAGGTAGCCCCGCCGGTACCGCAAACGGTAACTGCTGCAGGGGTTATGGCAACACCTGCTGGCGTGCCACTACAAGGTGCCGCAAGCGTAACCTTTAGCGTATAATCTTCAGCTTCTCCCCTGCCTGATGATGGACCACAGGCACTTGGACTGGTAGCATTATAATCCATAGCGATACGCATCCTATGATTTCCAGCAGAAGCAGACGCGGGAACAATAAAACTTCCGGACGCTGTAGAAACATAAGCTGCGGTATTGTAAACCCTTTCTGTTGTATTATCAAAAATTCCATCATCATTCCAGTCTACCCAAATGGCTACGCCAACGGTGGTACCTACCAAAGTAGTGGTAAAATTGATGGTGCCGCCCTGGTCTTGTGTTACTATCATACCTGTGGCATTTTGGTACCCGCCAGTCGCAAAGCCAGAAGCGGTATTCGAAATATTGGTTGACCCGCCGGTTGTTGCAAAAGCATCAAAATAAGAGCTGCTACTGGAAGCAGCATATACACAGTAACAATTAAGAGCCGTATTCATGGCAATGTCAATAACGTTACTAATAGACGATAACCCTGAATTAGTGCAGGTATCAACAAGCCGGTACGATGTGGCAACTGTTTGAGCAACAGCGTAGGGGGTTGTTACTGTAGCTGTATTATTTAAGTTAACCCATGTACCACCCCCATCAGAAGATTTTTGCCACGAAAACTTTAAGCCAGACGCAACAGTGGTACCCGTGCTTACTAAGTTGAACGGCTGCCCGCTGCAAGCAAGGGAAGGACCTGATATGGTTCCTGCAGAAGGAGTGCCTGAACAGGCGTTATTGAGCGTTGTAAAAGTACCGGTGGCAGTATATCCGTTTAAACCTGCACCAGCAGCAGAAGTAGGTATATGGCTCCAAATGGAATTCGTAGTTCCGTTAGATGCCTGAACCTGAACCTGGTAAGATGTGACCGGTGCTAAACCAGATAACGAAGCAGTGGCAGCTGCCACCGGGTTTCCGGAAAAATTAGTCCAGGTGCAAGTACCGGGAATCCGGTAACGTACATTATATTGAGTCGCACCTGTTGGGGCAGTCCAGGTAATAGTAGCGCCACTAGATGTAATGGCCGATGTTGCTGCAAAAGTGCGAACTGGAGCAATGCCCGGTGGCGTCCATGAATATTGAAGGCCTGCTGGTATTTTCACATTTCCATTAGTTGTGCCTGAATATAACATAGCACTTGAATTAGCATTACCAGATACTGCATTTGACCAATCACAGGTAGTTGCAGCAGGCACATTACCTACCAAAAGGTTATTTACATTATCTGCCCATGTGGAGCTGTTGCCACGTATACCTACTTGCGGAGCTGTGCCGCTTGTAGAAACAGTACTCGGATTAGTGCAGGTGCCATAAATAATATTAATTTCTCCGGTAGCATAGGTTAGCCTTATTTGAAAATTCAACTTTTCTGTAGATCTGTTATAATAATTCGCATGGTCTGCATACTGAACGATAAAGTCAGTACCGGTATTTAAATAGCTGATCAGAGGAACAGCACCGGCAACTGTTGACCCACCGGCATCCTGACCATAGGGCGATACCGCACCAGCAATACTACTCACCGTACTTAATGGCGTGTAAGTACTACTGGTAGGTGCAGCACCAAAAGTTATAAATCCGTTGGTGCTAATATAACAGGAAGTGATATTTGCTCCGCCGAACGGAAACGTTCCTCCCATTGTAATTGCGGCAGAAACTGCGTCGTCATAAGTACCGGAATGGACGGTAGTTCCACCAATAATTGGAGTATATGTATTACCCATACTGCTCGAAAATGCATAATTAGCAATATTGGTTTGAGCGTTGGTTTGCGATGATATAAACGAAACAAGTGGAATTAATAATAATCCAGCTTTCCTCATCAACCCCTGCCATTTTCCAGGCAACCCAAATGTAAATTTTCTCATGTTTATTTTGTTTATTGATAAAATAATTAATAAAACGACTGACCATTCAGCCGACAACAATGCACGCGGAGTATTGTAAGGAGATCGATGTGAGTTGGGTGTAGTGTATTTTTTGATTGTAACGATCTAAAGCGACTGACAATTTTCAATCCTAAGCCGACCCGAAGGTTTAGGTTCCGACCGGCACCATAGATAGAACAAGGTAAAGGTTTGTTAAATTTTCTGTGCGGTAAAGTAGGCAAATTTGCTGACAACAAAAAGTTTGTACTTCCTTTTTTAGAAAGGCTGTGGCGGGCATACTTCAATGGAAATTGCCGCACCTCAATTGCTGGGGATATAGTATGATGCTGATTTTAGCAGGTTACAAGCTTACTGATATGTTTTGCATCAGTTCCCATTTATTAGCGTGCAAGGGCCAGAACAGTGAATGCTGGATACACTAATGAAGCGGATTCATCGGATTTTCCGCCGACACTTTGTTTATTATCAAATGAATACCAGGTAGATTTTTAGTAATTGGCGAAAAATAGGCAAGGTGATCAATTGACGTTTTTGTCACTTGAAAAGTATAATATCAAGACTTTTCTTAGAAAGATGAAATGCAGGCAGATTTTTATAAAACGCCAGTTTAAATCGTGAAGAATCAGGTCGACAACTATAAAAAAATAGCTCAGAATCTACTTTTTCTGCCCCCTGGTCTTTGGCTTACCATACTTCTTCATCATCTTATCCTTACGGCTGGTGGTAAAATTCACCTTGCTATTCTTGGCAGATTTTTCGTGAAAAGCAGGACCTACAGCCTCTTTTTTCGGGGTCTTGGTATCGATAATCTTCATGAATACTTTGGGCTTCTCGTCTTCGGTGAGGACGTCGCTGATCACCAGGCCGGCAGGTAGCGGAGCAATGGGGATCTGGTATTGCATCAGGGCTTCGATCCGGTCCTGGTTTTCTTTTTCTTTTGGGGTGATAAACGTGATGGCGATACCCTTTTTATCGTAGCGGCCGGTACGGCCAATGCGGTGGATATAGTTTTCCGGCACTTCAGGCGTATCAAAATTGATGACATGCGTAACCTCGGCAATATCCAGCCCACGGGCAATGATATCGGTAGCGATAATAAAGCGGTAACTGCCTTCCTGGAACTGTTTCACTGTATTGAACCGGTGGTTTTGTTCCTTGTTGCTGTGGATCACGCCTACCCTTTCCGGAAAGTTGGGTTCCAGTTGTTCGTACAAGTCATCTGCCAGTTTTTTGGTGGCGGCAAATACCAGCACTTTGGTCATTTCGGGGTCAGTAGTCAACAGTAATTTCAATAGGTTCACCTTGGTATAAAAATTGGGGACCTCATAACCCAGTTGGTTGATGTTTTCGAGCGGAGTGCCTGTGGGCGCTGCTTCAATGCGCACCGGGTTATTAAAATAGGTATCCATCAGCAGCTCCACATCGTCGGTAATCGTGGCCGAAAACATCAGATTCTGGCGGCGGGCGGGCAACAAGTCAAGGATATTCTTGAGCTGGGTGCGAAAGCCGAGGTTCAGCATTTCATCCACCTCATCGATCACTAATTTTTTAATATTTCTTGTTTTCAAAGAACCGCTCATAATGATGTCGAATAGCCTGCCTGGTGTGGCTACCAATACGTCTACCCCATTTTCCACTGCCGCTTTCTGGGGGTTGATATTGACACCGCCATACACACCTATGCATATAACGCTCATGTAGGTGGTGAGTTTTTCAACCGCTTCCACCACTTGCACTACCAGTTCCCGGGTAGGTACAATCACCAAAATCTGCGGCGATTTATCCTTGCTGAATTTCCATTGCCGCAGGGCGGGCAAGAGGTAGGCAATGGTTTTACCGGTACCTGTTTGCGCGATGCCACATACATCTACCCCGCTCATCATTACAGAAAATACTTTATGCTGGATGGTAGTCGGTTTGGTATAGCCCAGGTCGCCCAAAGCATTCAGCAAAGAGGCATTCAGATTCAAATCATTAAAAGTCATAGCACAGATAAATTGGGGCGAAAGTAGCTTTTATCTTTTTGGGTGCTGAAAATTGCAGATGCAGTGGCGAGTTCGTGAGTTGCCAGTGGCGGGTTGCCGGTTCACAAGTTTACGGGTTTACGGGTTCTTGTCACGGGCGGGGGTTTTAGCAGCACCAATGTTGACTATTTTGGATCTTGCGGTTAAACCACGACGCAGCCACGAACACCGGACTGAAACCATATGGAATGGAGATTGTAATCCAGCGTTTCCCAAGCGGCCCACACATGCATCGTGATTCCCTGCAATGTGCCGGCTTTTCCTGGTTTATCAAGGATAAAAACCCACATATACTCAAACACCTCGCCATTCAATGCAAACGTCCCGCCCCATTGTAGGGCAGGACATATTGCTGGAGAGCCATTCAACCTACAAAAAAATCATCGTACAATATCAAAACCCATCAGGCCCAGAAAGTTATATTTCCCAACAATGCCCTTACCGTCTGCAGTTGTTGCCAGAATGGTTTGTTTCTGGTAAACAATATTATTGCCGCTTACATCAAACCTGTTTATTGAAAAAGATTGCAGCGCACCGGTATTATATAAAAAACGATTGTCTGGCGATACCCAAAGTTCTTTAGAATCACCATGAGGGGCAAGATCTTTCCTGGTTTCATTGGAAGCATAACTAATTCCAGACGTGGCTACCGAAAAAGTAGATACTAAGTTCGTTTGAAAACTGGCAACATATAGTTTATCTCCAATTGGATTCAGCGTCGCCCAACAGGCCTCATTAATTGCAGTTGCAGGTGTAGTCCCAGAATTGCCAGTTTTTGTTACAACGGATCCATTGTCTGTCAACATGGTGACGCTATTATTTTGCTTCGCGGGGATAAGGTTAAAGTTGGAAACATATAGTTTTGAATTGCTGCTTTTATCCCAGGTAAAGCCGATAGTACCAGAAATACCTGCTTCTTCAAAATATCTTTTACCACTTACTGCTCCGTTTGTAAAATTGTACACGTACACCCTGCTCGGGTGCTGTTCTGCAAGCGAGGTAACCTGCGTATCAAAATGAGCAATACCCCAGGTTCCGACTGCCAGTTTAGTGCCATCTGCACTAAAAGCAACGCATGACGGGCCCCCATTTTCTCTAACATATTTGTCCAGTTGGGCCACACTTGTCAGGATGCCTGTGGCACTGTTAAAAGTAAAGATTTGAATATTCCGCTGGTCGTCTGTGGCATCAGGCAGCGCAAGGTTCTGCAGGTAAAAAGCATTGTTAGGATAACGTTGAATGGCCGCTCCATCCTTCTGAACATTTGGATTATTCCACTGGTTACCTACTACCACCCAATATTCATCTGTACTGCCGCTTTTTTTAGTGTACGCAATACTTACCGGCCGCGTTCCTCCGGAAGCAACATTGTTCTTGAAACTTAGGTCCCCGTTTGTTCTGTCAAGCCCAAACACTGAAATCTGATTGCCGCCTGCGTTTACATTAAGCAGGTAATTGCCAATTATTTGCACACCGCCCTGCGAATCAAAATCGCCATGTGCGTCACCACCGGCAGCCACATTCGCGCCGCCCAAACTATTGGTGGTATAGGCTTTTTCATCGGTAATTGAGCCGTCGTTATGGCGGGTAAATCTTACAACACTATTGGTACTCTCGCCATTGGTGGTTGTGTACAGGTAGCCTGTAATATCGTTGTTACTATCGGTGTGTTTTTTACACGCCGTAAAAGTCAGCAAGCCTCCGATTACTATCAGGCGCACACTATTGGTTATCTTCTTCATGTTTTTATTTTTAATATTGATATAATGGGTTGATATTTTTTGAATTGAAAAATCTACTGTTGGCCGTTTGTGGTAATGTTATTTGCCGCCCGCCGCATAGCCACTGCTGACAGTGCTTCGCCAGTAGTATATATAGCTGCTCCAAGTAATACGAAATCTTTTATGAGAAACTGCCCTGGCATGGGCGAGATAAATGGAAATTCGTATCCCTGCTGTATTACACCAGGAGTAGATAATAAAAATGTGATAGTAATGCAGAAGGTTATAATGGCGCCGATGCTGCCCCATGCGGAAAGTTTTGGTGCAAATACCCTGCAACAAATAAGTAATCCAAGGGCAATCTCAATTACACCCAGCAAACTGGCAAACCCATTTGCACCCAGCAAACGAACGATCCATGAAAGAAATGGGCTATGTTCTCCGAGTGGTTGCACACCATCGGCTTCATACACTGTAAATTTTAAGATACCGATCCAGATAAGCACGATTGCCAGGCCGTAACGTGTAACAGTGGCACCTATTCTCTCGATTTGTTTTGCCTGCTTTATTTTGGAATCATGAATTGCTTTTTGCATATCAAGTTTTTTAGAAAAAACGACATCGTTTTTCACTTGGTAGCATAAACAGACAAAACCTTACACGCTTATGTATTTTTATTTATCGCAATTGTAGTTGAACCTTGTGCAACTTTTATAAAAAATGGCAATCAACCTTTCCTCAGTGCTTCATTTACTTTAAGATGCAGCTTTTTTTTGAAGTCATCATCAAGCTTCAGAGGCGCTGCCGTTTCACTAAGAAGCTGACTGGCCAGATAATTAATTCCCATACTCTGAACCTGGTAGATACGGCACACATCGCAGCCCTTCAGGTGCAGGCCCATGTAAAAATTGTCCCTTTGGGATAAGGGGCCGAGCAAACTTTTCTCGATAAGAAAAGTTGCCTTTTCGCAGTTGTTTGCAATTTTTCTCTTTTTACTCATCTCGGGAATATGACTAAGGCCAGTTTTTCTGAAGACAGGCCCTAAGGTTTATTTTGGTTCGATGTATTATTACCCAGTAGTTGGCAGAACTCAGGTTTAACTGTTCACAAATTGAATGTGCCAGCACATCTTCCATAAATTTCATCGTAAAAATCGTCATCCAAAGCGCGGGCAATTTTTGCAGGCAGTGTAGCAAGGCCTTCTGTAGTTCTTTGTTTTCTAATTTGTTTGCCTCCTCTATACCAAATGGGTGTGGCCGGTCCTCTAAGTTCCAGTGTCCGTCTTCTTGAAAAAAGGTCTTGCCCTTGCTGGTACAATCCCGGATTGGGTCGTCTGAAAAACTCCTGGACCGGGAGCGATAAACATCAATGATTTTATATTTTAGGATTGCAGTAAGCCAGGTCTTTTCCGAACTTCTCCCCCCAAATTTATCGGCTTTTTCCAGCGCGGCTAAAAATGTTTCCTGTACCAAATCCCTGGCTAACTCTTCATCTTTTATCCTGCACATAGCATAGCTGTACAGATAATCTGCATAAGCATCCACCCACAGGTGTGGCTGTGCATTTAATTCGGCGGTAAAAGGTATTGTTTCTTGCGCTCCGGCCATTTTATAGTATCTCTCCTATTTAGTAATCCCATAGAATAAATATGGGCATTTTTGCAGTGGCTTTTTATTTTGTCGGAGAAAACCCGGAAACCTTACAAGTGAGTAAATGATTTTTTAGTTTAGCCTTTAAAACACCATTACCTACGCTGTTTCGCAGTTTTAGGTTTCGTCGTTGTTGTCGGGGAGCTTCCAAAGCTGAGGAACTCATGGAGAGTGCATCGAGTCAGCCGAAACATTCATGGTGCCCTTCGGGACACAGGCAACACACAGGTCCGTCTGCGCAGGTACTCCTCAAATTCTGATGCTTTTGCATGATATTTGGCGCCGCCGGATTCAAATATAACAACCAGGCATTTAATGACCGAAGGCCAACAAATTTTGACAAATGACCGCTTGACCCAATGACCATTGACCCAGTAATAAATCACCGCTATTTCATCATCCATAAACCATACAATATGGTCTCACAATTTGTGAGCCCTGATAAAGTAGGCCTACTCGGCGAACTCGATTTTGATTTTCCGGAAGGAACACACGCTATTGGCCGGCTCGACAATTGTTCCGAGGGGCTGCTGATATTGACTACCAATAAAAAAGTGACCAAATTGTTGTTCGAAAGCAAAGAACCGCATAGGCGCACTTACCTGGTGCAGGTGCGATGGGAGGTAACGCCTGAAAGCCTGCATGCGTTGCGCACGGGTGTCAGCATCCGCATCAAAGGCGGCGGTCAATACATTACGGCGCCCTGTGAAGCAGCTATCGTGGAGCGGCCCGCAGGCTTGCCTGACCGCATCGACGAATTTAATGAAGGCTTGCCCCATACCTGGCTCCGGCTCAGCCTTACAGAGGGCAAGTTTCACCAGGTACGAAAAATGACCGACGCCCTGCGCCACCGCACGAAGCGACTCATACGGCTTTCCATCGAAGACCTCGCCCTGGGCGACCTGCCGCCCGGCGGCGTACGTGAAATAGAAGAAGTAGATTTTTTCAGCCAGCTGAAAATAAAAGACTGGGGTTAAGCGCCCATAAATCAAGGTCTGTTCCCCACAGTGTAGTCCCTCGGTCAGAGAGACTCCCGGGAGGGTCAGAGAGACTCCCGGGAGGGTCAGAGAGACTCCCGGGAGGGTCAGAGAGACTCCCGGGAGGGTCAGAGAG
>JBDSXW010000092.1:0-3898 GCA_039925965.1 Chitinophagaceae bacterium
AGGAACAAGGCACCATAGCCGCCCTGGAAAAGACTGTATTTATTAAGACTGATGACAGCTTGCGCTGCAGTAACAGCATCCTGCCATGTACCTGAAGCATACAATGGACTGGCGGCATATAGTGCCAGCCTTGATTTTAAAGCGAGGGCAGCGCCTTTGGTTGCACGGCCGGTTTTCCAGCTATCACTATAATTTATTGGAAGATCAGTAGCTGCGGCATCGAGTTCCGACATTGCATACGCCATAGATTCTTTAATAGTACTGCGGGTAAACAGTGATGCATCCTGCAGGTTATCATCTAGATTAAACACCTTGTCTCCCATTAATACTATCCCGCCATAGTTGCGGATCAGGTCCTGGTAACGAAATGCACGAATGAAGCGAATTTCAGCTTTCAGCAACTGTTTGTGGCCTTCACTCATCGGCACATTGGCAATGTTTGCCAAAGCAAAATTACACTCGCGAATGCCGCGGTAACTTCTGCCCCACAACACACCGGCATTCCCTAAGTTTTCGGGCGCCAGCAAGCCCCGTTGTATGAGCCAGGTAGCATCGTCATTATTGTAAATAGATTCGTCGGTAAGCGAACTCCACATGGCATATTCAAAGCCGCGGCCAAAGCCCGGGTTGGTACCGTCACCTTCCTTATCCTGGAGTTTGGTGCCGATATAACGGGCCACCACAAAATCTTCAAACAAAGAAGAATCACTCAACAGGGCCGTTTCAGAAACACGGTCTGTTGGTGTAATATCGAGCAGGTCTTTTTTGCAGGATGCCATCAACACAAGTGCTGCAAGCGCCAGGCAATTTATCAAACTATATCTTTTCATTTTGGAATGATTTTTTAATTAGAAACGAATGTTAGCACCTACATTAATGATACGCTGTTGTGGATAGAACTGTCCACTTCCGCTGTTTCCTTCAGGATCGTAATCTTTAACTTTTGTAATCGTAAACACATTGAATGCATTCACATACAAACGGGCGTTTTGTATTTTAGCTTTCGACAACCAGTTGCCACCAATGTTATAACCCAGTTCAATATTTTTCAACCTGAGAAAAGAGGCATCGTTCAACCAAAAAGTACTGTTATATTGACCGCCATTTACAGAGGCAGAAGATCTTGTATCAACCCTTGGATAAGCGCCGTTGATATTTGTCGGGCTCCACCTGTTATCGGCCCAGGTGCTATAAAAATTACCCACGGTACCACTTTCTGCTAACACATACTGGCTAACCTGCGCCTGTCCGGAAAACACAATCGCGATATCAATTTTATTTTTAAAAGAGCCGTTCAATACCAGACCGTAGGTCATCTGCGGAATGTTCCCATACTTGGAACGTACCTGGTCGTCCGCAGTTATTTTACCATCTCCATTATAGTCTTGATAAATTAGGTCACCGGGTTGTGCTACACTAAGGTGCGGTGTTTTATTAATGTCATCCGCAGTGCGAAAAATACCGGTGGATGTGTACAACAGGTAAGTATTTAAAGGATGCCCTGTTTGGCTTTGATAAGGTAAAATGCCAGAGGCTTCGTCAATAAAGATCACTTCGTTTTTGGCATAGGTAAAGTTGCCAGACACGCCCCATGTAAAGGCTTGTTGCCTTTTGGTATACCCCAGTGTAGCTTCTATACCATTGCTGTTGACCCGGCCAATATTTTCAGAGGGCACCAGCGGATCTGATCCATATGCATTTACAATACCAGATACATTTGGAATAGATGCATTTCTTACGGCGAGGATGTTAGAACGTTTTTGCTGGAAGTAAATGAACTCCATGTTGAAATTTTTCAGGAAAGTCCCTTCCAGGGCGATATCCAGTTTTTTAGCGCTTTCCCAATGAATTTTACTATTGGCCAGCTTTGTAAGATCGATGCCGGGAACTATAGATCCACCCAATACGAGTTGGCTATTGAATGAATAATTATTGAGGTATTGGAACAGGCCAACATTATCATTTCCCAACAGGCCATAAGATGCCCTTAATTTCAGGTTGTCGATGGCATCCACATGAAAGAAAGATTCCTTTGAAACACGCCATCCTGCTGAAACTGATGGAAAGTATCCGTAACGGTTTTCAGTAGGGAATGTAGATGAACCATCAATACGCATTTGCACATCTAACAGGTATTTTTCAACATAGTTATAGCTGGCTTTGCCGATAAAACTTTGGCGGGTAAAATGGTAACTGCTTCCAGAGTTTGTTTGATCAGTAGCTGCGGTACCGCCCTGTGATAATTCCGGTGTTTGCACCGTTGGGAAATTTTGGCGGAACGCCCCGAATGTTTCACTCCTGATCTCGCTCTGCTCATAACCGGCAAATGCACTGATATTATGGCCACTAAAGCTGGTCTGGTAATTTAATTTGATATTAGAAGTAACCTGTGTTTGTGAATACTGGCTCTGCGTTAAGGTAGCCAGGTTGTTAGATCCACCTACAATACCGGGTATGTAAGTGTTGGTGTTTTTATCATAAGCATACAGCAGGTAAGGTGTTGAAAAGGTCTTGTTCATATTCCAGGATTTATCAACCGCAACAAAGCCATCGATTGATAAACCCGGAACAGCTGAAATGGCATAGCTGCCTTTCAAAATACCATTAAAAACCTGGATAGGATTTTTTGACAAGCCACCGATATTAGTGCCTAAAACGGCAGGGTTCGATCCTTCGATACCTCTTGATGGCAGGCCATTTGGATAAAAAGCGGGGAGTGTTGAATAAGCCCTGTAAATAGACCGAAAAGTATTACCGGCGCTGGAAGTAGGATATTGCCTGTCTTCCTCACGGCCTGAAAGATATAAACCTATCTTCAGGTTTTTAGTAACATTGGCATCAATGTTAGAACGGAAACTATATTGTTTGTAGTTGGTGGCGCTGTTTTTATACAGGCCATCCTGGTACAATGAGCCGAGCGAAACAAAATATTTTACATTTTCTGAACCGCCGGTCACCGAAACATTTGCCTGGTTTTGCAGGGCCGTGTTTTTCAGTGTGGCTTTTTTCCAATCGGTATTGGGGAAGTTGAGCGGATCGCTTCCATTGCGGAACTTTTCAATATCAGCATCGCTGTATTGTTGGTTCATACCACCGGCTTTGTTATTGTAATAAGCGATTTCGTTACTTATCTGTGCATAGGTGGCAGCGTCCGCCATTTTTGGCAACCTGGTGGGTGAAGAAAAGCCCTGGTTAAAACTGGCAGAGATAACAGGTTTACCAGATTGGCCGCGCTTTGTAGTAATCAGGATAACACCGTTAGCCGCACGGCTTCCGTAGATCGCCGCCGATGCATCTTTTAATATAGAAATACTTTCGATATCGTTGGGATTCAATCTTTCCAACCCACCGATCTGGCCAGGAACACCATCTACCACTACCAATACATCGTTATTACCGGTAGTAGCAAGTCCACGGATATAAATACTAGACCCATCATAACCGGGTTCACCGGCACGGTTATTTAAGATGATGCCCGATGCTCTTCCCGCAAGGGAATTTGACAGGTTGGCTTGGGGGCTCTTCGCAATATCGTTACCTTTTACTACTGAGATCGAACCGGTTACGGTTGCTTTCTTTTGGGAGCCATAGCCAACCACCACCACATCACTAAGCTGCCCAACCTGGCTTACCAATGAAATGTTGATTGTTTTTTGTTGGCCAACGGAAATTTCCTGGTCGGCAAACCCCAGGTAACTAAACACCAATACTGCTCCTGATGGCACCGTTAAGCTGTAAGTACCGGAGGCATCCGTAGTGGTGCCCTGTTTAGAGTTTTTTACCATTACAGATGCACCGGAGATGGAGCTATCACCTGCGGCAACTCTCCCTGACACAGTTTGCTGGGCATGCATTGAAAATGATAAGAAACTTAGAAATAGGAATAGTAAAAAAGGTA
>JBDSXW010000093.1:0-2576 GCA_039925965.1 Chitinophagaceae bacterium
TTATTGTTGGCTATCTGGGCGAAAAAATAAACGACTATGTAAAAACTACTTACCCCCACCTTACTACTCATTTTGTATACCAGAATGAGCGGCAAGGCACCGGTCATGCCATTAAACTTACTAAAGATCTTGTAGGAAAAGACGAGGTGATCGTAGTACTCGGCGATACCATTTGCGAATTCGATGTAAAAGAAGTGGTTAATAGCCCAGTCAGTATGCTCGGCGTAAAAAAAGTGGATGATCCCCGAAATTTTGGGGTAGCTGAAATTGGTTATGATGGCTTTGTGGAGCACGTAGTAGAAAAACCGGCCATCCCAAAAAGCAATATGGCCCTGGTGGGTTTGTATAAAATAAAGGAAACGAAAATTTTATTCACCTGCCTCAATAAAATTTTCAGCGATGAGATAAAAACTAATGGCGAATACAATCTTACCGATGCCCTGGAATGCATGATTCAACAGGGTGCAAAATTCAAGTCATTTAAAGTAAAGAATTGGTTCGACTGCGGTAAAAAAGAGACCCTTCTGGAGAGCAATGCTACCCTGCTGAAAAAGTTTGGCGGTAATGTAAATCCGACAAAACATAACTACGAGAATACAATTATCATCCCGCCTGTAAGCATCGCTACGGGGTGCGTAATTAAAAATGCCATTATTGGGCCGCATGTAGCTATTGGCAGCAATACTACAGTACAATACTCGTTGGTTCGCGACAGTATTATTGGTAGCTACACCAACCTCTTCGAAGTGGTGCTGGATAATTCACTGATTGGCAGCGATGCGGATGTAAAAGGATTGAGCAGAAGCCTGAACATTGGAGATAATACTGAGATTGATTTCGGATAATTTCAATGCTGCGCACGACACAGATAATTAGGTAATCAATTGGGTTGTTCATAATCACCGCATCCGTACAATTCTATTCACCCTACTGCCGCGCATTCAGCATTTTCATAAAAACTTCCGATTGAACGGTGCCTACCAGTTGTTTCTTAAAATAGATTTCAACCAATCCATCCCGATGGCGTAGCTGTACACGTCCTTTAAATATCCATACATGCACTTCGCCCAAAAGCACTATCAGCTTCTTTCGGAATTCCATTCTGCAGCCGATCTCCTGGCCATTTTTAATAATTACCAGCCACACCTTTATATCTAGCGGTTCCACTATAAATTTGAGGTCAGCTACCATCGCTGCCAGATTCTATTGTACTCAAACTTAGGCAAAATGTTTACCAACCGTGTTACAGAACTCTTTAATATTCAATACCCCATTATCCAGGCCGGGATGATTTGGGCAAGCGGCTGGAAACTGGCCAGTGCTGTCAGCAACGCCGGAGGCCTTGGAATCATCGGTGCAGGAAGTATGTATCCCACAGTCTTAAGAGAACATATTCAAAAATGCAAAGCTGCAACCAGTAAGCCTTTCGCCGTTAATCTGCCTTTGTTATACAAGGACATTGACCAGCATATTCAGATTATTATTGAAGAAAATGTTCCAATTGTTTTCACCAGCGCAGGAAATCCAAAAACCTGGACTGCCATCTTAAAAGAAAAAGGCATTATAGTAGTGCACGTGGTCAGCAGCAGCAAATTTGCAAAAAAAAGTGAGGAAGCTGGTTGTGATGCAGTGGTGGCAGAAGGCTTTGAAGCCGGGGGACATAACGGCCGGGAAGAAACAACTACGATGGTGCTCATTCCAGCCGTAGTGGATGCAGTAAATATCCCTGTCATTGCCGCGGGTGGCATCGCTACCGGCAGACAAATGGCAGGCGCTTTTGCGTTGGGAGCTGAAGGCGTACAAATCGGTAGCCGTTTTGTGGCCAGCGAAGAAGCTTCATCCCATATCAATTTTAAAAATGCAGTTATCAGCAGTGCCGAAGGCGACACGGTTTTAACCATGAAACAGCTAACGCCGGTGAGACTGATTAAAAATAAATTCTACCAGCAGGTTGCCGAAGCGGAGCAAAAAGTAGCCACCAACGAAGAAATGCAGCAAATACTCGGCAGGGCACGTGCTAAAACAGGGATGTTTGCCGGTGACCTTGATGAAGGGGAATTAGAAATTGGCCAGGTAAGTGCTCTCTTAAATGATATTCTTCCAGCTGCTGTTATTGTAGATCAGCTTTGGAATGAGTTCGTGGATACCTGCAAAAAGCTGTCGCAGTTTTAATGCCCCCCATTTGGGATCTTCCGCATTACTTCCCCTGGTAAAAATTTGCACCGTTTTTCTCTGTCGACCGGCGAAAGCCGAACCCTGATGGAGCATCGGTGGCGACGCTCCGTTCAACTAAATACTACTATTGAGCAAGCATCTATTTATCTAAAAATCAGACAACTTCGCTCATATATTTTGCCCAGTTACCATCTGTCCTCCCATACCCTAAGTCCCACTGTACCCATTGCCCTGCCCGAGGTTATGTAAGCCCAAGCCGTTTGCTCGCTTCCGGGCAAAAAAAAACCTTACAGATAAACTGTAAGGTTTTTTTAATAAATATGGCAGCTACCTACTCTCCCAGAACTAAATCCAGTACCATCGGCCATGGGGGTCTTAACTTCTCTGTTCGGAATGGGAAG